>CAZVLO010000004.1:47234-61814 GCA_964628265.1 uncultured Papillibacter sp.
ATCATAAACTTCGATATACGCACCGAGCCGGTGTTGTCAGTCATATCGAAATTCAAAACCCAGGCGTTGCGCTTCGGAATGTCTCTGGAATGGACGTCGAACACCTCGCCGCGGACGGTCACCTTTCCCAGGTCGAGGGTTACCAGTTCCATGGGGGTAATGCTTCCGCCGGGGGTCTTGCCGTATATAACAGGGTTCTCTCTCTTCCTTCTGCCAATTGTTTTCTCAGAATGAGCGCTGTGGGGATAAAGCGGCGATATAGCGACGTTTGAGAGCCCCAGCTCCGTTTTGATGCCCTCCTCGATCAGCATGATATCAACCGGCGCGACCGGCCCCGGCAGCAGAAGGGATATCTGCATTGCCATTCTGGACTTGTCTACCGTCGCGCGTACAACATATGATTTTTCCAGAGTGCCGGCAAGTGTTTCCGATTCCCTGCAGCATGAGAACATATCAAAAAAAGGTACGTGATTTTGCCCGCCCAAATAAAAACTCCCTTTCGAAGCAGTGGATATAAAGTGGGTATATAAATAATTATCGTATGAATGTCATTCCGGGTGCAGCGAAGAATGCTGTTTGCGCACCCAAAATGACACTCAGTTTTTATCAATTAAGTCCAAAAGCGCATCAACCAGCCTGTCCATCGGGACTTTCCCGACGACTTTGCCCTTTTTGAACAGAACGCCCTGGCTGTCGCCGCCCGCTATGCCGTAGTCAGCGCGCGCGGCTTCCCCCGGGCCGTTGACAGCGCAGCCCATGACAGCCACGGTAATGGGGCGGTCAATTTTTTCAAGACGCCGCTCGACTTCGGCGGCAATGGGGATGAGATCGATTTTCGTCCGCCCGCACGTAGGGCAGGATATCAGGTCAACGCCGCTTTTTTTAAGACCCAGGGCTTTGAGTATTGCGATGCCTGCTTTAACCTCCCGCTCCGGCGGAGCCGTCAGCGAAACGCGGATGGTGTCCCCGATACCCCCGGAGAGCAGAGCGCCGATGCCGACGGAAGATTTGATGATGCCCATATACTCCGTACCGGCCTCGGTGACGCCCAGATGCAGAGGATAATCGGTGATTTGATAAAGCAGCCTGTAGGCTTCGATTGTCAGGCGCACATCGGACGTTTTGACCGATAGACAGATATCGTCAAAATCAAATATGTTGAGCAAGCGGACATGACGCATCGCGCTCTCCAAAAGAGCGTCCGGTGTCACGCCGCCAAATTTGGACAATATATCTTTTTCCAGACTTCCCGAATTGACACCGATTCGTATGGGGATACCGTATTTGAGGCAGGTCTGCGTCACAGCTTTGATATTGTCGCTGCCGCCGATATTGCCCGGATTTATCCTTATCTTGTCGGCGCCGGCTTCTGCCGCTTCAACAGCCAGCCTGTAATCAAAGTGAATGTCGGCGACGATAGGGATATCGGTCTGCTTTTTAATCGCTTCAACGGCGCGGGCAGCGGCACTGTCGGGGACGGCAACGCGCACGATATCGCACCCGGCCTCCCGGAGCCGATTTATCTGGGCGACAGTTTCGGCGATGTCGTCTGTTTTCGTGTTCGTCATCGACTGGACGGTGACCGGCGCGCCGCCGCCGATCGGAATTCCGCCCACGATAATTTGTTTTCTAGCCATTGAAGAGCTTCACCACATCATTCACCATGACGAAGACCATGAGCCCCAGAAGCAGGACGAAGCCTGCTGTGTGAACATACCCCTCGTATTTCGGGTCCAGACGCCGCCGGGTGATTTTTTCGATGAGATAAGCGACGACCATAAGGAATATACGCCCGCCATCCAGTGCCGGGATCGGCAGCATATTCATCACCGCAAGCGTCACAGCGATAAACGCGCAGAAGTTTGCCACACTGTAGAGCTTTTCCGCCGTCGTCGTCTCCGGGTCCTGGCCCACATCATTGATGGCCGAGACGATGCCCACCGGCCCGGAGAGATCCTTAATCCCGGCAGACCCGCTGAAAAGCATGGCAAGGCTCACGCGGGTGATTCGGACAAAATTCATTGTCTGATAGCCCGTGTACTTTAATTTCTCGCCCAGTGTAGCGTTAATCCTGTCAAAGGTAATACCGTATCGGAGCCTGGTTTCGCCGTCTTCGGTGTATTCGCGCATTTGGAGTGGGAAGCTGTTCCGTGTGATTTTTTCACCGTTTCTCATGATGACCATATCCACGGGCTGATCTCCGGCGAGGCTCAAAAACGTCAGGAAATCACTGGAATAATATATCCGTTCACCGTTAATGGAAACGATTTTGTCCCCTTCCATGAGACCGGCTTCACCTTTAAGTGGAAAGCCGTCGGCTAATGCTGTCACGGTATTACCGACAAAACCGGCAGCCTGCGAAACAAGGATCAGGACAATGACAGACCCGGTCAAAAAGTTCATAAACGAGCCGGCAATGAGGATAATGAACCGTTTCCACCGGGCCTGCGCTGTAAACGAACGAGGATCCGGCGTCGCCTCGTCCTCGCCTTCCATCATACAGGAACCGCCGATGGGCAGCGCGCGCACGGAGAACAGCGTTTCATTGCCTTGCTTTTTGAAGAGCTTGGGGCCCATACCGATAGAAAACTCCACGACCTTGACGTTGAAAGCCTTCGCGGCAATGAAGTGACCCAGCTCATGGATGACGATGAGAAAACCGAAGGCTAAGATTGCGATTACAATATACATGACATCTGCCCTTTCCTGCAGGGTTATTTTTTACCGAAATGCTCAAAAACGATCCGTCTGGCGTCGGCGTCTGCTGCGATGATGTCGTCCAACGATGGATTCGCGACGTTTTTTATCCTTTCCAAAGCGTGTACGGCGCATTCGTAAATCTGGGTGAACATAATTGACTCCTCTAAAAACAGAGAAACGGCAGCCTCATTGGCCGCGTTCATAACGGCGCAGGCTGTGCCCGGAATTCGGGCTGTGTCCAAGGCCAGCTTCAGGCACCGGAAGACCTGTAAATCGGGTTCTTCGAATGTCAATGCTCCGATTTCAGTGAAATCCAGGGCGTGTGCGGGTGAGGGCTGCCTATTCGGGTACGTCAGGGCGTACTGGATTGGCAGGCGCATATCCGGGACAGACAGCTGCGCGATGACGGAATTGTCGTCAAACTCCACCATGGAGTGTATGATGCTCTGGGGGTGGACGAGAATTCTGATCTGGCTGGGCGCTGCGCCGAAGAGATGCATTGCCTCAATGTATTCCAAGCCCTTATTCATGAGCGTGGCTGAATCGACGGTGATTTTTTTGCCCATCTGCCAGTTGGGGTGGCGGAGGGCTTCCCGGCAGGTCACCTTTTCAAGCTCGCTGTGAGATTTTCCACGAAACGGTCCGCCCGACGCTGTCAGGAGGATGCGCTTGAAGGGACGCTCTCTGTTTCCGGAAAGGCACTGGAAAATCGCGGAATGCTCCGAATCCACAGGCAATATTTCGGCATCGGAAGCCTGTGCAGCGGTCATAACATGATTGCCGGCGCAGACAAGCGTCTCCTTGTTGGCCAGGGCAATGCGCTTTCCCTTTTTGACAGCGGCCAGCGTCGGCTTCAGGCCAACCGTTCCGACAACGGCAGTGACTACCGTGTCCGCCTCGTCCAGCGTTGAAGCTTCGATAAGCCCCGCCATTCCCGAGACAACCTTCACTTCCGTATCGCGCAGCCGCACCGTTAAATCACGGGCGGCGTTTTCATCGAATACGGCCACGAGGCGGGGTCTATATTTTCTGGTCTGCTGCTCCAGAAGCTCTGTGTTGCTGCCCGCGCTGAGGGCGCAGACGCTGAGCCCTAAATTATCAGCAACATCGAGCGTCTGCCTGCCGATGGAGCCTGTCGAGCCAAGCAGCGATATACTTGTTCTTTCCACTGGCACTACCTATCCTATTCCTGAACGCCTGTACAAAATGATGGTTTATGACTGTTAAATCAGGGCTCGACGGGAAAGCCCCGCCGCCCGTCTGAAGCTGTAAAGGCGATAAATGACGAATACATTATATATGCTTATATATAAATAAATCAACCATGTCAAAATTAACCATGTAAAAATTGCTCAGCAAAACGCCGGGGCACTCCCCGCCGTACATTTTAATCGTTGATAGTTTAAAACGCCGGGAGCAGACGGATCAGAAGGTGGATGACCGGGGCTGCGAAAACCATGCTGTCGAACCGATCCAGCATCCCACCGTGACCCGGGAGCAGATTGCCGTAATCCTTAACGCCGTATTCTCTTTTAACCAGAGAGAAGGCCAAATCGCCCAGCTCAGTGACGATGCCGCCCGCAAGGCCGTAAAGTGCCATTGCGTAAAAATTAACATCAAAGGAAGCCGCGTAACGCAGGATAACACCGTAAACAACGACCGCGGCTATGCATTTTATGATGCCGCCGGCACAGCCCTCGGCCGTCTTCTTGGGGCTGACCGTCGGGAAGGGATGATGCTTGCCGAAGAAGACGCCTGTGAAATAGGCTCCGCCGTCTGTTATGAAAGCGATGATAATGGGTATCAGTACATAAAACCTGCCGTTATCAAGAAGCTTCAGGCTGACGATTGACGACAGCAGCCAAGGGATCAGCAAGCCGCCGAAAATGACGGCTGACAGCTTTGTGAGCGTAATTTTATTGCCCGGTTTATATGACACAACAGCGTCGCCGAACAGAAGGGATATGAGCAGTACTGACACAGCGCGGAACACAAAATCCCCCGGGCTGAGCAGAACGCCGACAGGGATAAGCGCCGCGGCAGCGGCGGCATAAACGTAAAGCCGCTTCTGTGCGCCTTTGCCGACAGCTCTCAACAGCTCAAAGGAGGCAATAACTGCGATTGCTGCCACGACAACTGCTGTGGCGACTGGCGGAAGGTAAAACAAGACGGCAAACAGCAGCGGTACGCTAATGACGGCGACGATGATTCTCATTTTCATTATTCCTGTTCCACCCTCCCGAAACGGCGGTTTCTTTGCTGATATGATATGAGGGCGCGGTCAAGCTCGCGCTCGTCGAAATCAGGCCACAGGACATCCGTGCAATAAAACTCGGAATAGGCCGATTGCCACAATAAAAAATTGGATATACGCATTTCCCCGCTGGGCCGGATAATGAGATCAGGGTCGGGCAGCCCGGCGGAGAACAAGTACCGGGAAAACTTTTCTTCCGTCAGAGGGGCGCCTGTTTTTTCATACTCCTCGGCATAGGCCCGGGCGGCGCGGATGATTTCATCCCGTCCCCCGTAATTGACGCACATATTAACCTGTACGCCGCTAAACCGCTCCGATATCCTCTCGGTTTCGGCAATCAGCCGCTGGAGCTTTTGTGATAAAACAGTGATATCGCCGAAAAATTTCATTTTGACACGGTCGCGCTCCATCGTCTCGATGGCTTCTTTCAGGTATCGCTCCAGAATATCCATAATAGCGCGGACTTCATCCGCGGGTCTGCTCCAGTTTTCGGTAGAGAAAGCGAAGACGGTAAGATATTCTATACCGATACGTTTGCAATAGGTAGCAATTCGCCGGAAAGTTTCCGCGCCGGCGGAATGGCCGGCTGTCCGGGGCAGGCCGCGCTTTCTTGCCCAGCGCCCGTTACCGTCCATAATCACTGCAATATGGCGGGGGAGCTTATTGGTATCAAGCTGCCCCGCCTGCGTTTTTTTTCTTCTAAACAGTTTCATAACGGCCTACATTTCTGTGCAGGGACCGACACAGGGTTCCGCCCTACAATGATGCTGCCCCCTGGATTTTATATCTCGTATAATTCCTTTTCTTTTATCTCCGCGGTGTTGTCAACTTCCCGGATATAATCATCCGTCAGCTTCTGCAGGTCCTTTTCAATGTTCTTCATGTCGTCTTCCGTAATTTCGGACTTTTTCTTCTGCGTCTTGAAGGTCTCCATCGCGTCGCGGCGGATATTGCGGATGGCGATCTTAGATTCCTCCGCATATTTGCCGATCTGCTTGACAAGCTCTTTCCGGCGCTCCTCCGTGAGCTGCGGGAAGACGAGACGTATGACGCGGCCGTCATTTGTGGGATTGATCCCCAGATCGGAGGTGTTTATCGCCTTTTCGATAGCTTTGAGGCTGGCAGCATCCCATGGCTGGATCATAAGCGAACGGGGGTCCGGGGTAGATATGGAAGCGATCTGGTTGATGGGTGTCGGAGTGCCGTAATACTCAACCCGGATGTGATCCAGGACAGACGCGTTGGCGCGGCCGGCACGCACCGACGAAAACTGGGAGTGCAGCACCTCAATCGTTTTTTTCATTTTAGTCTCATACTCAGCAAACATACCGTTACCTCCTTATTTGATGCAGTCATCCGACGACTGTGCCTATTTTTTCACCCATGATGACCCGGTAAATATTTTCCGGATCCTTCAGTGCGAAGAGTATGACAGGGATATGATTGTCCATTGACAGCGACGTCGCCGTCGAATCCATGACAGTCAGGTGATTTGCCAGGATTTCATCGTACGATATCGTGTCGAATTTAACGGCATTTGGGTCAATATTCGGATCGGCGCTGTAGACGCCGTCAATGGTTTTGGCCAGGAGAATCACATCAGCCTGAATTTCCGCCGCCCTCAGAACGGCGGCAGTATCCGTTGAAAAATAGGGGCAACCGGTTCCGCATCCGAAAATGACGACGCGGCCGTTTTTCAGGTGCTTGTCGGCCTTGAGCCGGATATACGGCTCGGCGACGGCCTTAATCTCCAACGCTGTCTGGACCCGGACGGAGACATCCATCTGCTCCAGCATGTCGGCCAGCGCCAGGCAGTTCATCACAGTAGCCATCATACCCATATGGTCCGCTCGTGTACGCTCTATCTTTCCGCCGCCGTCCTTGGTGCCGCGCCAAAAGTTGCCGCCGCCCACGACAATGCCGATTTCAACGCCTGTATCAACGCACTTTTTTATAACTTTGCATACGCTTTTTATAACATCAAAATCAAGCCCGAAGTGTTTGTCTCCAGACAGCGCCTCTCCGCTTATTTTGAGTAATACCCGTTTGAACACAGGTTTGTCTGTAGTCATCAGCATACCTCCAAGAAGCAAATTTACTATTCTAATGTATTCTAATATATTTCAGAATAAATTGGAAGAGTAAAGTTGGATTTCGGTTGTTGTCTGCGTGTTTGCTCAGGGTTGACAGCGTTCAGTTTGCTTGTTACCATACATAAGTACGAACGAATACAGCGTTATATACTTATGGCGGTGCAACATGGCAAACAACGATTATCTGCTCAAAGACAGAATAACAAGGGGCCTGATCCGGTTCGCAATACCGATGATGCTGTCAATGATCTTACAGATACTGTATTCTGCCGTCGATCTGATCGTCGTCGGAAATTTTGCGTCGACGGCCGACATGTCGGCCGTTACGATATCCAGTCAGGTGATGACGTCAATTATGCTGGCGGTTTCGGGCGCAACGACCGGCCTGACGGTGATGATAGGCCAGTTTGCCGGCGCGGGAAGCAGGAAGGATGTGACGCAGGCCATCGGCGCAGCCGTTATTTTTTTCGTGTTCTTATCCGCCGCACTGACGGTTATATGTGTTCTGCTTTGCGGTCCGATCGTCACGGCCATGAGAACGCCGCCCGAGGCTATAGGGGCTGCGAAGGATTATCTGCTCATCTGCTCTCTGGGAATCGTTTTTATAGTGGGATACAACGTTGTCAGCAGCATATACCGGGGAATCGGTGACTCTAAAACGCCGCTGCTTTTTGTCGGGATTGCCTGTGTTGTCAATATTATTCTGGACCTGCTTTTTATCAAAGGCTTCGGTATGGGAGCTGCGGGAGCCGCTTTGGCAACGGTTATCGCACAGGCGGTCAGTCTCGTATCTTCGTTCATGTTTCTTCGCAGGAAGGGAATCGGATTTGATTTCCAGAGGGACGATTTCAAGCTCCGGCGCAGATATGCCGGGAAAATGCTGCGCCTCGGGCTGCCGATATCGCTGCAGGAGGTTTTGATCAGCCTTTCGTTTTTGCTCATCACGGCTGTTGTTAATGATATGGGTCTTGTAGCCTCCGCCGCCGTCGGAACGGTCGAAAAGCTCATCGGCTTTCTGATGATGCCGACGATGGCCGTTTCCGCTGCCGTTGCGACGATGTCGGCGCACAATTTCGGCGCAAACAGGCAGGACCGCTCAATAAAAGCTCTTTGGACGGGTATATTCATATCGCTGACCATCGGTGTCATCGTCAGCGCCTGCAGCTGGCTCTTCGGTACGGCGCTGACGTCGATTTTCAGCAAGGATTCCGCCGTCATCGGGGAAGCAGCGCTCTATCTTAAAACATATTCACTTGACTGTATGGCAGTGGCCTTTGTCTTTAATTTCAACGCATTTTTCACAAGCTGCAACAAATCCGTGTTTTCAATGACCCATTCGCTGCTGACAACATTTTTGATCCGCGTACCGTTTGTCATTATCTTCGGACGCATGGCCGGCGCGACGCTGTTTACAATCGGCTTCGCCGCCCCGCTTTCATCGCTGGGTTCTTTGATTATATGCTTTATCTATTTTATGCGGCTTTCAAGAAAGCTGAAAGCTGATGCGGCAGTGACGAAGGCCGCCAAACTGCCGATATGAACATTTCCCGTTTTTCTCGCCGTGCGAAAAAAACGGGAAATCAGTTAGATGCAGCTTATGTGGTTTTTCGGCTGTTCAGGAAAATGCTATTTCGGCAGATACTTGCACGGGTCGACCAGCTCGTCATCCAAGGTCATAGCAAAATGGAGATGCGAGACCTCGCTGGTCTCACCGAGGGCGGTATCGCCCACCGCGCCGATCACAGAGCCCATGGCCACCTTGTCGTCTTTGTTAACGACGGGTGTCTTCGCCAGATTGGCGTAAATGCTCTTCAGCCCGTTCCCGTGATCGATGGTGACGGTTGTTCCGAGCAGATCGTCCTTGACGATGTCGGTGACCGTTCCGTCAGCCACGGCTAAAACCTTCGTTCCAATCAGGCCGCTGATGTCGATTCCGTTGTGGGTCCGCCAGTCGGACATCGTTTTGTTGTAAATGAGCTCGTCCACGGAATAAACAACAGCAATATCCCCGACAATCGGCCAGACATAGCTCAGGTCCTTGGCCATAACAGGCGCGGACTGATCCTCAGCTTCGGACGCCGCGTTTTTCCCGGGCTTGTTTTCGATTGGCGCGGTACTAGGTTTTGCGGTCTCAGTCGGCTCCGGTGAGACTGCCGGCTGATTTTCTAACACCTCCGCTATCGGTATGTCGGGAGCATCGTAGTTTGGCGATACCATGACCTCCTGTCTGTCCGGCTCAGCGTCTATGCCGCCTGTATCCGGCATCCCCATTTTGCTTCCCGTGGATAACAGGATCCATGCAGAAACACCGATGACGACCGTGCAGATGGCAAGGACCACATAAAAGTCCTTCCCGGCGAGGAAATTGCCGATTTTGCGTAAAAATGTCTTCCTATCTTTCACACCTGATCCTCCTGTTGTCATGAGTTTTGACCTATACCAATGTGCCGGTAAGAGTTTAAGCATTGATATAACGAGATAACAGCGTATCTTCCGTTATTTTTGACGGTAGATACGCTGTTTATACCATATTAAGGAAAATTTATATGAATAATTTCATAACACGACACACGACACGTAAACAGGCGAATTGCATGCAGCTACACCTTAAAGCTGTCCTTCAAAGCGACCGATCTGTTGAAAACGAGACTGCCCGGCCGGGAATCCCTGCTGTCGGCGGTGAAATAACCCAACCGCAGGAACTGGAATGTATCGGGCGATTTCGCATTTTCCAGTGACCGTTCCGCCTTGCAGCCGGTCAGTGTCTCCAGGGAATCGGGATTCAGGCATGCGACAAAATCCTTGTCGCCGCCATCGGGGTCGGGATCGGAAAAAAGATTGTCGTAGAGACGGACTTCGGCGTCGACGCTATTATCGGCGTCGACCCAGTGGATCGTCCCGCGGACCTTTCGTCCATCGGGCGTATTCCCGCCGCGGGTCTCGGGGTCGTACTCGGCCAGAATCTCCGTCACTGTGCCGGCTTCGTCTGTCTTATATCCGGTGCATTTGACGATATAAGCGGATTTCAGGCGCACCTCGTTGCCGACAAACAGCCGGTTGTACTTCTTCGGCGGCTCGACCGCAAAATCGTCCTGCTCTACCCATAAATGACGGGAGAAGGAGATAACCCTGGTCCCCATCGATTCGTCTTCGGGATTGTTTTCGATCTCAAATTCTTCGCTTTTGCCTTCGGGATAATTTGTGATCGTCAGCCTGACCGGCCGGAGAACGGCCATAACGCGCCCGGCGATCTGATTCAGATTCTCCCGGAGGCAGTGCTCAAGAAAACCGTACTCAACGGTACTGGCCGCTTTCGCCACGCCGATGCGCTCACAGAAATTGCGGATGGATAACGGCGTATAGCCCCTTCTGCGCAGGCCGCAGAGCGTGGGCATGCGCGGGTCGTCCCAGCCGGACACATAACCCTCCTCAACGAGGCGGCGCAGCTTGCGCTTGGACATGACGGTATAGTTGATGCCAAGCCGGGAAAACTCAATCTGGCGGGGCCTTGACGGCACGTCGGTATTTTCAATGACCCAGTCGTACAGCGGCCGGTGGTCTTCGTACTCCAGAGAGCACAGTGAATGGGTGATGCCCTCCAGCGCGTCCTGAATCGGATGTGCGAAATCGTACATGGGGTAGACGCACCATTTGTCACCCTGGCGATGGTGATGGGCGTAGCGGATGCGGTACAAAACCGGGTCGCGCATATTGAAGTTCCCGCTGGCCAGGTCGATTTTCGCCCGCAGCGTCATGTCGCCTTCCTTGAATTCGCCGTTTCTCATGCGTTCAAAGAGTGCGAGGCTCTCCTCAATCGGGCGGTCTCTGTACGGGCTTGTCGCCGGGACGCCCACGTCGCCGCGGCGCTCCCTGAATTCGTCGGGGGACAGCTGGCAGACATAGGCCAGCCCTTTTTTAATGAGGCCTATGGCAAGCTCGTATGTCTTCTCAAAATAGTCGCTGCCGTAATAGAGCCGGTCGCCCCAGGAAAAGCCCAGCCACTTGATGTCCTCTTTAATGGCGTCCACATATTCCTCGTCTTCCTTAACGGGATTTGTGTCGTCGAACCTCAGGTTGCAGAGACCGCCGAAGCGCTCCGCGCTACCGAAGTCGATGGTCAGCGCTTTGCAGTGCCCGATATGCAGATAGCCGTTCGGCTCGGGCGGAAACCTGGTGTGAACCGTTTTCCCCTCAAACCGGCCGCCGGGGGCGATATCCTCCTCGATAAATGCGTGTATGAAATTTTTAGAGGCCTCTTCCATGTCCCTCAACTCCAATTATTATCTTGAGAGTGTATTATACACGCTTATTGTGGTATTTACAATTCCGGTATGATAAAATGGCAAAAAGCATTCCTATCGTTGATTTCTTGGAGGCAATGTATGTACGATATTATCATTATCGGGAGCGGGCCAGCGGGATTCTCCGCCGCCATTACCGCAAGAATGCGTGAAAAAAGCGTTGTTGTCATCTCCAACAGCAGCGCCGAGAGCGGACTGTATAAAGCGGCCGAGATTGGCAACTACCCCGGATTGCCGGGCTTATCCGGCGCAGCGCTGTCGGAAAAAATGCGGGCGCATGCTGCCGATATGGGCGTGGAGCTCGTCACCGGCCGGGTGACGACGGTTCTGCCCATGGGGAAGGAAATCAGTGTGGGCTACGGCTCCGAGGTTCTGACCGGGAAGAGCCTGATCCTCGCCACCGGCATTATTCAGGCGTCCGTATTCCCTGGTGAAGCAGAGCTTCTGGGCAGCGGCGTCTCCTACTGCGCCACCTGCGACGGCATGCTGTACCGGGGCAAGAAGGTTGTTGTTGTCTGCCTGTCGCCGGACGCTGAGGAGGAGGCGGATTTTCTGACCTCCATAGGCTGTGAGGTGACAAAGGTGAAAACGAAAAAAATCAAAGTCAACGGCGAGGACAGGGTGACCTCCGTCACCGCGGATGGAGAGGATATACCCTGCGACGGTGTATTTATCCTTCGTCAGACGATTGCCCCGGCGTCGCTGATTCCGGGACTGGAAACGGAGAAAGGCCACATCAGGGTGGATCGGTCCATGAAAACAAATATGCCCGGTGTTTTTGCGGCCGGGGATTGTACAGGCACGCCCTATCAGATCGCCAAGGCCGTCGGCGAGGGGCAGGTGGCGGTTTTATCCGCGGTTGAATATCTGACGCGTGAAGCGTAATCAAAATATAAAATCACGAAAGGAAGGCATATATGGGAATTTTGCATCTGACAAAGAAAGATTTCGACAACACGATCAATTCCGGCACGGTTCTGGTGGACTTCTGGGCGGGCTGGTGCATGCCGTGTAAAATGCTGGCGCCCGTCATCGACGAAATTGCGGGAGAGCTGAAAGACAGCGTCAAGGTCGCCAAGGTGGACGTGGACGCCGAGAGTGAGCTCGCTCTGGAATACAGCGTCATGAGCATCCCGACCGTCATCCTTTTCAGAAACGGCAGGGAAGACAAGCGCTTTGTCGGCGTCCAGCCGAAGGAAGCCTACTTGCAGGCGCTGGCGCCTGAGATCGCCGCCGTAAAAACAGAGTCTTAGGATATCAACCGGGGCGCTGAAAGATGACCTCAGGCCGCGCGCAAAGCATCCAGCGCGTCCTGCGCGTCGGCTTTAAACAACTCCCACGCATCCTCATGATCGATGTAGTATTTAGGACATTCCTTGCCTGTCACATCATAATGCCTGAGCAGATCAAACGAATCAAGCTCGAGCTCATTGCACAACCATGCGGTCAATTTCACCAGCGATTCGTATGTATCGCCCGTAAACTTACCTGATTCGTCCGGGTGGCAGCATTCGATGGAAAGCGTGTCCTCATTTCTCCAGTTGGAGCAGTACGCCACCTCGTTGACCGGTACGCAGGCCAGAATCTCGCCCTCCATGCCGATGAGGAAATTGCTGCTGGCGGAGGTCTGGCGGTTCTCGGCCAGCCTGCTGTAAAAAGAACGGTTCTGGGCCGCCGTCGTCCCGGGATTTCCCACGTAGTGGATGACGATTGCATTGACTTTTTTCAGCGCCGTACCGGGGCGGGAATAATCGTTTATCAGAAGCAGGTCCTGCTCGACCCAGTCGAGGGCTTCCAGCTTACCCTGTACGGCATCCAGGGATATCTTTTGCGTGCCGTCTATCTCCACCGGCCCGCTTTGAGGGTGCTCGTCCCCCAGCTGAGCGGCCAGTATGACAGCCCCCGAGATGACGCCAATGACCAATAAAAGGCCGAGCAATTTGATGAAAAGTCTTCGAATCCGGAGCTTTCTGCGTCTGATTCTCTGTGAAGTCTGTGAGGTTAATATCACCATGTAATCACCCGCTTTATATTGTCTATCGTTATTATTATATGTATTATAAGGGCGAAATGTATCATAATTGCAGACAAGTTGCAGAAAAAATGCATATTATCGGGGGATACGTCCTATCATTGAACCCTTACAATTTGGAAAAAATAAAAAGGAAAGGAGTGCGGTAAATGGGAATCATCTCTTGGATCATTTTCGGGGGACTGGCCGGATGGGTGGCCAGCATCATCATGAAAAAGAATGCATCAATGGGTTTACTCATGAATATTATCGTCGGCGTTGCCGGTGCTTTTATCGGCGGGTTTATCATGAGCCGTATCAACGGCTGGGCGGTAACAGGGTTCAATTTAAGGAGCTTTATTGTCGCGGTTATAGGCTCTGTTATCCTGCTGGCGATTATCAATCTGTTCAGCAGGGGTAAGGTGCGCTGATTTAAGGGTCCTTAGCTTGACAATATTTTAATAATCCTCTATAATTTCTCGTTATAGCGGATTCAGAAAACGCCCCGGATCATCCCGCGGCGTTTTTTTATCAGACAGAGCAGGAGTTTTCATTATGAAAGAATTGCCGAAAGTGTACGAGCCCAGGGAAGTGGAAAAGAAGATTTATCAAATGTGGCTGGACGGCGGGTATTTCAAGGGTGTCATCGACCCCGAAAAGAAGCCCTTCACCATCGTCATCCCGCCCCCCAACGTCACAGGGCAGCTCCATCTGGGGCACGCCTTTGACGAAACGCTGCAGGACGTCCTGATCCGTCACAAGCGCATGCAGGGCTATGCCGCCCTCTGGGTACCGGGGACCGACCACGCCGGCATCGCCACGCAGATCAAGGTGGAGGAGGAGCTCCGGAAGGAGGGGCTCACCCGCTACGACCTGGGCCGCGAAAAGTTTACGGCGCGCGTCTGGGAGTGGAAGCACAAATACGGCAGCAGGATTGTCGAACAGCTGAAGACCCTGGGCAGCTCCTGCGACTGGGACCGGGAACGCTTCACTATGGACGAGGGCTGCTCAAAAGCCGTCCGCGAGGTGTTTGTTTCACTTTATGAAAAAGGGCTCATTTATAAAGGCAACCGCATCATCAACTGGTGCCCCTGCTGCACCACGGCGCTTTCTGACGCCGAGGTGGAGCATGAGGAGAAGCCCGGGCACTTCTGGCACATTAAATATCCCGTCAAGGATTCCGATGAGTATGTGATCGTCGCCACCACGCGCCCCGAGACC
>CAZVLO010000004.1:61824-62379 GCA_964628265.1 uncultured Papillibacter sp.
GTCGGCAAAACCGTCATCCTGCCGCTCATGAACCGGGAAATTCCCGTTGTCGCCGACGAGTATGTGGACAAGGAATTCGGCACCGGCTGCGTCAAGATGACGCCCTGCCACGATCCCAACGACTTCGAGGTGGGCCTCCGCCACAACCTGGAGCAGGTGCTGGTGCTGGACGAGAACGCCAAAATCATCAACGGCGGCAAATACAACGGCATGGACCGCTACGATGCCAGGAAGCAGGTTGTGAAAGATTTGGAAGAGCTCGGCCTGCTTATAAAGGTCGAGGAGCACACCCACAGCGTCGGCGCGTGCTACCGCTGCAATACGACGGTGGAGCCCATCACGTCTCCCCAGTGGTTTGTGAAAATGCAGCCGCTGGCCAAGGAAGCGCTGCGTGTCGTGGAGGATGGGACGATACAGCTCGTGCCCGAACGCTTTGTGAAAATCTATAACAACTGGATGACAAACGCCCACGACTGGTGCATCTCCCGCCAGCTCTGGTGGGGCCATCAGATCCCGGCCTGGTACTGTGCCGACTGCGGTCACGTCACGGTGAGC
>CAZVLO010000004.1:62435-63354 GCA_964628265.1 uncultured Papillibacter sp.
TGCTGGACACCTGGTTTTCGTCGGCACTATGGCCGTTCTCCACGCTGGGCTGGCCGGAAAAGACGCCGGACCTTGACTATTTCTATCCCACAAGCATCCTTGTGACGGGCTACGATATTATCTTCTTCTGGGTTGCCCGCATGATCTTCTCCGGCATGGAGCACATGAAAAAGGAGCCGTTCAAAACGGTTTTATTCCATGGTCTCATTCGTGACGCCCAAGGCCGCAAAATGCACAAATTCCTCGGTAACGGCGTCGACCCCATCGAGGTCATCGACACCTACGGCGCGGACGCCCTGCGCTTCAATATCATCACCGGGAACTCACCGGGCAACGATATGCGCTTTTATCCCGAGCGGTGCGAAGCCATGCGGAACTTTGCCAATAAGATCTGGAACGCCAGCCGCTTTGTCATGATGAACCTGACCATCGACAAGAACGAACTGCCGGACAAGCTGGAGCTGGAGGACAAGTGGATCCTGTCGAAGCTCAATACCCTCGCCCGTGAAGTGAACGACAACATGGACAAGTTTGAGCTCGGCATTGCCGCCTCGAAGATCTATGACTTCATCTGGGACAGCTACTGCGACTGGTATATCGAGCTGACAAAGCCGCGCCTCAACGGCGACGACGAAAATGCGAAACTGGGCGCGCAGAAGGTGCTGCTTTATGTTCTCATCGAGACGCTGAAGCTCCTGCATCCCTTCATGCCCTTCATCACCGAAGAAATCTGGCAGGCGCTGCCGCATGAAGGCGAAGCGCTGATGATCGAAAAGTACCCCGAATACAGCGACAAGCTGGCCTTCCCCCAGGACGAAGCGAATTTCGAGATCATCATGGCCGCCGTCCGCGCAATCCGCGCCCGCCGCGCCGAGATGAACGTGCCGACGTCGCGGCCGATCCCGACCGCCATCCTCGG
>CAZVLO010000004.1:63364-66083 GCA_964628265.1 uncultured Papillibacter sp.
CAACAGAAGGTATGGTCACCGTGGTGACCAACGACGCCAAGCTGTATATGCCTCTGGCTGAGCTCGTCGATCTCCAGAAGGAACGGGAGCGCATCGAAAAGGAACTGAAAAAGGCCCGGGACGACCTCCAGAGAACAGAAGCCAAGCTGAGCAATGAAAGCTTCGTCTCCAAGGCGCCGGAAGCCGTCGTCAACGCCGAACGCGAACGCGTCGAAAAAACGAAGGCACTGATTGAGAATCTGACAGAAAGCCTGAAGGCGTTTGGGTAACTGATGTACCGATATAAAGGGTGATTTTCCTGCGGGAAGGTCACCCTTTTTTGTATCCCGATACCTGAAAAGCGCCGCTATTCGTACGCAAGATGCCCGGCATACTTGTTTTTGGTCCCGTATTTTTGAAAATTTGCCTTGTATTTTCTTCAAAACAGCTTTTTTTGCCTTGTATTTTTGCTTAAATATTACAAAAGTATTAACATTTTTGCGTCCTCACAGGCGTCAAAGCGCTGCGGTTGCTGGATAATCAGTTTTTGAGAATCTTTTTTTCGCTATGTATATATTTTTTCTGCCGATCTCAAAGCTTCGAAGCATAGCATTTCCGTATCAGTATAACACGGAGAGTTGGAATTTTTGTTGATGCGATGACCGTCTGTCCACTGTGGAAAGGCCGTTCTGTGAGCGGCCGTGCGGTGGGGGACAATCCTCAGTCACCCTTCGGGTGACAGCTCCTTTCAAAAGGAGCCCGGGTTCTGTGCAGTGCCGTGGTTGCCCTACGAGAGTGCTTGTAAAGAAATAACACCGCCATCCATCGTCCGACATAATACGCAGACAACTTCATATAGAATACCCGTGTACAGCTTGTACACGGGTATTTATTTGATTGTTCAGCCGACTTTGCCGGCTCTTAATACACAAAGGAGGAAGATCATTGACAGTCGGATCATCGTTTGAAAACGGATATCTGAGAATTTATCTGGACGGCGAGCTGGATCACCATGCGGCGAAAAAAGCTGTCGCCTTCATCGAAGAAAAGATTGACACGCATCTGCCGAGGGAGACCATTCTGGACATGAAAAACCTGACCTTTATGGACTCTTCCGGCATCGCCATCGTACTCAAAACCTTCAGAAGGATGAAAGAAATCGGCGGTGCCATCAGTGTGGAAAATGTCAATAAGCAGCCCAGGCGTGTTATGGATGCGTCCGGTGTGGAGCGCATCATCAAAGTCGTCGCTCTGACGAAGGAGGCCTGATACATATGACAGAGATCAACAGCATGAAAATGGAGTTTTTAAGCCGGTCGGCAAATGAGGGTTTTGCCCGGACGGCTGTTGCCTGCTTTGCAGCTCAGCTGGACCCGACGCTGGAGGAGCTGGGTGATATCAAAACAGCCGTCAGCGAGGCAGTGACGAACAGTATTGTCCATGCGTACCCGGATACATTGGGAAAAATTATGCTGCGCGTCCGTATTTTTGACGATAACTCCATCGAAATCACGGTCCGGGACTGGGGCTGCGGTATTGAGGACGTGATGAAGGCGCGGTCGCCCATGTTCACAACAGGCGGCGACGACCGCAGCGGGATGGGCTTTACCATCATGGAGAGCTTTATGGACAAGCTACGCGTGCGTTCCAAACCCGGCCGCGGAACGACTGTCACAATGCACCGCAGGATTTCGGTCCGGATGAGCATGAAGTGATGGAACAGGCCGCGCTGGACCGTCTGATGGCCGCGAAAAACGGGAATAAAGAAGCGGCCGAAGAGATGGTACATCTTAATTCAGGGCTGATTTGGAGCATCGCGCGCCGTTATTTCGGAAGAGGTGTCGACCCGGACGATCTATATCAGCTGGGCTGCATGGGATTTTTGAAAGCCGTATCCGGTTTTGATCCGGCATACGGCACGCAGTTTTCCACCTACGCCGTGCCGAAAATTGCAGGCGAAATCCGGCGTTTCCTGCGGGACGACGGCAGCATCAAGGTCAGCCGGACCGTAAAGGAACGCGCCCACGCCATTCGTTCGGCGAAAAGCACGCTGGAGCAGCGGCTGGGCCGCGAGCCGACCTTGTCGGAGCTGTCTTCTGAAACCGGCGTCTCCATTGAAGAAATTGCTGTGGCCGAGACGGCTACCGGCGTTCCCGAGTCACTGCAAAGAGAGACCGGAGACGACGGCTTCACGCTGGAAAACGTCCTGGGTGACTGGAGCCAGGAGGAGAACCTCATAGAGCGGGTGGCTCTGCGCGAAGCCATTGACACTCTGCCCGAAAAGGAGCAGATGGTCATTCTCCTGCGTTATTACAGGGGCATGACACAGGAAGCGGCCGCCCGCGTACTGAAGGTTTCACAGGTGCAGGTCTCCCGCCTGGAGCGCCGTGCTGTGGAGCAGCTGCGTGTGCAGCTAAAATAAGCGGTCTTGCTGATTATGATGGGGGCGGATTCATATCCGCCCCGTCTGCAGTTGTGAATAAAACCACCTGCCGCATCATATGACCGACGCGAGAAGCAGCAGCGCCAGATTATCATTGTAAATCCGGTCAAAGTGTGAAATGGGGAGGGGATTTCTGCCCAGCCCGACCTCCACCGTGTATCCGGGTCTGCGGCAGTCCTGTATAAACCAGTCCTTATAACCGGCATAAGACGCAATTCCTGTCGCCTGGTCAAGCGCATACCCGCTGGCTTCTGACAGCTGCTGCCCGATGACAAGAGCCTCTGGGGGCGCCAAATC
>CAZVLO010000004.1:66114-69133 GCA_964628265.1 uncultured Papillibacter sp.
ATGACCTGCCCCTGGCTGTGGTAGGCGAGGATGAGCCTGAAATGATGCGCTCTTGTGAAATTCGCTACAGCTCTTGATTCAGGCTCTGATTCAGGCGCAGTGCCGCTGTATCTGGTAGGCCCCGGACCCGTAATGCCGTAAACCGCCTCTGCTTCCTTTGATAACAGCCATGCGGCGTTGTAGTTGTGGTTTAGGTCCACGCCGCGGTTGTTTGCCTGCCATATGACTGAAAAATCGGTACTGCCGTTGTTCCAGCTTATCAGGTCCCGGTAATACGGATTGTCGGTACTTAAGCCGTTGAGCACCAAATCCACCCCATCCGGATTCACCATCGGCATGATGTAGATACTGCTCCGGCGCCAGATTTCACGCGGGTCATAGCCCGGCCCGAGGGTTTTACCCGCTACGTAAGCCGCGGTGAATTTTTCTGCGAATTTCATCAGCAGCGGCACGGTGATCCATTCCAGCGCATGGTGGGCACCGTTATAGAACACTTGATTCGGCCCGCTGCCCAGCCTGATGTAATACAGGTTCCTCCCCAGCAGGCTTTGACCGGCGACTCCGGTTTCCAGAAACGGATATCGCGCCTCCAAGCCCCGGATATCCCGTTCCAGGACATCGTAGGTGTAATCAATATCCGTATCGACGACGCTGAAGCCGTAAGGTACGATGATTTGCCGGCCTGTCTCCAGGTTGAGGGGGTCTGCGCCCGGATTTGCCGCCTGCAGAAATACCGGGTCAGTGGAATATCTGCCGGCGATATCATAAAATGAATCTCCGTGCCTTATGGTGTAAACGTCGTAACCGAAAAGATAGCGTTCCATCCTGGCATAAGTCCGCGTCCCGATAACGCCGTCGGGCGTCAGGCCGCAGTTTTCCTGAAAAAGCATGACAGCATGCTGCATCAGGGGTCCAAAAAGCCCGTCTGCGGGTCCGGGATTATAGCCGATTTTCCGAAGCATCGCCTGGATTTCCATGACATCAGTTCCCGTCAGGCCTAAACGCAGTGTCCTCATATGAATTCGCCTCCAGTTACTCAACTCCTTTATATGTTATTTGGGCTGAAGTCGTAATATGCAAAACCGGAGGAAGAGCGAGCGTAGCGCTGAAGGGCGTATGATCGGCTCCGGATTGAGCTGCAAATCTTAAAGCTGAACCGGATGAGGAAGTTTTACTTACATTTTTGTCAAAAAAGTGCTATAATATTTTTGCAGCATACAGTTTTGATGAACATGAGACCTGTTGTCAGAGCTGTATGTTTCTTTATAAGCTGCCGACATAAATATCCGGAGGTGATGACATGTATCAGATTGGAGACTTGGTTCTGTATGAAAATACAGGTATATGCAGGGTTGCAGATATTACGGGCCGCGATTTAAACGAGAATAACAGGAAAAAGCTCTATTACGTCCTGGAACCGCTGTATCAAAACTGCACGATTAAGATACCGGTTACTTCAACGAAAATTTTTATGCGGCCGATTATCTCAAAAGAGGAAGCGTCGAATCTCATTGACTCGATTCCGGAAATTCAGCCGAAGGCATACTACAACCGCGCGTTAAACCAGCTCTCCGGGCATTATGAAGCATCGCTGAAAACCCATGACTGCTCAGATCTGCTGGAGCTTTGCATGTCACTCCACACTAAAAAAAGGGAAGTGGAGGAGCAAAAACGGAAATTCGGAGCCGTCGACGAGAAATATATGAAGCGCGCAGAGGAGCTGCTCTTTGGAGAACTGGCTGCCGCGCTTGAAATACCAAAAGAAGAGGTGCTTGACTATATCGCTGAGAAAACAGGTGATACACGAATGGACGGCGATGAAGCGGAAATAGAAAAATCTTTTACATAAAATGAGCTGCAGCATATCAAAAATTTGCTGCGGCTCTTTTACTTGCGCGAAGCAACCACCGGCTATGCCGGTGAGAGGGGAAGAGCTTTAGCGATGAAAATGTAACGAGAGACCTCCTTTTGATAGAATAGGTGAGGTTTGCCAGCCGCACCAAAATCAAAAGGAGGTCAACAATGAACAAAAATAGTCTAGCACATACAAAATGGAACTGCAAATATCACATAGTGTTCGCGCCAAAGTACCGACGAAAGGAAATCTACGGGCAAAAGAAGGCGGAAATCGGGAAAATATTACGAGAACTGTGTGAATGGAAAGGTGTCGAGATAATCGAAGCGAATGCATGCATAGATCATATACATATGCTCGTAAGCATACCGCCAAAGATCAGTGTATCAAGTTTCGTAGGATATCTAAAGGGAAAGAGCAGTCTGATGCTATTCGAGAGATTTACAAATTTGAAATACAAATACGGCAATCGTCACTTCTGGTGTCGTGGGTATTATGTGGATACTGTGGGACGAAATAAAAAAGCAATAGCCGAATACATCAGGAATCAACAGAAGGAAGACATGATAGAAGATCAGATAAGTCTGAAGGAGTACGATGACCCCTTCAAGGGGTAGCCAGTAACATCCTTTGCGACTGGCAAACCGCCGTGTGCCTTAAGGCACAGGCCATTACGAGGCCCTTACAGGGCCTGAGCAGGCCACCGGCTATGCCGGTGGTCCTGACTAAGTGATTGCCCTGTGTGCCTTTGCTGCTCAGACCTGAAAAGGCGGCTAAATATGAAAGCTCTATCATAAAATAGAATAGGGACAGCCTTGCCATATGGTAAACGGTGGAATAGAATGGAAAAAACGAGAGGAGTGTTTTCATGCAGCTTGACCTGAAAAGAATACCCTTCGGCAGACGGCTTTCACGGCATCTGATTTATGAGGAAACGGACAATTTCGGCGCAGGATGGGCGAGCGGCTTGTATCTGGCGCTTGCGGCTGAAGCCGGCGGTTCCTTTATCGGCGGACCGGCGGCGGGGCCGAAGGGGTTTTTGCGGATTACCCCTGTTTCGGGTACGAGCCCCCTGGACTTCTGCTACACGGCTTCACCGTCCTGCGTAGAAATGACCACGGACAAGGGCGGCATCCGTTTTGCCCTTGACGGCGCGAAAATACT
>CAZVLO010000005.1:0-19312 GCA_964628265.1 uncultured Papillibacter sp.
CAGCACATGATTCTATGCGCTGTCTTTTGCCAACGTTTACTTGACACATACGAGTACATATGCAATTTGACAAACAACCTGGATTTATGGTATCTTTTATTAAGTAAAAATGAGAGCATGTGCTGAGGAGTTTGTTATGGAACAGGGAAAAAAGATACCCGATATTGTCATAAAACGACTGCCGATTTATTACAGATTCCTTACAAATTTACATCAGATGGGCATAAGCAGGGTTTCTTCTACGGATCTCGGCAAAAAGATGGGGATAACATCCAGCCAGGTGCGCCAGGATTTTTTTAATTTTGGCAGCTTTGGACTGCAGGGCTACGGTTATGACGTGGATCAGCTGCGCGCGGAAATCGGCAGCATCCTCGGGCTCGATACGGTCCGGACGATGATCATCATCGGCGCAGGCCATCTGGGGCAGGCGCTGGCGCGCCACTCTGCCTTTGAAAAAGACGGCTACAGCGTCATCGGCGTCTTCGATATCAATCCGCATCTCATCGGCGAAAAGATCAGAGACGTGGAGATCATGCACGTCAACAAGATTGCCGAGTTCGTCCCGCAGAACCACGTGGATATTGCAGTTATCACAGTACCCCGTACTTATGCCAAGGAGGTAGCTGACCTGGTCACCGGCCTCGGCATCAGGGGCATCTGGAACTTCACTTCAGTCAAACTGGCCGTCCCGGACGATGTGGCCGTTGAGAACATCCATTTGAGCGACAGCCTCATGACATTGGGGTATTACATGAAGGAAGGCAAAAAATAACCGGGCGAAAGAACAAGGGACATGGGCGCTGAGGCACCATGTCCTTTTTGCTTTATCACAGGCCTTGCGGTCACAAGTGGTGACAGGTCACACACAAGTGGTGACCACCATTATTTTGTGAAGAATCCCTGGAGGTTCAGATCTGTATCGAAGGAGACGGTATTGACGAACGTCCCTTTCTCGTACGCTGCTTTCACATAGACATTAATGTACTTATTACCGTCTTTCGCGATGAGGCCGAGGGTGCTGGTGCTCTTGATTTCAATAAAGGCACCTGTAATCTCGTAGACCGGCTCGAAGGAGGCTTTGATGCCGTCGATGGTCGTCAGCTTCCTGGCGTCGTCGCCGAAGGCGTTGAAGATGGCTTCGTAATCCTGCGATTGCACGATGTCTATCACTTCTTTCGCGCGAGCTATGGCTGCTTCCTCGTCAAACTCAAAAGCGGACTTGGCGGTGCAGGCGGCCATTGTCAGGGTGAGGACGGCAGCCAGTGCGACAATAATGAATTTTCTTAACCTTTTCATAAGCTTTTAGCTCCTTTATATATTTTGTATTCAGCCAGAATATAGGCGAGATGAAAAAGGGCAAAAACACCGATGACGGCTTCTATTATAGGGACGGAAGCGCCCGCCTGTGACATTAGAACGGCTGCCGTATCAACGACAGTGTGGAGAAGAAAAGCAAGAAGGAGCCACATCGGTTTCTTTTCCGTCACGCTTTTCAGGACCATTACCGACCAAGCGATATGAAGGACCATCGTGCAAAGACGCTCGAAGCTCCCCCATAGTAAATTAGACGGCATGAAGGATTGCGCTGGATTTAATAGCAGCATGACGGCGCCGATGCCCAGAAAGTAAACAGCCTCAATACCGCCGTGGCCGACGCCGAAGGCGATGCCGTCGCTTGTACGGCGCCTGTTTTTCATAAACAGCGTCATCACAAGCCACCGCCCACCCTCCTCGAACAGGGCAGCCGATGCCCCGGCAAAGAGCGCAAGCAATACAGGCCGGGTCTGTGAAAACACGGTAAACCAGAGTGTCTTCTGCAGGATAGCCAGAAGAGGAATACGCGTGAGGAGCTGGAACACGCAGAAGGTTGCGGCGCCTAAGAGAACAGGTTTCAGATAGCCCTTTTTTCTTGCCCCCAGCCAGAGCCCCGCTCCGACTGGGAGGACGATTCCCGCGAGGATGGCAATCAGGATGCTGATGGTTTGCATGAGATCAACTCCCTCACAATTTATGACGCTGCGGACGGCGGTGTATCGGCGGGGACGTGGAGGCGTTTGAGCTCCTGATATACAGTACGCGTTTCGTCCGCTTCATTAGACCCGAAGATATATGTGCGCTCCGCCGTTTCGATGACGAGGAAGGGCGGGACCTGGGGGTTGAGACTCAACCGGCAGGGACCGATGCCGTTGAAGCGCCAGTTACCCTTGTAGACCGTCTTCATGGCGGTGCCGTTAGTCCGGATGCCGCCCGAGGGCAGAGCGTCCAGCAGATACGCCGCTGCGATATCATCAATGTCGACTTCATAAACCTTACCTGTGTGGACGGCCAGAAGCTGTGTCCCATCAAGGGACAGGCTGACAGGCGTCGACTCCTCCCGCATCAGCCGCAGCCCGATAAAGGGTAAGGAGAGGAGGATTAGGACCACAAAGCCCATGAGAATTTTAACCGGCGTTTTGGCCATGTTCATTGTCATGCCGATGCCGGTGCGATTGTTGACCATAAAGTGTTCGTCATTCGGGTTGTTGTAGAGCATGCCGAAGAGCCATTTGTCGTCGTCGTCCGTGTAAACGTCTCTGCCGCTCTCCGCCGTCAGCTTCTGCTGCATTTTTCGTGTCTTGAATTCGGTCAGCATGATCAAAACCAAAAAGAGGATCGAGTAGACGACGGTCAGCAGGAACACGGCGGGGGAATCAAAGCCGGAGAGCCAGAAGGAGATGTCAAAAAAGGCGGTCAGCCAGACGATCAAAAGCCAGCTCTTGCCCCAGTTGTACCGGCGGATCTGCGTCAGCGCCGCGTTCTGCGCCGTATTTCCGTCCACAACCTCTGCCTTCTGGCGGAATATAACTCTGTATAAGAACCAGGATGCGGCGGCCAGAGCGAAGAACGACAGGTAGACCGACATCAGCGGCCAGAACTCGTCGCACCCGCGCAGTACGAGCAAGGTGTGGATCACAGGCACAAGTGTGATGGCGGCGGTAGGGACAAACCACCAGACACTGAGCGCCTTTTTCGGTGCCATAGCCAGCGTTGTGTCAACGAGCGTCATGCCCGTCGACACGCCGAACCAGTCGTTTTCACGTTTCAGCGCCCTCAGCTTATTGTTGGCAATCATATAGGGGATGCCCGGCAGGACAAGGGCAATGATGATCCACACAAAAAGCCACATCATCATGACTGAATGGTGATTCAAAATAAGCGGAGGGACAAGAAGCAGCGTCAGGAGGATAAGCGCAAGGTTCTCCTGTGCGACGAATTTCCTGACGATATCGCGCACCGGGTCACTATTGCGCGCGTCATAGGGCAGTGTTACGCCCAGGATAAGGTTTTTTTTCGGCTTGGCCTCGTTGCGCATGACAAAGTAAAGAATGAGGGCGACGGGGAAGAAGACAACGGCCATTATAATATTGAATAACATAGACTAAACCTCCGGCTCATCGTAAAGGCTCCCGGCCAGCCTTAAAAAGGCTTCTTTGCTCATACCCCTCAGCTTGGCCTCGGATACGAGCAGCTTCAGCCCGGCTTTGAGTTTTTCGGGAATTTCAAATGCGTGTATACCGGAGTTTTCGGTTGTGCTGCCGACGGCGACGATCGCCCCACTCCGCCGGTCGGCGGCGATGTAGCCCTCCCGCTTCAAAAGCTGGTAGGCCTTGTTGACGGTCATCATGTTGATGCCGGATTCGTCTGCCAGCGCCCGGATTGTCGGCAGCCGTTCCCCGGGCAGTAGCCGCCCGTCGGCAATGCCAATGACAATCTGGTTCCGTATCTGCATGTAAATGGGGACGTCGCTGGAGAAAATTAATTGAAGAAGCATGTTCCGCACTCCTTTGCATTATATATAATAATGCAAACAATGCAAAAAATCAAGGGGTATAGTCGGAATTCTTGCGACAGTTTCAAATTTTGTAAAGCTAATCGTAAACATTCTACGCTCAAAAATAAGCCAGTTACGACAAAACGGTTGACAAAAGCTAAAAATTTGGAAATATATTAAAGGAATAACCAAGTATTGCAATAATGGGGTGTAAACTAATGAAAAGACATAAGCGCTTTAGCATAATTCTCGTAATCAGCCTTTTCGCAAGTATCGTACCGTGCGGTAGCGCAGTAGCGGAATCTTCAAAGAACCCGAAGTATTTGGAAAGAGATTGTGGAAATATTGTAGAAGCTCAAGAGATATGAATTAAAGGCGGGCTGAAGGGCATCGTCCTTAGGAGTCCAGATGGCATGGTTTATGCTGAAATACCCTACTTGAGCCCTGATAATCCATATGTTGTAAAATCAGCGGCGGCCGGAACCTGGAGTATTGAGTTTGTCGGCTTAACATTAAAGGATGTTAAAGAAATGATGGAGGCTCAGAAACTCTCAGTTACGGACGACAAGGATATCGAGACTTTGCCAGCGACGGTGATTAATGCTGTCGCGGCCACAAAACCATCGACCGTTATCGTTGGCCTACCTGAATTTACCAATAACCCAGTTGTTTTAAAGACGGCTTTTAATAACAGGTTCGATACAATCGTTATAAAGGATAATGGTACAGAGCTTCTACCTGGCGCGCCGTTAAGTGAAGGCGAACATATTTTGAGCATATACAGACTTGTTGACGGAAAACCCTCCGATGAAACGACCTATTCCGTCACTGTGGATACGATTGCCCCAACAGTAAGCTATTACAAAATGGATAACACGAGTAAAAACAGAATTGTCATTGCCGGCGAGTGTTCGTCAGATGCTGTTGAAATGTATATTAACGGAGAAGCGCAGTACCTGGGGGGCGAGCATAACGTATTCTCAAACTTCTGGATTCTCAAAAGTGGCTTAAATACATATGAGATCATAATAAAGGACCACGCGGGAAATGTGTGCCGTGATACAATAAGCGTCCAGCACTAGCTTATTAGGCCGTGCATCAGGCGGCTGAAACCCGTCTGATGCACCAGCCGGAAGAATATGAAGAGGGAGTAATATGATTCATTCGTTCATCAAACGCCACAAAAAGCTTTCAATTACCCTCGTCGTTATCTTGGCACTCATTGTAACGTATCCGGTCTGGCCTAGCTTTGTCCGGTGCGAAATCGTGCGGCTGAAGATGGCCGCGTATCTGCAATTTGAGGAAATCATCCACTCGGACAGTGATAAGGACTATATAAAAAAAGACAGCTACGGCGTAGAGGCGTGTTATTTTGAGAACAGTCAAACGCTGAACACATTGAAGAAAATGGCGTTCAGCAGCCGGATTGAGGATGCCGCGAACGCCGCCTTAAGTACCTGGCCAACACCTTTTTATTATGTTGGCAAAACCGAGGTGGGCGGAAACGGGTGGCTCGTTTATCACGAGTTGTTCCACTTTTATATACTCTACCCCGGTGAGCAAAACACACGTTACTTGCTTAGTTACGTCGATCAAATCGCGATAAATGGCGAAATGGACGGGATGGGGTAGCAAATCTGGGAATTTTAGCGGCACATTGAAATGCGTGCCGATTTACATTTGTTAGTCTTGTGATTGGTGAATAAGCCAATAAAGTAGAAAAGATATGCGGCGATGAAAAATAGGGGGTAAAAGCGTGAGAAAGCACTTTATCGACAATTTGAGATGGCTTTGTGTGCTGCTGTTGATTCCGTACCATACATGTATGATCTACAACGGCTTCGGCGCAAACTTTTATATCAGAGGTGCGAGTGTGCCTGTTCTCAACGATTTCATGCTGATTTGCACCCCGTGGTTCATGCCGCTGCTGTTCGCCGTCGCGGGGGCCAGTACTGCTTACGCATTGGAGAAAAGGTCTCCGGAACGGTATGTGAGGGAGCGGTTTCTGAAGTTGTTTATCCCGTTTGTTGCGGGGCTCGTGCTCGTTATCCCCGTCCAGACGTATTTCGCCGAGCGGTTCCACAACGGGTACGCGGGCGGGTATTTTGAGCAGTACGTCTTGTTCTTCACGGGGCCGTCGGATTTGACCGGTTACACCGGCGGCTTTACGCCGGGGCACCTGTGGTTCATCCTATACCTGTTTGTCATCTCTCTGCTCGCGCTGCCGGTCATCCTGCTGTATAAAAGGCTCGGACGAAGTCTGCCGACGGACAGGATGACGGTCATGATGCTGCTGCCAATGTTCTTCTTCACATCCCTGATGTGGTTCGTCGGCAACATCGGCGGCAAGAGCCTGGGCTATTATTTTGCCTATTTCATGCTGGGGTACCTCTTATTGTCCAATGACAGAGTTCAGGAGCGGCTCGACAAGAGCCGGTGGGCGCTGCTGGGTGGCTTTGCGGTGCTCTCCGCCGCGCGGCTCCTCTATATCCATACATATGGTTATACCGACGCTATCTGGTTCAGGCTTATTTCCGACTTCACCTGCTGGCTTGGCATCCTCACATTTATGGGGTTGGGGCGGCGGTATCTGGAAAGGAGCAATAAGGTCACACGCTATTTTACAGAAGGGTCGTTCCCCATCTACATCCTGCACCAGTCTGTCCTTGTGGCCATTGCGTTTTATGTATTCCAGCTGACGCCGTCCGTCCCGCTGCAGGTCCTCCTGATCATTATCGCTACCTTCATTGCGACGGTGGCTGTGTATGAGGGGCTTCGCAGGATACCGGGGCTGCGGCTTTTGCTCGGCATTAAAAAGCCCGCCCACCCATCCAATAGAGGTGTGGGGTTCACCAAGCGCCTCTGAACCATATATGCAAGATAAGTATTAAGAAAAAAGACGCGGCGCTGTGCCGCGTCTTTCACTATCACTTTTTACGGCTGCATGGCGTCTTCCGCTGAGGTGATGTATGGGATTCCTGCTAATGGAAACGGGAAAATTGCCGATATATACTACTAAACACAGTTTTTCCCTGGGGGGGGTGGATCGGCATGGATATACCGTCATTTTTTTCGATCGCCTTTGGTCTGGCGTGCGCTTTGAGCCTTTTTATCGGGATTTACACGCTCTACTTAAACTCACACAGCCAAACGAACAGATTGTTTTTCATATTGACCGTGGCGCTTGATATTTGGGCGTTTGGTTTTAGCATGGCTGTTTCCGCCGATACGCTTGATACGGCGCTGTTCTGGCGGCGCTTTTCAGCCATCGGCTGGGGTGCCTTTTTCAGTATATTGCTGCATTTCGTCTGTGTCCTGACGGGCAGGGATGTCAGGGGTCGCAAAAGGCGGCTCTTTGCGCTCTTATATCTGCCGGCCGTCGTCATATATCTCGGGTTTACATATTTACCTGACATAAACCCCGAGCAGTATCATTTAGTGCTGTCGCCGCTGGGCTGGATTAACATTCCCGCTCACAACGCATGGGATATTTTTTATACGGTCTATTTTGTTCTCTATACTGCGGCGTGCTTATATATGATCCGGCAATGGGGGATGAGCAGCGATAGTCCGAGGAAAAGAAAGCAGGCACAGCTGCTTTTTATTTTCTTTGCCGTTACGCTGCTTTTCGGTGTGCTCAGTGATACGCTGGGCAACACGATCTTCCCTGTGGATATTCCGCAGATTGGGCCGCTTTTAATGCTGTTTCCCGCCTTCGCAGCCTACTATGCAATAAAGAAATACGGTCTGTTGAATCCCAAGTATGTGGATGAGGATGCCATCCTGATGTCAGGCCAAATCCGGACGAAGATCACAAATTACCTGTCAAACGCCTTCCTTTTTGCTGCACTTCTCAATGTGATGGCCGCGTATCTGCTACACGAAGCCGCTTATCCCGGCGATGTTCTGTTATATAGCGGTATGCTGCTGGTTGCCGGCGCCGCGCTTCAGATTATCCAGCGATTCGTTAAAAATAAGCGATTTAAGGATATTTTAATTGCCGCGGTTTTTTCACTTATCGTACCGATTCTGACGTTCCGGTTTGTTGATTTCGCCGTCGTCACAACCTGGGCTTTCCCATTTATTCTGCTCATTGCAACGCTTGTTTTCGGTAACAGCTTTGTTCAGGTCACGTTGTGCATCGCCATCCTATTTACTCAGGTCACGGTTTGGGTTTTAAAACCGGAAGCGGCGCTGAGCATTGGCAGCGCAGACCATGTCGTCCGGCTGGGGATGTTTATGATTGCAATCTGGGTTGCGCATTTCGCCAGGCGCGTTTATCGATCAAAGCTTCGGGAGAATGCCGAGCAAATCAGCTCACAGCAGATAGTCGTGGAAATTTCGACCGACTTCATCAGTGTGAATGAGCGAAATCTTGACATGAAAATTGACGCCGCACTATCAAAACTTGGTGACTTTTTAAAGCCTGACAGATCTTATGTTTTTCTATTTGATGATAAAAAAGAAAACCTGACCTGCCGGAGTATTTGGGTTGACAATGAGAAAATGGCTGATGCAGAAATCGACGCATATATCGGCAATGACAGCCATCCGCTCCTTACGGCTTGCTTTAGGGCTGGCAAAGCGATTATTATGCCTGATGTATCCGACGTTTCCTGTCAAACCGGTAGTGAGCTGCCTAAGCTGCTGGGCAGCTTTAGAAAATCCTTTGCTGCAATGCCTATTGTTATCAGGGATGAGGTTTACGGTTTTGTTGGTGCAGACGCGGAGCAGAAAAATAAAAGATGGCCTGAGACACAGCTGGCGTTTATCCAAATTATTGCCAATATTTTGGCTGATGCTTTCGAAAGGCTGCATCAGGAAAATGAAATTACCGAGATGGCCTATTACGATTATCTGACGAAGCTGCCCAACAGAATACTCTTCAGAGACAGAGCTGTTCAGGCGTTAAGTCTGGCGGAACGGACGAACAAGCTGCTGGCCGTTATCTTCCTGGATATGGACGCCTTTAAAGCTGTCAATGATGCCATAGGCCACGACGGCGGCGACTTGATTTTGTGCAAAGCGGCTGAAGAGCTGACAAGGTGCCTTCGAAAATCGGATACGGTTGCGCGCTTTGGGGGAGACGAATTCCTCATATTGCTGAACAACCTGAAATCAACCGGAGACATACCAAAAATCATAGAAAATATCATGAGGGTATTTGACAAGCCCTTTGTCCTTGATGGTCAGGAGTTTTATGTCACAGCCAGTGCGGGTGTCGCCGTTTACCCATACGACGGAGCGGATCCGGATGCACTAATTAAAAACGCCGACCTCGCCATGTGCAAGTCGAAGGAGCTGGGTAAAAACCGATATGTGTTCTGTACTGAGGATATGAAGGAGGAAATCCTCCGCAGGATGAAGCTGACCAGCAATCTGTTCAGAGCGCTGGAACGGCACGAATTTAAGGTATTTTACCAGCCTCAGATCAACACGAAGACTAAGAAAATCATTGGCGCAGAGGCTCTTCTCCGATGGTTCCATCCGGAGCTCGGTATTGTATCACCGAGCACATTTATTCCGCTGGCGGAACAGTCGGGACTGATCGGTCCAATCGGCGACTGGGTTTTGATGACGGCCTGCCTGCAATGCCGGACATGGCACTTAAAAGGCCTGCCGGATATACGTGTAGCCGTCAATGTGTCCGTGCTGCAGCTCCGGAATCCTGATTTTGTCTATCGTGTCGGGCAGATTTTGGAGGAAACACAGCTGGCGCCGCATTATCTGGAACTGGAGATCACCGAGACAGTCGCAGTCAGTGAGGCTGACTATATTATCGGTGTCCTGGAAGAACTGAAAAAGCTGGGCGTGTCCATCTCTATTGACGATTTCGGTACTGAATATTCCTCCCTCAGCCGCCTGTCCGCCATGCCCATCGACCGCATCAAGCTGGATATGCAATTTGTCCATGGCATCGGCCGGGGCGAGAAGGAAAACGCGATTATAAAGGGTATAATCGGCCTTGCGCACACCCTCGGGCTAAAGGTCCTGGCCGAAGGCGTGGAAACAGAGCTCCAGCTCGTTTTTCTCTCAGAGCGCCGCAGCGACGAAATTCAGGGCTTCTTCTTCTACCGGCCCCTACCGCCCGAGGAGCTCGAGGAGATTCTGCGTGAGCCTGAATAGGTGAATTAAGGGCGCTATCAACGCCACCCACTGTGGGCGGGGCTAACAGCGCAACATTACCCGGGATTTAAGACAGAGACGGTTCTGCTGCCGTGACGCAGTAGAACCGTCTCTTTATCATATTGATCTGTTTAAAGCTTATTCGCAGAAGGTGACGTTTTCCTCTATCGGACTACGGGCGCTTCTGAAATTGTTGATGGCATTGTTATCATCCACATACCCGAAAGCGATACCGATGATAATCTGCAGATTATCGGGCAGCTTCAGTTCTTTGCGGAGGACTTTGGGATAATTGACAAGGTTGACGGCTGGAATTGTTCCCAGGCCGTTGGATATAGCCGAGAGCATAAGGGACTGGGAATAGGCTCCGATGTCGAAAATCGACCAGGGGGAGAGGCGCTTATCCATGCATATGAAGACGACGGCGGGAGCGCCGAACATCTGCTGGTTGAGAACGCCGAATTGGTCGGCGGCGTCGCCGCAATCGCGCAGCATATCAGGTCGGAGACCTTTCATCCGGGCTTTGGCCGCGTCCGTCCATTCAGTGGGACGGGCCAGTTCGGGGTCCGCCTTGACGGCGTCGGCGTAGCATTTGTTGTAAGCCGTTTTAATCCTGGACAGCGTCTCACCTTCGGCGACAAAGACCTCCCAAGGCTGGGAATTCGCCCATGACGGCGTATAGGCGGCGTCCTTCAGGACGTTAACCAATACATCACGGGGTACGGGATCGGATTTGAAAGCGCGCATGGAGCGGCGATTAAGCAGAGCTTCGTTAATTGTCATTTAATATACCTCCGATTTTTTTGTTATCAATCCGTTTTTATCGGATATATGTGACGATATCTGTTTTCCGGGGCGGGGCGGGGAGCTCCGGACCGCTCCTGTAGCCAAAGGCGACAGCGTGCAGAAGTCTGTATCCCTCCGGTATTTTCATTTCGCCATTCGCTTCATCACTTTTGATGTAAGGCCATAATAGACCAATCCAGACGGAGCCGATACCGAGACTCTGCGCCGCGTTCATCATGTTCATAATCGCCGCAGCGCAGTCGGTTTCAGCAGCGATGGCTTCTTTCCGGCCGGAAACGAAAATGACGGTGGGTGCGTTATATGTTGCGCGGAAATCGGGGTTTGTGCCGAGACCGCGGAGCCATTCGTTGTCGGACTTTGCCATGACGGCGTTGACCTTGAGGTTGATGCGCTCCAAAAACTCCTTGCTCTGCACGGCGGTGAAATACCAGGGCTGCTCGTTGTGAGCCGTAGGGGCGTACGTGCCGGCCTCAATGATCAGTGCCAGGTCAGCATCATTTATCTGCCGGGACGTGTCGTAAGCGCGTACGCTGCGGCGCTCCTTGATGGTTTTGATGACGTCGTTCACGGTTTCTCTCCTTTGACAAGTTTGTTACTTATAGCTTACATTTTTAGCGTAATAATTGCAAGGTGTATTAAACGCGCAGCAGAGGATAACATGCCGAAGAGACACTCCCGGTATTGTATAATTTATCCGAAATTAATCATATGATTAAATTAGAGGGTTAAATCAATTGATTAAACGGTTCGGTTGTGGTATCCTTGCCTTTAAGGAGGTGTGGAAATGAATGCCAATGAAGAAAAAATAATCATGGCGACCTTCGCTTGTATTGAGAGATACGGTATTAAGCATACGACGATTCGCCGGATCGGGATGACGGCAGGCGTCAACAGCGCGGCAATCAGCTATTATTTCCGGAGCAAGGACGCCCTGATGGCGCGCGTGATGGATGTGGCTATCGGCAACGCGTTTGATATGGAAAATTTCAGGGACAGTGAAGGATTGCCCGCCGCCGAACGGTTGACCGCCGTTTTGGAGGGGATGCTGGCCGGCGCGTTTCGGTATCCGAACCTGACGCGGGCCTTTTTCACGGAGCTTATCAGTAAAAATGATTATGACGTTCCTGTTGTGGCTGCGTGCAACGCTTTCCTGGATACGCTGTGTACAGAACTCGCCGAGATGCTCACCGGCAGGACCGCCGGTGAGTTAAAAATGCTCCTGATGCAAGCGGCTTGCGCGACTTTTTTATTCCCGGGAATATTCCCCGGCTTCTTCACAGGCTGTCCGGAAATCAATCTTACCGACGACGCGGTCAGGCATAAATATATAAAAAGTCTTGTGGATCATCTGCTGATATGAGGAGGATGAAAATGATAAACCGCAGCTGTTTGCATTATCTGACAGGCTTTACCGGAGCCATACTGCTCTTTTTTGTCGGCTGGGAGTATAATATCCCGGCAGCTGCCTGGACAGCATACCCTCTGCTCATCTGGTTTTTCAGGCGTACCGACAGATGGTATATGACGCTGCCGGTTCTGCCGGTCATGGCCGCTGCGCGGTTCCTGAGCATATCAGGCGGCTGGGATTTGGGGCTGCTTATGACCATCATGTTCTCCGTTCTGGTACTGGCGCCGCTGCTTGTCTCGCTTTATCTGGACAGAATATACGTGCGACGGCTGAAACCGGTGTTAGCTGCACTTGTTTTCCCCTGTACATATATCGTGCTGGACTATCTGCTGACATTTATGAATCTCGGCATGGTGTTTTCGATCACCTATACGCAGAGCACTTTCCTGCCGCTGATACAATCCGCGTCTCTGTTCGGCAGCTGGTTTCCTGAATTCATTGTCCTGTGGTTTGCACCGACGACCGTTTTGGCAGTTGAAAACATTAAAAGAATCACCGCCGCTGTCAGGCCAATCGCCATATTCGCGGCTGCATTAATTGCGGTGATGACGTTCGGGTGCCTCCGGCTCGTCATTGACCGTCCCAGGAGCGAAACTGTACGTGTGGCGTCAGTTACCGAACCTCATGACCAGGATTACTGGTCCATCACCGACGCGGGGACGTACCGGAACAGCGCGGCGGATTATAAGCCGGCGATGTTTGAAATCCAGGAGGCCTTGCTTCAGTCGAGTAAAAGAGCCGCCGATTTCGGAGCGAAGATCATTTTCTGGAGCGAAGGAAACTATCCCGTGTATGAGGACGATTTTGATGCGTTTATGATCAGAGCCAGAACATTTGCAAAAGAAAACCAAGTCTGGTTTATGCCTGCCGTCGTTAAGCTTCTCTATGGTCAGATCAAAAATGAAAACATCGCCATTATGATCGATCCCGGCGGGGAGGTTCAATATGAGTATGAAAAGACGATCTCGTGGTATCCCTCGGATTCCGACGGCATCGTCCCCGTAGTTGACACACCGTACGGCAGGATGTCAACGGCAATCTGCTTTGACATGGACTACCCGGCGCTGATCCGTCAGGCAAGAAATGCGGATATCATGCTGGTCCCCGGCTTCGATACTGAGAAAATCGCTGATTACCATACGAGAGCGGCATTTGTCAGAGGCATTGAAAATGGTTTCTCCACCGTCCGACAGGCAAATATGGGGGCCAGCATATCAGCCGACTGGCTCGGAAATACGATAACATATCAGAATTACTTCAGTACGGGCGACAGGATCATGCTCAGTGATATGCCGGCGAAAGGTGCTTCGACGCTGTACGGACTAACCGGAGAGGTGTTCATATGGCTTATCTGCGCTATGTTCTTCGCCCTTCACATCATATATTTTGCCGGCCAGCGTAAATTATAGGGTAAAGCATGCTTGCACAGAAAAATGAAGGAGAAGAGAGAAAAATGGATGATAAGCTTGGCGTACAGGTCGTGTATCTTTTCAACAGCGGCTTTGCCGTAAAGCTCGGTGAGCGGGTGCTGATATTTGACTATTATAACCCGATGTCGCTGAAAAGGCGCAAAAGCCCGGACAACGGTGTAATAAGCCCGGGGGAGCTGAGAGACCTCGATGTGACGGTCTTCGCCTCCCATGCCCATCTGGACCACTTCACCCCGTCAGTCTTGAAATGGAGATGCGAGATTCCCAATCTTCGTTATGTATTGTCGTATGATATCAATGCCGATCGAACACCGAATGTGACGACGGTTTACCCAAACGCCGAATACAAGGCCGATGGCATCAGCGTGAAGACACTGAAATCCACTGACGAGGGCGTGGCGTTCGTCATAGAAGCGGACGGGCTGAAACTCTATCACGCGGGGGACCTCAACTGGTGGCATTGGGACGGCGAGCCCGAGGAGGAGAATCTGGCGATGGCGAGAGCGTATAAGGATGAGATCAACAGGCTGAAAGGCGAGACTTTCGATATCGCGTTTGTACCCGTCGACCCCAGGCTTGAGAACGAATACCTCTGGGGGCTTGACTATTTTATGAAGACTTGTGACGCCAGGATTATTTTTCCCATGCATTTCCGAAATGCCTATTCCGTCTTTGACCGGCTCATCGGCGACCCGGCAGCGGAGAGTTTCAGAGACAAAATCGTCAGAATCAAACGGCGAGGTGAAAGTTTTCAGGTGTAGCGGCGAAACGCAAAACTCCTATGCTCGGGGCTTGAGCATAGGAGTTTTACTTGGCTCACATTCTTGTGCCGACAGGCTGCACGATGGTGACGTTTGTTGCGCAGAGCTTGCCGTTTCTTGTATCCGTTTCTATATCAAACGTGACCTTCTGTCCTTCATTTAACGTTTTAAAGCCCTGTGCCGCAATGCCGGAAAAATGGACGAAAAGATCTTCGCCGCCGTTGTCGTTTGAAATAAAGCCGTAACCTTTGTCCGGGTTAAACCATTTTACTGTGCCACTGTTCATGAAATGCACCTCCGAATATAGTGTTTCCGCGAATCGCTGTATAATTTCCGCATTTATTTGTAAATTATAAAACGCGGCAGGATTGTACGATGCTCCTGCCGCGATGAGAGGTTTCTGACTATATAATTGGCATTAAATCGGTGCTTTATGCCTCGATTTTTGCTTTTTTCATGCTTTTTCTGATGATATGCATCAGGATAATCGGGATGACTGCGGTACAGGCCGCCATGATGTACGTTTTTGTGGGGTCGCCCTTGAGAAAAAGCGTCGATACCGTATTGAAGATTATGGAGGAGACGCCAAGAGCCAGCATTGCCACACCATAGTTGGTTCCAGAGTATTTCGCGCCAAAAAAATCTGTTGTAATGGCAGCGTTTGTTGCAGACGGACCACCGTAACCGAAAGCGATGACGCAGATGGCTATTACAAATCCGGCACCCTGAACGTCGAAGACCATCATAATGGCGCCGATTAACGTCAGAACAGAAAGGACAATGATTGTCATCGTGCGCCCGATTTTATCCGATACTATCGCCATGATGAGCCGGCCGGCGGCGTTGAAGGTGCCTGTCACTGACAGGACTGCGATGGCAGCTGCTTCTGTAAGGCCGCGCTGCATGCCGAGGTTTTTAATGAGCGGGACAGAGAGATTCCATGTACCGTTGATAAACAGAATCTCAAGGAAAATACACCAGAAGGGGAGTGTCTTTATTGCCTCGCGTAATGTGTAGTCCCGGCCTGTATGGACTTTCGACGACAAGGCCGGTGCCGGCAGTGTTTTTAGGTAATCATCGCCGGGCAGCCGCACAAAAAAGGTGGCGATAATGCCGACTATAAAGAACAAGGTGGACAGCGTTAAAAATACCGGCTTAAAATTGACAATGCCATTAATAGTGTAGGCATTCATAAGCGCTTGGGAAACCGGCGTGAAAATGACTGTCGAAAAGGCAAAAGCCGAGACGGCAAGACCCGAAGCCAGGCCTTTTCGGTGGGGCATCCATTTTTGTACGCAGCTGATACAGGCACCATACGCAAAACCGGAGCCCAAGCCGCCGAGGAGGCAGTATGTCAGGTACATCCAGCCGATCGTTTCTTTTGTTAAAAAAGCCGTCGTTCCGATACCGAGAGAAAACATAACGACGCCGAGTACGGCTGTCAGCCGGGGACCTTTTCTGTCATTGATAATGCCTCCGAGCAGATTGCCGGCGCAGAACGCGAACAGCATGTAGGAGGAGACCATAGTGGCCGATTCCGATGACCAGTCAAAGGAGTTCATAATTGGATTTCTAAAGACGCTCCAGAGATAAAGGATGCCGACACAGATCATTATTACAAGACTGCTGACGACGGGGAACATAAAAGAACGCTTCGTATTCATGCTGTGCTGATGCCTCGCTTTTTCGAAATACATAATTAGTCATACCAGACCGTAAAATGAAAGTCAAATATTCGCCGCAAACGACGTCATATTTTGACGAAATGCATGAAAAAGGCGACATTTATCAGAGAACCCTGACAAATGTCACAGAGATATATTGAATGCATATTCAACATATTTGGGCGGATATTATCTATCCGGCTTTTTTTACTGGCGTATCCGCGCAGTGTTCTTCCGCAACGAAATTGTCATCGGTATCGTCTGTACCGTTAACAAACCGCAGCAGTTTCACTTTAAGCTTGCTGGAAAACAAGCCCAGAAATCTACCCACGCCCAGCGCCGCCGCAACTGTGCCAATACCGATGCCCTCGATCCCGCGCAGGAAAATGAGGGACAGAATAATCGCCAGCACTGTTGAAACGCAGTCGTAAACGATTTTAACCTTATGCAGCTTGAAGCTGGCCTTGTAGGCAATGGCCTGCACAGTCCCGTCCGTGGGGAGCGCCATGAGCGACGCTGTCAGGTAGAAAAAAACACCCAGCGCCACAAAGACAGTACCGAGAACAAGGTAAACAGTCCGCACGACATAGTTGTCCGTCACAGGTAAAAATGCCGTAAGCCATAAAGCGGCATCCGTGAAAAAGCCGAACAGGAAGGAAACGGCGATCTGAAGGAGATTGATCGGCTTGTATTCCCGCCGGAGGATGACAGCCTGTATTATCATATTGAGGATATAGACGAGAGTTGTCAAAGTACCCAGGGTCAGGCCACTGATTTTAGCCAGCACCAACGGCACGGATGTCACAGGCGAGACACCGAGATCGGATTTCACCGAAAAGGCGATGCCCAGCGCCAGAATAAACATGCCGAGTACATATATAGTAATTTTTTTGATCCAAACAATTTTTTTGCACAACATGCTGAGCTCCTATTCCATTTAATTCTCATTTCTTCTATAATAATGATAGCATTTTTGGCATCTCAGCGTCTATGAAACGGCGGCTCCGGGGCGACAGAACATTTTCAACCGGTTACAACCAATGGGCAGTTACAACGCCTGATACCAGATATATCTCATCTCATACACGCTTCATCTGAGGGGCTTGGTTTGCTGTATCGGGGTTCAACACTTTGCATAAAAATTACCAGCGTATTCATGCCGAATGGCGAATTTTACCCCCATACACTTTTCTTTTCCATTTAGTCCTTGACGCGGGGCACTACACGTTGTATGATTGTTAAAACAAATAATAAAACAAACACAATATATTGTGTTTTTGTATTTTGAAGGGGTGTGCGGTATGCCGATGACCAGTATAAAAAAGAGAGACGGAAGAATTGTCCCGTTTGATACCAATAAAATAACGGAGGCTATAAAGAAAGCCTTCGACGCCACATACAGACCAGACAACGGAGATACGGCGGCCTCCCTGGCCGAAAAAGTGTTATCCATACTTGAGGTCGAGGGAGCCGAGGTGCCCGATGTTGAGCATATCCAGGATATTGTCGAAAAGGTCCTTATGGATAACGGGTACATCACCACGGCAAAGGCGTATATTCTCTACAGGGATCAGCGCAGCCGCCGCCGTCAGATGAACTCGCGCCTGATGCAGACCTTCAGCGAGATTACTTATGCCGACGCGCGTGACAGTGATGTCAAGCGCGAGAACGCCAATATCAACGGTGATACGCCCATGGGCGTCATGTTCAAATACGGCTCCGAGGGCGCCAAGCAGTTTTACCATATGTTTGTTCTCAATCCGGACCACTCTAAAGCCCACGCCGAAGGCGATATACATATCCATGACCTGGACTTTTTGACGCTGACGACAACCTGTACGCAGATCGATATCATCAAGCTGTTCAAGAACGGATTTTCAACCGGCCACGGTACGCTGCGGGAGCCGAACGATATCTCCTCCTACTCTGCGCTCTGCTGCATCGCCATCCAGTCCAACCAGAATGACCAGCACGGCGGCCAAAGTATCTTTAACTTCGATTACGGTATGGCCGAAGGCGTTAAAAAAACATTTATCCGCCTGTATCGGCAGAATTTGGCCAAAGCCATCATGCTATGGAAGAAGCCGGATAATGATATTGAAGACGATATCAAGAAGATGATTGCAGATATTACCGAGCGGACGGGTCTGAAGCCAGCGCTTGAGAATAACGAAGCCTATACCGCCGAGGAGCTTCGGCTGCTGACGTCGATGTACGGCGGCGAAGCGAGCGCGAAGGACGCCCAGCAGCTGGCCCAGCATTATGCCGCGAAGGAGACCGATCGCGCCACCTACCAGGCGATGGAAGCGCTCATCCACAACCTGAACACCATGCATTCCCGCGCCGGCGCACAGACACCCTTTTCCTCCATCAACTACGGCATGGATACCTCGCCAGAGGGCCGCATGGTCATGAAAAACGTCATGCTGGCAACCGAAGCAGGCCTGGGAAATGGCGAAATCCCAATTTACCCGATCCAGATTTTCCGGGTCAAGGACGGTATCAACCTCAATCCCGGCGAGCCGAACTATGACCTGTTCCAGCTGGCCTGCCGCTGCTCGGCAAAGCGGCTGTTTCCCAATTTCGCATTCCAGGACGCGCCGTTTAACTTAAAGTATTATAAGGGCACGCCGGAGACCGAGATCGCTTATATGGGCTGCCGGACGCGCGTTATCGCCAATGTCAACGACCCGACCAGGGAAATCTGCCCCAATCGCGGCAACCTGTCGTTTACCTCCATCAACCTGCCGCGCCTTGCCATCAAGGCCAAGGGCGATATCCCGAGATTCTTCGAGGACCTCGACCATATTCTCGATCTTGTCGTCGAACAGATGCTGGAGCGCTTTGAAATCCAGTGCCGCAAGCATGTTTATAATTTCCCCTTCCTCATGGGGCAGGGGGTGTGGATGGACAGCGAAAAGCTCGGCTGGAACGACGAGGTGCGCGAGGTATTAAAGCACGGCACCCTTTCCATCGGCTTCATCGGTCTTGCAGAGACGCTCGTGGCGCTCATCGGCGAGCATCATGGCCAGAGCGAGCGGGCACAGAATCTGGGACTTGAGATCATCAGCCACATGCGCGCCCGCTGCGACGCCGAGAGCCGGAAGAGAAAACTCAACTTTACCTTACTTGCCACGCCTGCCGAAGGTCTCTCCGGGCGCTTTGTCAAGATCGACAAGAAAAGGTTCGGTGTCATTCCCGGCATCACCGACCGGGAATACTACACCAACAGCTTCCATATCCCCGTATATTTCCCAATCAGCGCCTATGAAAAAATCAAGCTCGAAGCGCCCTATCACGCGCTG
>CAZVLO010000005.1:19379-19692 GCA_964628265.1 uncultured Papillibacter sp.
ACGAACGCCGGCCATATCAGCTATATCGAGATGGACGGAGACCCATTGGACAATCTGGAGGCGTTTGAGAAGATCATCCGTTATATGAACCAATGCGGCGTCGGTTACGGCTCCATCAACCATCCCGTCGACCGGGATCCCATCTGCGGTTATACCGGCATCATCAAGGACGAATGCCCCCACTGCGGCCGGAAGGAAAATGACGGCGACATGGGCTTTGAGCGCATCCGCCGGATTACCGGTTACCTTGTGGGCACGCTGGACCGTTTCAATAACGGCAAACGCGCCGAGGAAGCCGACAGGGTCAAGCACA
>CAZVLO010000005.1:19702-47644 GCA_964628265.1 uncultured Papillibacter sp.
GGCGGGGGCTTGCTCCCGCCGTTCCCGTTTGAAGGAGGTTAAACCATGCGTATTGCCGGTCTTGTGCAGGACTCCATCGTTGACGGGCCGGGACTCCGGTTCACCGTCTTCACACAGGGCTGCCCGCATCATTGCCAGGGCTGCCACAATCCCGAAACCCATGATCCGGACAGCGGCAGCGAGATGACAGTTGAGGAAGTCATAAAAAAGATGCTGTCGAATCCTTTGACGGATGGGGTGACGCTGTCAGGCGGGGAGCCATTTGCCCAGGCGGGAGGCTGTGCTGAAATTGCCGGAGCGGCAAAAAAAGCGGGACTTAACGTCTGGACATATACCGGCTATACTTTTGAACAGCTATTCAATATATCCGATCCGGAAGCGAAAATGCTACTGAACCTGACCGATGTGCTGGTCGACGGCCGTTTTATCCTCGCTGAGCGCAGCCTCGGCATCAAATGGCGCGGCAGTAAAAACCAGCGGCTCATTGATGTAAAAAAGAGCCTTGAAGCGGGACATGCTGTCATACTGGACTGATATAAAACATAAAACAACGCTGGAGTGTAAAGCTCCGGCGTTGCTATCATTCAAAAAGGCGGCCATCCGCATCAGGCTCCGGTAACCGCCGCCTTGTATGGTTGCTTAATGATAAGAATTTCTTCTTTTCCGAGAAAAGCCGTGCCGTTGAAATCAAGCCTTATGATGTAGGGCATAAAATCGATCATGCGCCAGTAATTTTCAAAACCGTAAGCCGCGTCATAGTAATTCAGGATTGTGCTCAGAGCGGTGCCGTGTGTCCCGACAACGATTGCTTCGCTGTCGGGCTTGCTTTGTAAAAGATCGAGAACGGCTTCCACATTACGCTGCTGGGTCACGCGTAGTGATTCTCCGCCTTGCTCATGAAAATCGAAATCCTGCCAGCGTTTATTGAGCATTTCTGGAGTGTTTGGGATAACGCCGCATTGGCGCTCCCTCAGACGCTCGTCGGTGATAATCCGGAGCCTATGATCCTCGGCGGCGCCACGGATGGTATCATAGCTTCTTTTGTACGGGCTGGACACAAAACGGTCAATTTTGATATCATGCAGAGTCCGGGTAACTTCGCTGCAGTCGACAAGACCGCTGGGGGATAGAGGGCGCGTTCTGTCGTCTTTCCAGTCGTGAACCGGCTCGGCATGCCGGACAAAATATAGATGCTTCATGCGCATACTCCTTTAATTGCATCAATCCAAAAGAATTTTACGCAAGTCTGCGACGGTTGTAGCGATATTGTCGGCACCGGCGGCTTCCAGTTCGCCGCGGCTGCCGTAGCCAAACAGAACGCCCACGGAAGCAGTACCGACCTTTTTTGCCCCCAGAATATCGTGCTCCCGGTCGCCAACCATAACGGCGTTAGACAAGTCGGTGACACCGCCCATCTTCAGCGCGTACCGGATGACATCGTCCTTGTTGATGCGGGTACCGTCCAGGTCGCTGCCGCCGATAAAAGAAAAGTATTTCGCCAGGTCGAAGTGCTCCAGAATCCGTTCGGCGAAAACCTCCGGCTTTGACGTGGCGAGAATAAGCGTTTTACCGCGGTCCTCCAAGGCCGCCAGCAAAGCGTCAATCCCTTCATATACAGTGTTTTCGAAAATGCCGGTCTCTCTGAAATATTCGCGGTAGTATTCAATGGCTTGTTTGGCTTCATCATCGGTAAAACCGTAGCAGCGGATGAAAGACTCCCGCAGCGGCGGGCCAATGAAACAATAGAGTTCGCGCCTGTCTGTGACGGTGATGCCATATTTTTTAAGCGCGTGCATCACGGAATTCGTTATGCCGATGCCGGGGTCTGTCAGCGTACCGTCTAAGTCGAAGAGGATGGTTTGGAAATTCACAATAATTACCTCATATTGAATGATGGTTCAAAATATTATTACTGATGAAACGATGTAGAGTGTCGGCTATAAGCGACTTTGCTTCTTCTTGATAATAGAAATGGCCGGAATCCTTAACGATCATCACACTGACGTTCTGCATGTGATCAACGTAACGAAGGGATTTCGGACTGATTGTCTCGTCGTTCTCGGAATTGATAACTATCATCGGAAGATTCAGCCGTCCGGCGAGTTTACGGGTTTTTCTGCATTTGAAATACAGCTCGGCAAAGCGCGGCAGCGCAATCAGGTAGTTCAGGGCTCCGGAGGATCGGACGCTGTTGCTCTCCTTCGCGGCTGCGGCGATTTCATCTGACGCATTTTTTCGGAAGGCCCTGAGCATCCTGTTGCCTATAAACGGGGATCGGACGCGGATGACCAGCGGCATCGCCAAAAGGAAGAGACCACGGATTCTATCCGGATAAGACAGGGCGGTCTGTACCGACAGGAGACAGCCCATGGAGTGCGCGACGAGGATAATGTTTTGATACTCGCTTTGAAGTCTTTGGATGCGCTGGTCAACATAGTCCTGCCATTCAGCTATGCTGCTGGCGGCAAACTCGTTGATAGTTGCGCCGTGGCCCGGGAGAAGAAGGTTCTCTATTGAGTAACGACCTTCCAGTGTGTCGATGTAATACTTGAACTGCGAAGGGCTGCCCAGGATGCCATGGATGAACACAATGACTGTTTCTGAATGATTCAGTTTAAGACAAAATTCGGAATGATCTCCTGCCATCAGTTGCTCCTTTTAGATACGGATTAATGCTTGTCCCAGGGGGTTATATTGTTGGGACCTGATTATTCCTCCGGAATTTTAAACTCTGTCGGGTCACCCTCCCGGAAGAACAACTCCCATTTGTCGGTGACGCCGTCAAACTCGGAGATGTCCTGCAGCTTCTGCTTCATGTACCTCGCCGCCGCAGTGACGGTGGTAGTGCCGTCGGGCAGAATAATCCGACCTTCACCTGAGAAAAGACGGCTCCTGTTCTCGGTGATTTTGCCGACGATCAGCAGCGGGACATCATAGGGGACGGGTTTCTTGTACCGGGTTGATATATCAACGGTAACGCCCCAGGTCTCCGGCTCCGTGATATTAATTGCCCTGCCGATGGTTTCATCCAGCAGCGCCGCACTGACACCGCCGTGGACCCGGCCGGGATAGCTCTGGTGAAAGGAGCGGGCGATGGCGGTTGCTGCCAGAGTCCCGTCCTCCAGCTCATAAAACTCCGTTTTGAGTCCCATGTTGTTTGAAATGCCGCAGATAAAACAGCGGCTTGAATTGTTCTGTTTTCTGATGACTTTCTTTTTCATTGCAGATCCCCAGGTGCACAAATAATTACCAGTAAATCATACAACAGATGTCCGGTGAAGTAAAGCAACATAAAACCAAAAAGCGCCGCCTTTTGGCGGCGCTCGGACGTATCACATATCGGCTTATTGGATATCGATAATCGCGTCGGCGATGAGCTGCGCCAGGGCGGTGGCGCCGGCAGACCTCAGGTGAACGCCGTCTTTGTAAAAATAAGCGCTGTTACTGATGCTGGCACCGTACCAGTCCGCGACGATGGTATTGGCATAATCCAGGCAGACCTTTGAGATGACTTTGTTATTCCCCTCGCACCAGGATCTCGGAACCTGAATATTGACGAATACGATTCTTCTGTCGCTGCCCAGCTGCTCGATGAGCTCTCGCATGTGCGATTCCCTGATGGTGCCGTTGGAGCCCAGCTCAATGACGACCGTCTGCGCCAGCTTACCGTTCTGCTCAAGCTTTGCTGCGGTGCTTCTCGCTGCCGAAAACTGCCGTGACACTGCCGCGTCGGTATAAAGGTTTGGAAAATGCTTTTTCAGATACGGCGAGATGCCTACGCCGATGGAGTCGCCGATGAAAGATACATCCATATCGCTTGGGAGCGTAATCTCCGGCTTGTCCGGCGTATAACCGACGGAGGTGCTGATTTCAATGGTATCGGTTTCACCCACATACATGACACCGAAGTCGATGGCGGCGGCAATGTCCCGGAGCTTTATGTAATTCGTCTCGCGGATAACGTAAGCCTTAAGACTGAGCTTTGCCCCGTCAAGAAAAATGGCATTAGACGATGGTGAAGCGGCAATGCTGTCCGTCAGACCGGAGATTGCCAGTTCGTTCCCAATGGACGTGTAGGCCGCGTTGGAGGTAAGTATGACTTGTTTATTCACCCCGTCATATGTTGTCTCAAACTGTTTTGCCGTACCTGTGAGTGCATAGGCTACATCCCGTAGTCTGAAGTAGTTATTGCCGTTGATGAAGTAAGCTTCAAATTTCTGCTCCGTTCCGTCGATGAACACTGCCGACGTTGTCGGCGACGCCCGGACACCTGAGGCGGACGCTGGAAATACTGTCATGGAAATCAGCAGGACTGCGATGACAAAAGTGCAGATAAATCGCCTGGTAAGCTTCATTAATTATGACCTCCGATTGTGCTGCACCCGGTTGGTAAAAGGCCTTGTGGACAGCATATTTTACATCAGAATTCCTCAAATCCTATGCTTGCCCGCTATTATAACAGACCAACCACGTCGAAAAAAATCATTTTTTGTCTGTGTGGCGGGAAGCGGGCAGAACGTTTACGGAGATACACCGACAGGAATATACGGTTTATACGGCTGGATAACCGCAATGGCGTCAGCAATGACCTGCGCCAGAACAGCCGTGCCGGTTTTGTTGGTATGTACACCGTCTTTATAAAAATATTCTGTTTTATCAACGCTGACGCTGTACCAGTCGGCGATAATCGCATTGTCATAATCGGCGCAGACTTTCTCCAGTGTGCTGTTGACTCCCTCGCACCAGGATCTCGGCACCTGGGTGTTGACAAATACAATTTTCCTGTCGCTGCCGATAAGTTCAATCAGCTCGCGCATATGCGACTCCTTAATTGTACCGTTGGAGCCCAGCTCGATAACAACCGTCGAGCTCAGCTCATGGGTTTGAAGCAGCTGCTTAACGATGCTTCTTGCCTGGTAAAATTGCCTTCCTACTTCGGCGTATAAAACCGTATTGGGATAATACGTCTTCAGTCGCGGCTCCACACCGATTCCCACCGAGTCGCCGATAATTGTAACAAATAAATCGCTGGGCATCAATTCCTGTTCAGCACTGTCCTGAGGAAGGGGCGATGACTCCGCCGGGGAGGCTGAGGGCGACGGCGGACTGCCGGAAGTAATATCGGCACTTGGCGGCGGTGAGACCTCCTGGTTAACAGGCGGGCTGGTGACCGGCTGTTCATTGGTGGGTTCGGGTTCCACCGGTGGTACAGAAAGGTTTTGATCGGATACCGAACTGAGATCACCCGTTTCAGAGCTGGGCATTGCCCGGGCGCTGAGCATTCCGATGCCCGATGTCAGCAGCAGGGAGAGCATAAGCAGCACGGCCGTTTTATTCTGCCAGTTCGTATGCAGGCAGAACCGGCAAAAACCGTTGAAGGACTTCTGCCTGAACACTTCAAGGATTTTCATCTTCCTGATGGGCATCTCTATCAGGTAATAAGAGGCGGTTGCCAGTGAAATTGTAATGGCAACCTGTGACAGACACAGGAGGACATTGATGCTGCTGGATTCGAACATGGCGTTTGTTATCACAATCACCGGGAATTGCCATAAATACAAGCCGTAGGAAATTTTGCCTATAAAAAGCAGCGGCTTGAAGCTGAAAAGCCTGCTTGTTATTGTGGATGGGGCGGCTGCCGCCGCAATGAGCAGAGCGGAAATGACGGAAAACACGACCATGCCGCCGTAATATAAAAAGTCATCATACTGCGTGATATAGTAGCACATAAATAATACCGCCAGCAGCGATATAAAGCCCATAATGTCAAGAGTTACGCGGATAGTTTTTTTCTGCGAGACCTGAGCGAGCTTCCTGCTGGGCAGAATGAAAGCCATGATAGCGCCCAGCAGCAGTGAAAAGACGCGAGTATCGGTACCATAATAAATTCTGCTGGGATCGCCTCCCGGCACGTGCAGCACACCCAGCAGGACAGCCGATAGAACTGCGAGGGCCGACGTTATGCTGATTTTCAGCCACTTTCTGTGGATGAATTTCTGCATCAGAAACAGGATAAACGGCCAGACGATATAAAACTGCACTTCTACGGCCAGCGACCAGAAATGTGTGAGGAGCGACGGCGACGAAAAGGATTCAAAATACGGGATTTTATTAATGATAAACCACCAGTTGCTGAAAGAGAACGCCGCGGGAAACGCGTCGGTTTTCAGGTTTGGCAGAAAATTAGGTGCGAATATTGATACATAAGCCGTAAGGAAGATCAGCAGGAAGTATATGCTCGGCAGGAGTCTTTTTCCTCGGCGGATATAGAAATCCTTGAAATCAATCCGGCTTTTCTTCGTCCATTCAGAAATAAGCAGATCCGTGATCAAATAGCCGGAAAGCACGAAAAACAGCGTTACACCAAGAAATCCGCCGGGTGCAAACGGCAGACCCAGATGAAATGCAATAACAGCAAATACAGCTAAAGCCCGGAGGCCGTCAATCCCCGGCATATATATTTTTTTATGAATTTCAGTATCCGTCATCGCACATTCCCTTATTTAGTCGGATCGCGGTCCGTTTTTTTCTTTTGTCTTATGTATTCTACTAGATTTCTCTCGCAGTTGAAAGTAGTATTTGATAAAGTTACAGAATTTGCCGAATTTCGGCAGTATAGCGCTCTGACAGGAGCAGTCACTGCCGTTAACAATACATTATTAATAAGAATATGACATATTGTGTTGCAAACCGGCATCATTGCGGTTATAATCATTGTAACAATTTGTAACAAATCGGTGGTGACTATGGTTTTGTCTTCAAAAAAGAGAAAGACATTATTAACCTGGCTGCTCTTATGTGTATTGGTGTTCAATCTGGGCGCAGCATTGTTTGCCTCGCCCGCCGAAGCCGTCAGCAGGGCGGAACTCAATGCGCTGAAGAAACAGCAAGCCGAGCTGGCAAAGGAGAAAGCCGCCATTCAAAAGCAGGCGGACGAAGCCAGCGGCAAAGTCAATGCCCAGACGGAGAAGCTGAACATTCTGCGTGCGAAGCTTGACGTTACGAATTCGGAGCTGGACAACCTGTCCGAACAGATTACGATATACACGGATACGATAGCGGATCTGGAGAATGAGCTCAATATTCAGGAACAGCATCATCAGGAATTACTTGAGAAGTCCAGAAAAGCCGTGCGGGACATGGAGGAGAACGGCAGCGTTACATACCTTGGGGTCCTGCTTGGTGCCTCCAGCTTCAATGATTTGCTCAGCCGCATTGAATGCATCAGAGAGATCATAGATTACAATAACAATCTCATTAATGAGGTCAGAGAATCCAAAGAAAAGACCATGCAGGCGAAAGCAGACATGGAGACAGAAATGGCTGAGCAGGAGACTGTCTTTCAAGCTTATCAGGAAAAGCAGGCCGACCTTGCCGCGCAGCAGGAGGAAGCCCAGGTTATTCTACTCAGCCTGAAAGCTGATTCGACTGAGTACCAGCAGCAGCTTAACTCAGTAAAGACGCTCCAGTCCTCCCTTAGTACACGCATCAGCAATATGGAAGCAACGCTGGCGGAACTGGAGCGCATACGAGCAGAACAGGCAGCCGCGGCGAAACTTGCAGCCGAAAACAGCGGCAAAAAGTGGTACGGCGACTCAGCCGGTACAGCCTCCGGACAGGAAATAGTCGATTACGCGAAAAAATTCCTGGGTGTGAAGTATGTTTACGGCGGAACTTCTCCAAAAGGATTTGACTGTTCGGGTCTTGTGTATTACTGCTATAAAAACTTCGGATACTCGATCAACCGCACCGCTTCCAGTCAGGCTCGCAACGGCAGGGCAGTGTCGGCATCCGACCTGCAGCCCGGTGACATTGTCATCTTTACGGCAAGCGGCAGCAGCAGAATAGGACACTGCGGTTTGTACATAGGAAACGGTCAGTTCATCCACGCCCCCCACACCGGCGATGTCGTCAAAATATCCAGCCTGGCCACAGGCTCTTACAAGAACCGCTTCTGGGGCGCGAGAAGAATTGTTTCACAATAATAAACAGGATTCAGCATCCTGTCAGCGTCAAATCGGCATCATTACCGCATCATGAGAATATAGTTAATCTGAGGGCATAGCCGGTTTGGCGATGCCCTTTTTACATTTATTTAAGTTTACCGGCTTTGCTTTGAAAAATATAAGTGAGCCGAATACGAGGGTTAAAGACGCGGTGAGAAACCATGCCGGCAGTCCTTCTGATTGATGCATCCTTTTTGACCCAACAATGTAAGTTAATTATATCACAAAGAAAATAAAAACGGAACACTATACGCTATTCCTGGTAAGCTATAACTAAAACTGCAAAGGAGACCCGGCGCAAAAACTGCGTCGGGCCTCTTTTGTATGATTGAATTTTTTGCAGACTATCTCTTGCTGAACTGGGGCGCTCTGCGGGCGGCCTTGAGGCCGTACTTTTTACGCTCTTTCATTCTCGGGTCGCGAGTGAGGAGGCCGGCAGCCTTGAGGGCGGTGCGGTGAGCCTCGTCGACCTGGAGAAGTGCGCGGGCGATGCCGTGACGGATGGCGCCGGCCTGGCCGGTGACGCCGCCGCCGACAACCTTGGCGACGATATCAAATTTGCCGGTTGTTCCAGTGACATTGAAGGGCTGGCGAACCAGGAGCTTCAGCGTCTCAAGTCCGAAGTAATCATCCATATCGCGGTCGTTGATCGTAACAGTACCTGTTCCGCCGGGGAAAAGGTGAACTCTGGCGACGGAGGATTTTCTGCGGCCCGTGCCGTAATGATAAGGTTTTTTGCTTGTATACATTATTCGTTTCCTCCTTATTCCTGAGTCCAGGCTGTGGGTTTCTGGGCTTCGTGCTTGTGGACGGCGCCCTTAAAAATGCGCAGGCGCTTCATAGCAAGACGGTCAAGGTTATTTTTCGCCATCATGCCTTTGACGGCCAGCATCATTGCAAATTCAGGACGTTCGGCCATGATTTTCTCGTAATTGACTTCTTTTAGACCGCCGACCCATCCGCTGTGACGGCGGTAAAACTTCTGCTGGAGCTTATTGCCGGTCAAAACAGCTTGTTCGGCATTGATGATGATGACGAAATCACCGCAATCGACATTCGGCGTATACGTCGGCTTATGTTTTCCGCGGAGCAGAACGGCTGCCTGCGCCGCTGTGCGGCCGAGCGGCTTGCCGGCTGCGTCAAGGATGTACCATTTGCGTGAAACGGTCTCCTTTTTAGCGAGAGTAGTTGACATAATATATCCCCCATATGATATTTCTTAATATAAATAAGTTTTGACAAATAAATCGATGCCACGTAAAATACTTGTCGGCAAGCAAAAAACTTGCCTCTGGAGCTTTTGCGATGCCTTATTTTTATAGCACAACGGATTATCTATGTCAATACCTGAATTTACAAAATTCAATTTACCATTTGACGATCTCTCGAAAGCTCTGTTTTACGCCAATTATCTCTGAATTGCTCAATTCCGATTTTAATATTATTTGAGGTGCTTAGCGGTGAATAAATTCACGGGGCTCGTCCGGCGCTGTGTTGAAGACTACAAAATGATTGAGGACGGGGACAAAATCGCCGTCGGAGTCTCCGGCGGGAAGGACTCGGTTTCTCTCTTGTGCGCATTGGCGAACCTGCGCCGTTATTACCCAAAACGGTTTGAGCTGTATGCCGTGACGCTGTCGATGGGATACGGAGAAATGGAATTTTCGCCAATCGCTGAATTATGCCGGTCTCTTGATGTGCCGTTCACGCTGCGGGAAACGCAGCTGGGGAAAATCATTTTCGAGGATCGAAGGGAAAAGAACCCCTGCGCTCTTTGCGCCAAAATGAGGCGCGGCGCGCTGCACGATATGATCAGCGAAATGGGCATCAGTAAAATCGCACTGGCGCACCATTATGACGACGCGGTGGAGACCTTCCTCCTGTCACTGTTCTACGAGGGGCGCATCAGCTGCTTTCAGCCGGTAACCTGGATGAGCAGGACGAACATCACCCAGATACGTCCATTGCTCTATGTGGGGGAGGAGACAATCCGGAGCCTCGTCGCCCGGCATCGGCTGCCGGTTGTAGAAAACGTCTGTCCGATGAATGGCAAATCCAAGCGCGAGGAAGTCAAAACACTCCTAAAAACCCTCGCTGCACAGCACCCGGACCTGAAAAGTAAAATCTTCGGCGCAATGCAGCGTTATCCATTGGAGGGCTGGGAGCCTGCGGAATACACACGGCGGCCGCGGCCCTGACAGGCTTTGCGTGGAACAGGCTGAGACCGTCCTCTGTGTCGGTCCGTATCGGCGCGGCGGGTTACATGTGAAAACACCGGAGGGATTGTGTCGGGCGGCACAATCCCTCCGGTGCGATATATGGGAAGCGTGATGATTCAGTTAGTGTAGCCGTTTCTTACGGCGCCGCCAGCTGTACCGTGTTGGAGACGAACTTGCCGTTCCCAAAGACATAGGTGATGGCAAAATAATACGTTCTTCCAGATCCAAGACCCGCCTCTGCCGCGCCGGTGGACCAGCCGGACGCGCCGCGGTTCGATTGTACGCAGATATAACCGTCGTCCGGATAAACGGGGTTGGGATTTGTCTCGGAGGCGACGACCTTGTAATACTGGAAGTTTTCATATGTCGTTCCGTTGTATGTCACAGTGTCCGCCGGCAAGGCCGTCCAGTTGAAATTCAGCATGCCGCCGCTTGGGGAAACCGACAGCGTCGGGGCGTTGAAGGCGGGTGCTGCCGATGTGGCTGAGCCGGGGACTGCAGCTGTCACCGTGTTGGATACAAACTTACCGTTGCCGAAAACATAAGTCACAGCGAAGTAATAGGTTTGTCCGGCTTCCAGCTTGGGGGACTTGTTATAGCTGCCCGAGGACGGGTCGACGGACCAGCCGGACGACAGGGTGTCGGATGTGTAATAAATATAGCCGTCGTCTGGATAGACGGGTGCCGAATTCGATTTGGAAGCGACGATTTTGTAGTAGTTGAAATCCGAATATGTCTTGCCGTTATAGCTGACCTTACTGTCGGGCAAGGGCGTCCAGCTGAAATTCAGGCTGCTCCCGGAAACCGACACGTTCAACTGCGGAGAGGTCATGGCCGGCGCCGTTTCTTTCGGTTTCTCCTCATAATTTGGGACCACAGCGCTGATGGTGTTGGACGTGAATTTGCCGTTTTCGAAGACATACGTCACGGCGAAGTAATATGCGACCCCGGACTTGAGCGTCGGAGACTGGTTATAATCCGACCCCGATGGATCTACAGACCAGCCGGATGTACCATAATTGGAACCCACATACAGATAACCGTTGTCCGGATACACCGGCGTCGAATCCGTTTCAGACGCGACGACCTTGTAGTACTTAAAATCCTTGTAGGCTTTTCCGTTATATGTGGTGGATTTGCCGCCTAGGGGTGTCCACGAGAAATGGAGCTTTCCGCCGGAGGCTGACACAGCCAAGCCTGGAGTGAAGCTGCCGGACGCTGATGGCGACGGAGACGGAGACGGTGATTGCGACGGAGACGGAGACGGTGATGGTGATGGCGACGGTGATGGCGATGGCGTAGGCGACGGGGATGCACTCGCGTCGGGCGATGATGATGTCTCAGGTGGAGTGGTTTCCTGCAATGTCCCCGATTGTGCAGCCTGTTGCAGCAACGGCTCTTGCTGGTCAAGCTCCAGCATATCGACTATATCATTGAGAGCGCTGTCCCTGGCTTCCTGAAGACTCAGTGAATAACCGTGTTCCTCAGCAAACTTGTACAGGAGGAGCCTGTTGATGGAGATGCCGCTTTCCTTTGCTTCATCGATATAGCCGGAATCGTCGATATAGATTGCAAAGACATCGGCGTTCTCGTTTTGCTCGGTATACTTCAGAATATCCTTCAGTTGCTGCTCCGCAGACTGATCAAACTTATCCTTCGGAACGGCAGAGATAAACAGGACAGAGGTTTCGCTGAGATACCCTTTCGCCCTGGCGAGGGCGACGATCTGATCAATGCCCTCGTTCACCGGCTTCATTTTCAGGTCAAGGGCGTCAAAGATTTCCCTGCCTTCGACATTGGCGTAAACAACGTCTATGATCCTGTTATCCTTATTAACACTCATTTCAATGCTGGGATTAATGTCTATGGAAATAACGGCGGCGCATGCAGCGTCAAAAGCGGGTGAAGTGCCGGAGTTGAATGCGCCGAATAGGACAGCGCCCACAACAGCGAAGAGAAGCACTGCCGCGGCCAGTACCCGGAAACCGTTGCGATGCAGAGGCCTGAAAGGCGGGACGATATCCTTATTTGAGAATATGACCTGCTGGCCAAGCATAAACTCATTTTTATTCCTGATTGAAACCATATCGCAGTTTTTAGTAAAAACATAAGCATAGCTTTTTGAGATATCCATGATCGTACCGGTATAAATCATTTTGCATTCGCCCCCTTTATGTACGATTCGATGTATCCTTTTAAGATCTCCATGTCGCTTTTTAAGATCAGATACAGCGCGATGATGTACTTCCTGTTTTTTTCGATTGTTTTTCTGCTCAGACTGAAGCTCTTAAGAAGCTCTGCGATAGGGAGTCTTTTGTCTTCACTCAGCCTGGCGGAGAGGCTCCGTTCCTCATAGAGCTTTTTAGCGATACCGGCGCACATGGCTCTTGTATCGGTATGCTTCGGTGCTGAAAGGACCGGATCATCAAAAGAAATACTGAAGGCAGCCAGAGCTTGCTTGAATGACAGGATCTCATCCTGGACTTCAAATCGTTCCGTCAGGAGCGGCGGGGGACGATAGCCGTCGGGCGCATTATCGTCCCGATCATTTTCGGACAGGGAGGAGAACGGGTATTCAACCCTGAATCTTCTGTTTCTCCTGAAGTAGTCGATGACACGCCTGTTGATGACAAGACCGGCAAACCCCAAAAAACTGCTGTTTTTGGTGCTGTCGAAATCGTCTATCGCCTCATTGAATGCCTGCAGCGCCACGCTGAATTCATCGGTGGAATCCGCCCTGCGCCCGGTCATCCGCGATACAATCGACCGTATGAACTCCCAATAGGTTTTAATGAGATATTCCCTAAGTTCAGTCTCGCCGCCCCGCAGGCGACCGATCAGTTCCTCCGGCTCGAGTGAAAGACATTCACTCCTGGTAGTCTGCAATAATCTCACCGCCTATAAAATAGTTTATTATTACCCGGGCCCTGTAATATTATTCGCACTTTTTGACTTTTTTTGTAGGGTATCGGTTAAATAATTTGCATTTCATCAAAGAAATGGAAAAAGCATACCGGAACGCTGACTGAATATGTTGAATTATGCCGGATTTTATGCTTATATTAGTTACCCGTCGTCTGCGGCGGCGCGTTTGCCTCCATGTTTCCGGAGCATTACCTAGATCTCGGCGTCGATTTTGTCATCAGGTCCGACGGGGAGACCTCCATATGTCAGTTGGCGGATGCTGTTGTAGGCCATACCGATTTTACGGGCATACCGTCGTTGTGTTACAGGCTTGAGGGCAGGAATATCATCAACGATGTGGGAAATTTCAGCCGCAACACTGACGAATACGGTTTACCCGCCATCATCAGCAGGAAAGCCTGCCATATCCATAATGACACGCTGATTGAAGGCGACCCGCAGCGGGACACCGTGAGCTACGAGGTGATCGCCTCCCGCGGTTGCCCGTTTACGTGCTCCTACTGTTGCTGCATCAATCTGAGGCAGCTTTATCCGAAAGGGATGCCCGCCGTCCGGACACGATCCGTTAAAAGCGTCATCGACGAGCTGATCATCGCGAAAAAGGAACTGAAGAAGCTCATATACATCCGTTTTTATGACGAGATATTTCCGAATATCCCGGGCTGGCTGGACGAATTTGTGGTGGAATACAAAAAGCATATCCATCTGCCGTTTGCGATTCTGTCCCATCCGCTGATGGCGAACGCGGAGACCTTGAAAAAGCTCGTGGCCATCGGCCTGTGCGAGGTCATTACAGGCGTTCAGTCCGGGTCTGACCACATTAGGAAAGACATTTTCCACAGGTATGAGTCACAGGAAGAGATCATCAAAGCGGCGAAGATTATCAAGGAATCCGGTGTTCGCTGGATATCCTATGATTTTATGCTGCAGCATCCGTTCGAGACCATTGACGACCTGCGGGAGACGTTTGAGATATTTAAAGAGCTTTGAAACGCCCTTTGAGCTGCAACTGCACGGCCTGAATTTCTTCCCGGGCACAAATATCGTGCCGATGGCGATCGAAAAAGGATTGATGACCGAGGAAGAGCTGAACAAAATCATGTATGCGCCGATGGCGGAGCAATTCGGCGCCTATTGGAAACGCGACAACGAAGCGCTGAGTCAGCTGATTTATGAGCTGATCTACTGCCAGCAGTTCAAGCCGCTGCGAAAAAAAGCGGACCGCTTGGCGGCCGACCCGCAAAAGAATGAAAAACAGGTTCACTCCATGTATCGGCTCGGCAAACAGATGTATAAGCTAAGATATTTCGCGAGAAAAGCGGATATAGTGCTGCAGAGCAAGCGCATGAATTGAAATTGAAGCATTCCACCGGTAAAAAAAGCTTTACCAATGCGCGGGGGCTTTGTTATAATTATTGCAGAAGCAATAACAATTTTGATTGATTCGAGACGATACGTTCGTTTAAATTCATATGGCGGTGATTTTGCTTGCCCAAGCTCCTGTCTAGGCGGTATTTGGATGCGAAGGAAGAAACATATCCGGAGACCACTGAACGGGTCAAGTATGTGTTTCTTCTCAGCTTTGCGTTTGTGTTACTGATACTGGCTTTTGCTTTCGACAGCCCGGCTGGGCTCATGAAGGGCAGCATGATCATCCTCAGCTCCCCGGCCAACCTGCTGACGGATTATTTCGCGCTGGCCGGTGTCGGCGCTGCCTTTTTAAACGCGTCGGTCATGACTTTTTTGAGCATTGGCATCATCGCGGCAAACCGGATGAAAATCACGGGCCCCCTCATCGCCGTGGTCTTTACCGTCACGGGGTTTTCCCTGTTCGGCAAGAACCTGTACAACTCCCTGCCGATTATTCTTGGCGTTTGGTGCTTCGGCAGGCTGATTCGCTCTTCCTTCAGGCATCAGCTGCTTCCGGCACTGTTCGGGACCGCCCTCGGCCCCCTGGTCAGCGAGCTCTCGTTTAATCTGGAGCTGCCGGTTGCAGCGGGGATTGCATTGGGCGTCAGCACCGGGTTCCTCACCGGTTTGATCCTGCCTGTTCTGGCAGCGGCCTTTCTGCGTTTTCATCAGGGCTTCAATCTCTATAACATCGGCTTTACGTGCGGTATTATCGGCACGTTTTTTGTCGGCGTCCTGCGGAGCTTCGGCGTTGAGGTGGACTCCGTTTCCCTCCTGTCCAGCGGCAATAATACGGCTTTTATATGGATACTTTACCCGATGTTTCTGTCCATGTTCGTCTGCGGCCTGGCGTGCAATCATTGGCGCCTGAACGGGTTTGCCAGGCTCCTCAGGCAATCGGGGCGGCTGGCGTCGGATTTTCTGCCGGTGGCGGGCTTCGGGGCGGCACTGATGAATATGGCGCTGCTGGGCATGATCGCCGCGTCATATGTCCTGCTTGTCGGCGGCGAGTTAAACGGGCCCGTCCTTGGCGGTATCTTCACGGTCGTCGGCTTCGGCGCCTTTGGAAAGCATATCAAAAATGTGCTCCCCATTTTGCTCGGCATATGTCTTGTGGGGGTGTTCAACAAGGGTGAGCTTTTATCGGCCCCCGCGCTGCTGGCGGCCTTGTTCGGGACAACGCTGGCGCCGATCAGCGGCTATTACGGGCCTGTCGCGGGAGTGATCGCGGGCGCGCTCCACATGACGATGACAATGAACATCAGCTATCTGCATGCCGGCATGAACCTCTATAACAACGGTTTTTCGGGCGGGTTCGTGGCGGCCGTACTCGTTCCTGTCCTGAATGAGATTAAGAAAATAACCGAAAATCACAAAAAAATTGACAAACCGGTGCCGACGGAAGATGAATGACCTACGAGGCGCAGAGGTTGACTGTAAGAATAATGAAAGCGATTGATATAAGCGGCTGATCACAGGAACGTTTCGCAGGGGGGCCGCGGCTTTTTAAGCCGCGGCCCCCCTGCGCTTTTGTATAATAACCGCCGCCGGGCGGAATGTTAATCTTGAGAAAATTTGTGTTAAAGGATGATAGTGATGGCTGTTGCGCACAAATCTGTGATTTCCTTCGGCCTTGTGGCGATCCCTGTCGCCATGTATACGGCGACGCAGGATAACGATATTCATTTAAACCAGCTGCATAAGGAGGACAGCGAGCGGGTCCGGTACAAAATGACGTGCGCCCACTGCGGCAAGGAGCTGGTTTCCGGCGATATCGTCAAGGGGTATGAATACGACAAGGATCGGTATGTGGTCATTACCGACGACGAGATCGAAAAAATCAAGACGGAAAAGGAAAAGGCAACCCAGATTCTGCATTTTGTCCGGCTCAATGAAATTTCGCCCGTCTATTACGAAAAGACCTATATGGCTGTCCCGGAGCCCGGCGGCGAAAAAGCCTTCAAGCTTTTAAGATCGGCACTGATGGAAGAGCAGAAAGTAGCCATCGGAAAAAACAGTAATCGGTACCAGGGACATCCTTATGGCGATCATCCCCAGGGAGGAGGGTGTTCTGATCTCCACCATGTTTTTCCAGGACGAGGTCAGGGATCTGCCGAAAACCTACCCGAAAACGGAGCCCCAGAAGGCCGAGATGGATATGGCGCGGCTTCTCATCAACGCTATGGACACGCCGTTCAATCCGGAGGAATACCATGACGAATACCAGGTAAAGCTGCGAGCCCTGATCGAAACAAAGATCGCCGGCAGGGAAGTTACAGCGCCGAGACCGGAGGGCACGGGCAATGTCATCAATCTGATGGACGCATTGAAGGCCAGCGTGGAAAAAGCAAGGAAGCCGGAGGCAGAAAAGGAACCCGAGGCAAAAAGGAAGCCGAAAAAGGAAAAGGTTATGGCATAAGACACTTCAGCCGGCGCATAGGGTACTTCCCGGTCAAACGGACGCAGGCCCGCTGCAGGGATATCTTCTGCCTGTGCGGTCACGCGTATCCGCAGACTGTAATAGAGAAAATGAGCTGAATATGGGTGCAAATGAAACCCCCGCCGCGGCGGGGGTTTTTCTTGCGAAATATTCTTTATCGTCAGGCCTCGGCTTTAACCGCCGAGTCTTCCTGGCTTATCTGTACGATAGCTTTGTTGCGCCAACGACCTCCCCTGAAGTAGATGCTCGTGATCGTCGCGCCGACAATCATCGCAGTCAACAGCGACAAGAAGATGGAATCGGGATGTCCGTGTATATGCTCCGGGCTTCTTGTAAAGTAGGCAATGAGATACGCCAGCGGGACGCGCAGGACCACATTGACGCCGATGGATATCCACATGGGTCCCATGCTGTCGCCGGCGCCGCGCATCACGCCGGAAAAGCACTGGTTGACGACCATGGCGATATAGGCAAACGCCATAATGTAAATGAAGCGCATGCCCATATTGATAACTTCAGCAGTAGACGTGAACAGGCCGAACATAAACCGGCCGAAGAGCAGCATCGCTACGACCATCACGATGGTAAAGATGAGGCACATATAGAAAACCGTCCTTGTGCCCTGCCGGACCCGATCCATTTTGCCGGCACCGATATTCTGGCCCGTAAAGGTGGATGCGGACATGGAGAAGGTCTGGCTCGGGAGAACGGCAAATCCGTCAATGCGCATCAGGGCCGTGATGGTAGCTGTGACGAGAAAGCCCATGCTATTGACTAGAGACTGCACCAGCATAGAAGAGATAAACATGATCCCCATGGATAAGCCGGTTGGGACGCCGAGATGCACGATATGGCCGATGATCCGCCGTTTAAGTATAAGCATTTTCGGCTTGATTTTGATGATGGAGCGGATTCTCATGATTTTTATCAGGCATATCACCGCCGAAATCGATTGCGATATAATGGTCGCCCAAGCGGCGCCCGCAATGCCCATTTGCAGCCCGGAGACAAACCATATATCAAGAACCGTGTTGAGAACCACCGTCAGCAGAAGGATGGCAAGGGGGAAGACAGACTCTCCGAGACCGCGCAGTATGCCGGAGAGAACATTATAAAACCCGTTGCCAGCCGAACCGAGAAAGAGGATCGCAAGATATGTTTTAGCCATATCAAAGGTTTCAGGCGGCGTATTCACCAGGCCCAGCAGCGAGGCGGTCAGCGGTGTAGCAACGGCTGTAATGATGACCGATATGATGGCAATGAGCGTGATGGAGTTGCCGACGGTGTTGCCCAGTTGGTCATATTCCTTTGCCCCGAAAAACTGCGAAACCATCACAGTGACACCGGAGCCGATGGCGATAAAGAAGACAAGAAAAAGGTTTTGAATCGGCGCGCTGACACCTACGGCCGATAAGGCTGCATCGCCGATATATTTGCCGACTACAATTGCATCGACTGTGGAATACAGCATCTGTGCGATATTGCCGATGAGAAGAGGCACGGAAAATTTGAGCAGGCAGATGAAGGGGCTGCCCACAGTCATGTCCTGCGCGCCGAAAAGGGCTTTGAATTTTTTAAGCAAAAATACTTTCACCTCGAAGTAAGCTGCGCGTTATGCGTCGCATGTTACCTTTTTATCAACAGTTTAGCATAGGCCGACAGACAATTCAATAAGCGGGAGTTCGGGTAGTTGTATATAAATTCGGCAGCGCAAGGGCCTGTTTTTGACATATCTGTGTTTCTGCGGTATTGATGCCCGAAGGCTGGATCGTTCCCTTTCAATATTGATATTGCGGGAATAAGTCAAATATGGTATTGTTAATTTATACTGTTAAGGAGGGTTTTTATGAACTGTGAAACACGTTTTTATATTTGCAAGCACTGCGGTAATATTATTGGTATGATTCAGTCCTCCGGCGCCCCCGTTGTTTGCTGCGGCGAGGAGATGGCCGAGCTGAAGGCCAATACGGTTGACGCCAGTCAGGAGAAGCACGTCCCCGTTGTCACAGTTAGCGGCGACAAGGTCACCGTGAAAATCGGTTCGGTAGCGCACCCCATGCTGGAGGAGCATTACATCATGTGGATCTACCTGCAGACCGAAAAGGGCGGCCAGCGCAAGTGCCTGAAACCCGGCGAAGCTCCCGAAGCGGTGTTTACGCTCATCGACGACAAGCCGGTGGCAGCTTACGAATACTGCAACCTCCACGGCCTCTGGAAGGCAGCTATATAGCAGATCGCTAGTAGGGGCGGACCTCGTGTCCGCCCTTTTTTCATGGAACAGTATTCCCGCGGGTAATCGTTCCGATACGCGAAAGAACAGGGATCCTATACAGAATCCCTGCCTTTCCAAGCCAGTATTTAGCTAACGAGAAATAATGTCTGTCTTACAATTCCTGCCTGCTATACGAGAATTACTGCCCGTATAAAGTTAGGCCATTTGACGCTGTTCAACTTAATCATCTCCCAGTTTTTAACGACTAAAACCTGCTTGACGATATTCTTTTATGACACCGACCCCTCAAGATTACTTGAAGAATACTGACGTGTCCGATTATAGTATGATACGATATTTAAGGAATATACATTGTAATAATATACCTGCGTTAACGAAAAACGAATTGAATTGATAGGAAATTTATGTTAGAGTAATGAGGGTTAATTACCGGTATACATACGTTACCTGTAACATAAGATGGCGATCTAAAAACGAAAGGATGACAATGAATTATGGCATTTTTTGATGATATCGGCAAGAAGGTATCCCAAACAAGTCAGAGCGCCATAAAAAAAACAAAAATTTTGGCGGAGACCTCAAAGATTAACTCCCAGATTTCGGCGGAGAATAGAGTAATCGGCGAAAACTACAGCAAACTGGGTGAAAGGTATTTTGAGCTATTCAGCGATAGCCCGGACGAGAGCCTGGCCGTTTTCGTTACGGATATTAAAGAAGCGCAGAAAAGAATAGAGGAATACGAGGAACAGATCAAAAAGCTTAAGGGAATTGAAAGCTGTCCTAATTGTGATGCGGAGGTCAAGGAAGGCGCGCTGTTCTGCACCAATTGCGGCTTTAAGCTTGAAATGCCCCAGCCGGCTGAAGACGCGGAGCCACAGGTCATCGTAAAAGTCTGCTCCGGCTGCGGAGCGCAGTTGGCGGACGGTGCTCTATTCTGCTCATCCTGCGGCAATAAAGCCGACTGATATCAGCTGATGAAACGATGAGGTTATAATGCACCAAAAAAGAGAGATGTCAACAACAGAAAAAGGGAAGAGCCGGTTCAGGCTGCTGCCAGGAGCAATATCTGTCTTGCTGCTGGCGGCGATCATTGGCGTTACCGCCGCATTTTTAATGAACAGGATCGTTGTTATCGCACATCAAGACAGGCACATCACAGAAACTCAGGCACTCAGTCTGAAGGATGTGGACTGTATTTTGGTTCTGGGTGCCGGCGTGTACGCGAACAAACACCCCAGCGCCATGCTGCAGGACAGGTTGGATGCGGGCATCAGCCTGTACAAGCTCGGCGTGTCGGACAGGCTCCTGATGACCGGCGACAACGGACGGGTCGACTATAATGAAGTCAAGGTCATGAAGGATTATGCAGTGAAAGCTGGCGTGCCGCCGGAACATATATTTCAGGACCACGCAGGTTTTTCAACGTATGAAAGCATGTACCGTGCCCGTGACGTTTTCGCCGCGAAGAAAATCGTCGTTATCACGCAGAATTACCATATGTACAGAGCGATCTATATTGCCCAATCGCTGGGCCTCGACGCCTACGGCGTCTCCGCGGACCCTCGAGCTTACGCTGGGCAGTCCATGCGCGAATTTCGGGAAATTCTGGCGCGTTCAAAGGATGTCATCAGCTGCGTCTTTAAACCGCTGCCAACTTATCTGGGTGATGTTATACCTGTAAGCGGAAATGGTAATACTACCAACTAGGACATATGATTTTGTTTTGTATAATTCTTCAAGAAGCCGGAAGAGCTGGGTACTCTTCCGGCTTTTCTTTTAATTGGCAGCGAAAATATGCTGATATTTCATATAAAACAAGCAACACTATGGGCGAGGTCGAATGTATGTTTTTTTTGCTGCTCTTACCCATCGTCGCCGCGGCTCTCATTACTGCGGCTTTTTTAAATCCTGTGGCCATATCGTTTTTACTTGACACAAACCGGATGGACATGTCTGCGGAGGCGAGGTGGAAGCCGTTTGTCCGGGCCGAGGCAAGGATCATCAATTACCGCCTTTTCGTCACAGCGTATCTGTTCAGGAAAAAAATCTACGCCGGGTTTATCAGGCAGGGTGAGAAAGAGAGGTCGCATAGAGCGCTTTTCGAATCAATGTACCTTTCTGATACAGCTGTCAGGATTTTCTACGGGTTTCATGAACCGCATCTGACCGGGCTGTTCAGCGGGGCCGCCGATTTTGTCGCTGCGCTGCTCAGAAAGGCGGATATCGAGCTGGCGCCGGATTTTACCCCTGACAACGAATTTCTGAGAGTCGAAGCGAAAACAAAACTGATCGCCGGGAAAACCCTAATCAACATGGTAGGGAACAAATTCGCGCGAATCGGAAGGAGAAAAAAATATGGATCAACTCAATTTAACTGAAAATGTGGATACCCTGTTTCGAAGTCTTGAAAATTTTACGCAGAATGAGGGTATCATTGGCAAGCCTGTGACCCAGGGTGATAAAACCTTTCTGCCTGTGGTATCGATCACACTTGGGTACGGCAGCGGCAACGCCAGCATGAAAGGGCAGAACGCCTCCCCGGGCATGAACGGCTCCGCCACAGGAACAGGCGCTCTCGGCCTCGGTGCTAAGCTCTGTACCGACGCTGTGATCATGATTGATAATAACAATGTGTCGCTGCTCTCAATGAATGCCAGTGCCGGCAATATCATGGATAAAATACCGCAGATAATCTCCGGCTTTAAAGGGCAGGGGCAGGCACAGGGACAAAATCAAAATCAGGCCCAGAACCAAAACCAGAATCAGAATCAAGACCAACAGACACCCGCTTACAGCTGATTCACCCAATACCACAGGAAGACCGCCGACAGGTTATCGGCGGTCTTATTATCAACTTTATATTGAATAGGAGTTCAAACTATTCCAAAGTCCACGGCAGCGTCATAAAGCTCTTCGGTACGGTGCTTTTCAATACTATGTGCCTGGCTGTAAAGGGATGGCGGAACTCAAGAAGATCGGCGTGAAGGCAAAGACGGCCCAGCGGGTTTGTTTTCGCGCCGTATTTTTTATCACCGGCGACAGGGTGACCCAGGTCTTTCATGTGGACCCGGATTTGATTTTTCCGCCCCGTTTCGATGTTGATCTTTAAAAGCGCATAGTTGTCGGACGCTTTAATGACCTGATAGTTTGTCACCGCCTCCCGACCGTCGCCGGGGGTGCTGCTGGAGTAGGTGAGGCGCGTTTTCGTCTCCCGGAGCCAGGAGGTGACCTGCCCGCTTTTTTCCTTCGGTACGCCTTCCACAATGGCCGTATAGCCCCGCGTGACGACGAGTGCGTTCCAGTTGTCCTGCAGCGCAAGCTTCAGCCGTTCATTCTTAGCGGCAATCAGCACGCCGGAGGTGTCCCGGTCCAGCCGGTGCACGACGAAAATCCGACCCCTCGGATCGGCAATACGGACATATTCCGTCATCAAATGAAAGGCGGTTTTCTCTTTTTCGTCGTCGGAGGCAATGGATAAAAGCCCCGACGGCTTGTCGATGGCCAGCAGCTCGTCGTCCTCATAAAGGACTTTCAGCTGACGGTACTGCTTTTGAAGCATATGCTCCGGCGACGCGATTGTCACCGTCTGTCCCTTTTTGAGGAGGTGATCATGCCGTGTTACGGTTCTACCGTCAACCGAAACGGTTTTATTCGTCAAGAGCGACTTGACGTTGTTTCTCGACTTGTTCGTCAGCTTCCCAAGCAAAAAATCCAGCAGCCCCGCCGGCTCTTTCACAATATAGACCTTATCGGTCTGACGCTTTGTTCTTTCTGTATTCAGATCATTCACAGCTTTCATATAGATTAGCGATATCGCCCCCTACATCTCTGACGAAATTGCTCATTTACCCCTTCAGGAGCTTCTTCCGCTCTTTGTAATCGGGCATGTAGGATTCAATTAGCGCATAAAACGCCTTGCTGTGGTTTTTATGGGCAATGTGGGCCAACTCGTGGACGATTACGTAGTCCACAGCCGCTTCGGGATACCGCATGAGCCGCCATGAAAAGCACAGGCGGTTTTTCGCGCTGCAGCTGCCGAACCTTTTTTCGGCGCTTGTGATGGTGATACCCAACGGCGTGAGGCCCATCAGTCTGCTATAATGCGCGACCTTTAACGGGATGACGGCTTTTGCCTGTTTTCTTAATGCTTCCTGCTCGTCTTTCGAAAGCTCGGGGCGCGCTTCGGCGCGTCTCCGCTGCTTCTCCAGATGAGATTCTATCCAGCCTGCGTGCTTTTGAACCATATGGGCAATGTCGCGCTTTGACGCCCGCAGCGGCGCCCGGACAAGGACTTTCAGGTCCTTCGTGATTTCCAGCCCCAAAGTTTTGCGCTGGGAGTAGATAACGGTATAATCCTCTGTCATAGCTGGGTCTCTGTCACTTTCTTTTCTTTATAAGGAAAGCTCTTGTCAAATTCAGCGGCGGCTTCCGGATTGACAGTATAGACGTCGGAATCAAAAAAAACACCGCCCCCGAGCCCGGATAGGCTGTCCGGCTGAAGCTCCAATGCCATGAATGGGTCAAAGGTGTCGCCGTCTTTCGTCGTAATCCCGAATTCGCGGGCGCGTCTGAAGCCGAACCTCGGGTAATAGTCGAGGTGGCCCAGGATCAGCACAGCTTGGTACCCCAACTGCCGCGCCAGGGTGAGCGTATGGGTAATCAGCCGCGCACCGACGCCGCTTTTCTGATATTCGGGAAGCACGCTGACGGGGCCGAAGGTGATAATCTCGTGACATTGGCCCTTCTTATCCTCAATGCGGCCCTTGGCGTAGACGATATTACCGATGAGCCGGCCGTCCCTCACGGCGACATAATCAAGCTCCGGAATAAACGACGGATCACCGCGCATGATGTGCAGCAGGTAATGCTCGTCGCAGCCGGGTTTGAACTGATTCCAGAAGGCCTCGCGGGTCAGGCGCTCGATTTCCCTGTAGTCCTGCGGCGCCTCGCGCCTGAGGGTGATGTCCATATCGCCCGTATAGGTAAAGCGCGATACCTGCGCCCCGTGATGCGTCACGGTTTCCTGCCACATGGCCGCCGGGCGCACCCACACACCCCCGTCCCCGTAAAGCGCCCGGTAAACCACCATCGGTTCCAGCGTTTCCGAGTGGCGGGCGGTATGCAGCACCTCGTACTCGTTGCCCTTAAAATGATGCCAGCGGCCCTTTTTAATCTCTCCCATATCCGTTCTCCCAATGGCATGTTTTCTCAGATCAGTTTAACACAGCAAAATGCTTGCGTAAAGTCAAACAGCATGACGTATTGTTGACCACGGCACCCCGGAATGATATATTGTTCAATAGCGGTCACAGGAGAGATAACATGGATAAAACAAACGTCATGCGCATTCTCGAGCAGAAAAAAATAAGCTATACGCCCCACGGCTACGACCCATCGTTTCTTGACGGCGTTTCGGTAGCACATCAGATCGGAAAGCAAACAGAACTTGTATTCAAAACACTCGTCACCGTTGCCAATACAGGTGAAGACCTTGTTTTCGTCATTCCCGTCGCGGAGAGCCTCGATCTGAAAAAAGCCGCGAAAGCCGCATCGGTTAAGTCTGTTGCCATGATTAAGCAGAAGGAGCTCCTGCCCCTGACCGGTTATCTCCACGGCGGCTGCTCTCCCGTCGGTATGAAGAAACCGTTCCGAACAGTTATTGACGAAACGGCGATTTTATATGACACTGTTATTGTCAGCGCAGGGAAGATCGGATTTCAGATCGAACTTGACCCCAACGCGCTCGCAGGACTGACCGGCGCGTCGTTTGCGGATTTAACCGTAGAAGCTTAAGAATCACCACTCTGTGATAATTATCCCTTAAAAGGAAGCGCCAAAATGGCCGATGAACTCCAGCAACTGAAAAACAGGTTTTCAGAGCTCGCGCGGCGGGCTTATAGCAAGCAGTGCTACACATACTCAGAATTTCTCACCCTGGCCGAACAGGATACGCTGCTTGGGATGCGATTCGACGCAAATTCAGCGTCCTTTGAGCTATTCGGCGGATACAGCAACGCGGAGCGCAAGCTGGCATGTTTCGGTAGCGAAGAGCTCTGCGGTTATACGGAATCGCCACCGGTGGAATGCGTCGCCATCACGCCCCTGTCGCAGAAATTTGCAGACGCGCTGACCCACCGGGATTTTCTCGGTGCGCTGATGGCGCTGGGGGTGCGACGGAGCGTTCTGGGGGATATCATCCTCCGTGAAAATTGCGGTTATCTTTTTTGTCTCGATTCCGTTTCCGATTTTATCGTACAGGAGTTTACCCAGGTCAAGCATACGGCAGTCAGGTGCCGGATCATAACAGAACTGCCCGAAATCGTTATCACAAAGCCCGACGTTACAAATGTCAACGTGGCTTCGGAGCGGCTTGATGCCGTGATTGCCGCTGTATATAAGCTATCCCGCAGCGAGAGCCAGGAACTTTTTAAACAGGGAAAAGTCTATGTCAACAGCCGTTTAACAGAAGCAACGGGGCATAAACTGAATGATGATTCAATTATATCCGTCCGCGGGTACGGACGTTTTATTTACGAGGGCATCTCGAAAGAAACAAAAAAAGGGCGTCTTTTTGTCGGTGTTAGAATTTATTTACAATGAGGTGGTTTTATGTCAGAAATGCTGGATGAACTGATCGCGCCATGCGGGATGAACTGCAGGCTGTGTCTGGGTTATCAGAGGGAAACAAGGCATTGTCCCGGATGCAGGCCGGGGGCGACCAGACTGTCGTGTAAAGCGTGCAAGATCAAAAACTGCGCCGGGATGCAGGAGAGCGCGCTGGGTTTCTGTTATAACTGCGCGGATTACCCGTGCAATCGGCTTAAAAAGCTGGATGCCCGCTACCGGACGAAATACAATATGAGCATGCTGGAGAACCTTGAGTACATAAGAGAACATGGCATTGAAGAATTCCTGCAGCACGAGGAAGCGCGGTGGATCTGTAAAAAATGCAGCGGTGTCCTCTGCGCCCACAGGGTAGTATGCCCCTCCTGTCGGGAACCGTATTAACGTAAATTCCGCTGAGTCAAAGAAGATATAAACATGATACGGACGTGAATCTTAATGGATATCAATACTCTGATAGCGCAGAAAAACAACCTGGAGGATTTCGCCGCCAGGTTAACGCAGGAATACATCGAATACCTTGTGCCGCTGCTGACTGAAAAAAACGATGAAATACGGTATCTGGCGTTTCTTGTCCTGTGTGAGCGTAGCAATACGCACCCCGATATTTATCCCTATTGGGACGTATTTGTCTCCAAGCTAAGCAGCGAGAATTCCTATCAGAGGACAATCGGCGCTACACTCATCGCCGCCAATATCAAGTGGGATGAAAAAAAGAAATTTGCCCGAATATTTCAGAGCTTTATGAGCCTGTGCAATGATGAGAAATTTGTCACATCCAGGCTAACCATTCAGACAATACCTGTCTGGGCTCCATACGTCCCAGAGCTTCTGAACAAAGCCGCTGATGAGCTGATTCATATAAATGTCAAAAACCTGAGGGAGAGCCAGCGTAAGCTGATCCTTATGGATATCATCAACGCACTGATCGTTATCCGCGAGATCAAGCCGTCAAAAAAGATCACGAAGTACCTTATCGAAGCGATGACAGGCGGCCTTCTGGATAAAAAAAGCATAAAAAAGTTGGAGCCGCAGATCAATAACACATAAGTCAGGTGATCATGTTTTGACAGCGAATCAATACCGCGAGCTCGAGTCCTATATGCTCTCCTGCATGAAGGACAGCGCCCACGACAAGGCGCATATTTACAGGGTGCTGTACGTGGCGCTGGACATTGCGCGTTTCGAGGAAGACATCGATTATGACGTTTTGGTGACAGCCTGCCTGCTGCACGATATTGCCAGAGAGGAGCAAAGCGCGGACCCGTCCGTTTGCCACGCGCTTTTAGGCGGCGAGAAGGCATATGCTTATCTGCTGTCAATAGGCTGGCCGGAAGAGCGGGCGCTTCATGTGAAAGACTGTATCTCGTCCCACCGGTACAGGACCAGCCTCCAGCCCCGGAGCATTGAAGCCAAAATTTTGTTCGACGCCGACAAAATCGACGCCACCGGCACCCTCGGCATCGCCCGGACGCTTTTATACAAAAGCCAGTTTGAAGAGCCGCTCTACTCCATGCTCGAGGATAACACTGTCTCCGACGGCAGCGGCGACGTGACGCCCTCCTTTTTCCAGGAATACAGATTCAAGCTCGAAAAGCTGTACGACAAGTTTTACACCGACCGCGGCATGGCGCTGGCCGAAGCGCGGCGTCATTCCGCCGTAGCGTTTTACGCCAGCATGCTGGAGGAGGTAAGGGCGTCCTACGAGCCGGGGAGACGACTGCTGAAGGATTTACTGGATAAATAGATACGTTCAGGGGTGGGATGACTGTGAATGAATGCAAATATCAAAGAAGAAAACACCCAAGATTAAAGAATTATGATTATAGCCAGAACGGTTGTTATTATGTTTGAAAAAACAGCCGGTACGATTTTTCGTACCGGCTGAGAATTTTGTTTCTGCCTTCAGCCCAGCGCGTCTATAATTGCCGGGATGACCTTGTAGAGGTCGCCCACGATGCCATAATCGGCAACTTCGAAGATGGGGGCGTTCTCGTTCTTATTGATGGCGATGATGATCCCAGAGGTCTGCATGCCGGCCAGATGCTGGATGGCGCCGGAGATGCCGCAGGCGATGTAGATATC
>CAZVLO010000005.1:47654-54402 GCA_964628265.1 uncultured Papillibacter sp.
TCAGGCTTGACGGTGGTACCCGTCTGCCCCACCTGATGGGAGTGGTCGATCCAACCGGCATCAACTGCGGCACGGGAAGAGCCTACGACGCCGCCGAGACGGTCAGCCAGCTGTTTAATGAGCTTGAAGCCTTCGGCGTTGCCGAGGCCGGCGCCGCCGGAGACAATGATTTTCGCGTCGGTGAGGGAAACCTTTTCCTTGAGGCCCTTGACGATTTCCAGGACCTTCATGCGGATATCGCCGTCCTTGAAGGCTGCGCTGAGATTTACAAGTTCGCCCTTCCGGCCTTTGACACGCTCCGGTTTTTCCATAACGCCCGGACGGACGGTGGACATCTGCGGGCGGTGGTTCGGGCAGAGGATCGTAGCCATGAGGTTGCCACCGAAGGCCGGACGCGTCTGCATGAGCTTTTTGTCCTCTGGGTCGATATCAAGCTTCGTGCAGTCGGCGGTGAGGCCGGTGCCGCACTGGACAGCGAGGCAGGGACCGAGGTCGCGGCCGATATGCGTCGCGCCAAGGAGGACGATTTCAGGTTTATGTTTTAGTATCGCCTGATAAAAGACCTTCGTGTAAGCGTCTGTATTGTATGTTGCGAGTTCGGGCGCGCTGGCGTAGTACACCTTGTCCGCGCTGTATTCAAACAACTGGTCAACGAGATCGTCGACCTTGTCGCCCAGCAGAACGGCACAGACCTTGCAGCCGATTTTGGAAGCCAGTCGTTTGCCTTCACCCAACAGCTCAACAGAGACGCCCATGAGCTGACCGTCACGCTGCTCGGCAAATACCCATACATCGTGGTATTGCGTGATGTCGACACCCTTTTTAAGGTCCTCGACCTTCTCAATGGCGCCGAAGGGGCACGTGTCAATGCACGCGCCGCAGCTCGTACAGGCCGCGCCGATGACGGCGAGTCTTTCATTCATTGTGATTGCGTCAAAGGGGCATGCCTTGACGCACTTTTGGCAGCCCTTACATTTGTCGTCGATGATTCTTACAGCCATTTATGTCACATCCCTTCCTGCATTAAATCGCGTGCTTTTCTTTAAGCTTCGCGACCAGCGCTGAAGCCATTTCGTTCACCGTGCCGGTGAGCATCTCACCCTTGCCCTTCGGGGGCGGCGTGAAGCTTTTGAAAACCTGCGTCGGGCTTGCGTTGAGGCCGGCGTCGGAGGGCGCCAGATTCACATCGTTTTCGTTCCAGATCTTGATCTCCGCTTTGTAGGCGGCCTCGATCTGCGCGATCGTCATGTAGCGGGGCTCATTGAGCTCTTTTATGGCCGTGAGCAGGCAGGGAGTCTTGACCTCGATGACTTCATAGCCGTCCTCAAGATTGCGCTCAACAATAACGGAATTCTCTTTAATCTCACGAATTTTCTGCACATAGGTGACAGAGGGAATGCCGAGGCGCTGTGCCGTCTGCGGGCCGACCTGGGCGGTGTCGCCGTCAATGGCCTGGCGGCCGGCAAAGATGAGGTCGAACTTGCCGATTTTTCGGATGCCGGAGGCAAGCGTCGTGGAGGTTGCGCATGTATCAGCGCCGCCAAAAGCGCGGCTGGAGAGGAGGACAGCTTCATCGGCGCCCATGGCGAGGCACTCGCGCAGCATATAGGAAGCCTGCGGGGGACCCATGGAGATCACCGTCACCGTTGTGCCGGGATATCTGTCCTTCAGCTGAAGTGCGGCTTCGAGGGCGTTGGCATCGTCGGGATTCAGGATGGAGGGTACGCCTTCACGAATGAGGGTGCCCTTTACCGGGTCTATCTTGACCTGGTTCGTATTTGGAACCTGTTTGGCACAGACAATAATTTTCATAACAAGCAAACTCCTTTACGTTACTTCAGCAGAGTGCCGGCGATGACCATCTGCTGCACCTGGGAAGTTCCTTCAAAGATGGTGAAAACACGGCAGTCGCGGTAGATGCGTTCGACCTTGTACTCACGGATATAGCCATAACCGCCGTGGATCTGGACAGCTTTCGCGGCAATCTCGTTGCAGACCTCGGTGGCGTAATATTTCGCCATGGATGCGGCCTGTCCGGACTCCGGGCTGTTCATATCCTTCAGCTGGGCGGCTCTGTAAACGAGCTCCTTGGCGGCCTGCAGTTTTGTGGCCATGTCGGCGAGCATAAAGCTGATGGCCTGGAAATCGGCGATGCGGCGGCCGAACTGCTTTCTCTCCTTGGCATACTTGACGGACTCGTCCAGCGCACCCTGGGCGACACCTATTGACATGGCGGCGACGCCGATACGGCCGATGTCAAGTGTTTTCATGGCATTGGAAAAGCCTTTGCCCTCTTCACCCAGCATATCGTCCTTATGGACGCGGACATCCTCCATGATGATATCGGAGGTTGGGCAGCCGATAATGCCCATCTTGTTCTCGGACTTGCCGCAGGAGACACCGGGGAGCTTCATATCCATAATGAATGCGGATATGCCCCTCGAGCCCTTCTGGGTGCGGTCGGTCTTGGCGTAAATGATGCACCAGTCGGCCACAGGTGCCGTGGTGATAAATGTTTTTCGGCCGTTGAGGATCCAGTAGTCGCCGTCGCGGACGGCCGTCGTGGTCGTGCCGCCGGCATCGGAACCGGCGTTCGGCTCGGTGAGGCCGAAGGCCATGATTTTTTCTCCCGTAGCGATGGGAGGGAGGTATTTCTTCAGCTGCTCCGGCGTGCCTGCGAGCATCAGGGGACCGCCGCCCAGCGAGTTCGGAGCGGAAACCCAGATATCAGTTACGGCGCTGGCACGTCCGAGTTCTTCCATGGTGATGACGTAGGATATGAAATCCGAACCCTGCCCGCCGTATTCAACAGGCGTTTTGATTCCGAAGAATCCGGCTTTTCCCATTTTTGCAAGCAGCTCTTTCGGATACTCGCCTGTTTCCTCAATCTGGTCCAGAACGTCCTTTGTAAGTTCCTTCTCCGCAAAGTCGCGGGCCAGTTTCCGAACAAGCTCATGCTTTTCAGAAAAGATCATTTTACTTCCTCCTATGCTCATACTGATTGTAGTTTATATACTAACTGTACCTGAAAATATGCGGGTTTATCATATAACCGGCACGGTTTTGACTATGTAATAAAAAAGTGATATATCCGAACAAAAAAATATGTATTATTTGTTTGATACTTTTTCTTGAATAGCTTCGTAATTTATGCTAAGTTATTGCGGAAAGGCTACATAAATGTATGTAACGATACGCATCGTTCTTAAGTGATTTTTATTATTGGGCCAGGTGTTTTATGTACTGATGTTCTTTAAACCTGTACTGCGCCGAAAGGGTGGTTTTGATTGAGCTCCACATTGTTTGATTATGAATGGCAGTTCCTACTCCAGATGGTCTCGCGCATCAATTACAGTGAGACTTATACCGAGACATGTGATACAATCCTTCAGCAGATGCGGACGCTGGTTCCGTTCCAGACAGGTATCATATTTCAGACCGGCAGGGAGAATGGCCGCGTAAATCTCAGTAATCCCATATCTACAGAGTCACTGGACGACAGCTCCGACCACGCCTTTTTCACGGAGGGCAATTACCCCCACTGGAACGAATTTATTATGGCTCCCTACAGCATCGTCTTCCGGCAGTCGGACATCATTTCACCTAATAAAATGGAGAAGACTAGGGTCTACCGGGAGATATGGCAGCCGCGGAGTATCTACTGGGGGCTGTTTATTTCGCTGGTGTACAAGGACTGCCCCCTGGCGGTGCTCGGGCTGATGCGGGGCAAGGACAGCGAGGATTTCTCAGCCAGGGATATTTACATCATGAATACCCTCAAAGATCCGCTGGAGCGCAAGTTTTACAGTCTGCTTGAAGGCAAAATGAGGCGCGGCGGCAGTTCAACCCACCCTGAAAGGATAGCAAAAACAGCGTCGCGCTACGGACTCACAAAACGCGAGACGGAGATTGTGGCGCTTGTCTGCAGCAGCAAAAGCAGCGAGGACATGTGCCAGCAGCTGTATATCACACATGCCACGCTGTCGAAACACCTGTCGAATATTTACTCAAAAACGAAGGTGCGCAACAGGACGCAGCTTTTCGGGCTCTTTAACGATATATAAGCATTTCCCGGAAGCATTCCAAGAACCGCTATGAAGACGCATCGTTATCAGCCTCAGATTAATTGTAAATGTTCATGCCGTTTTTAGCAATGTGAAATATTTGAATATTCAACTTTCTTTTTATACTTTGATTTGATTTAAGTGCACAAATAAGCAAATTCGAACAGTTTTTGCACAATTCTGCAAAATACCATAAAATAATAATAGAATTCAAAAGACCTGGATGCTACCATGAAAAATATATAGCAATACTATAAGGAGTGTTATTGATGAAGGAACTTAAGGGCAGTAAAACTGCGGAAAACCTGATGACGGCGTTCTCGGGTGAATCGGAGGCGAGAAACAAGTATACCTATTACGCGTCCAAGGCCAGAAAAGACGGGTATGAGCAGATTGCCGCCATCTTTGAGGAGACGGCCAACAACGAAAAGGAGCACGCCAAAATGTGGTTCAAGCTCCTGCACGGCGGCGATGTGCCGGATACCCTGGAAAACCTTGACGATGCAGCTGCCGGCGAGCATTACGAATGGACCGAAATGTACGCCGGTTTTGCTAAGGTGGCGCGTGAGGAAGGCTTCCCGGAGATCGCCAGCCAATTTGAGGGCGTTGCCGCTGTGGAGAAGGCGCACGAGGCGCGTTATGTTAAGCTCATCGACAACATCATGGGCGGACTCGTCTTCTCAAAGGATAACGATGTGATCTGGCAGTGTACGAACTGCGGCCACATCGAGATCGGTAAAAAAGCGCCTGGCATATGCCCCGTGTGCGCGCATCCGCAGGCATATTTCCAGCTTCGGGCGGAAAATTACTAAGTTATAATTTTTAAGGGGTTCAGGAGGAGAACAATGAATTCACCAAAAGAAATTACACAAAACTACATCGCACTCGGCACGGCAAAAACAAAGCTGCCGATCAGCAAAATGCTTGTACTCGGTATTCTTGCCGGTATGTTTATTGCCATCGCCGGTGTCGCGTCGACAATCGCCTCGGCAACGCTCACCGGCTCTGTCGGCAAGCTGATTGGCGCAGCTGTCTTCCCGGGAGGCCTTGCCATGGTGCTCATTGCCGGCAGTGAGCTCTTTACCGGGAACACCATCATCATTTTACCTGTCTGCTGTGGACAGGCTAAGCTGAGCGGAATGCTCAAAAACTGGGTTACCGTATACATAGGCAACTTCATCGGCGGACTTCTGATTGCGGCGCTTGTGGTATACGGGGGCACCTTCGGGCTGTTTGACAACGCTGCCGGCGGTGCGGCAATCAACACGGCGGTTGCCAAGGTCACCATGACGTTTGATGACGCGCTCATCCGCGGTATTCTCTGCAACTTCCTTGTCTGCATCGCAGTCTGGATGTCCTTTGCCGCCAAGGATGTGGTCGGCAAGGTCGCAGCAATATTCTTCCCGATCATGATTTTCGTCCTTGTGGGCTGGGAGCACAGCGTCGCCAACATGTACTACATTTCTGCCGGTCTCTTTGCCGCCGGCAACGAAGCATATCTCGCGGCCTCGAAATTCGCATCGGATATCAGCGCGCTGACCTGGGGCAGCTTCTTTGTGAAAAATCTGATCCCCGTTACACTGGGTAATATTATCGGCGGCTCCGTACTTGTAGGCCTGGGATACTGGTTTGTCTACGCCCGGGATGTTATGAAGGAAAAGATCACGTCCGGTAAATAAAACTCCATATTTCGCGATAAACAGCTCAACTGGGAATCCCGAACCTTTCGAAACCGAAGGTCCGGGATTTTTTGCTTTCCTTAAATAAATATGACAAACGAGGGAATACATTATAATTTTACAAAATTATATAAAAAATTATAAACAAGCTGTATTTATGTAAAAATTTAACGATAATATTATTTATGACAAGTCTTTTGGAGAGATGGTGAGTGTTTTGAACCTGCCAAAAAGAAAAATGCGTCTTGGCGACATACTGAAGGCGCAGGGGATTGTTACCGATAATCAGTTGGAAGCCGCGCTGGCGATCCAGCAGAAGACGAAGCAGCGGATCGGGGACATCCTTATTGAGACAGGTATCACAACTGAAACACAGATTACAAACGCGCTGCACGCCCAGCTTGGCATTGAAATGATAGAGCTCCGCGGCATCAAAATCCCGCCCGAGGTCATCGGACTCGTCAGCGGCTCCATACTGCGCAAGCATAAGGTTTTGCCCGTAGGCTTCGACGATAAGGATTCAAACGCGCTGATCCTGGCTATGGCTGACCCGCTGGATATGGTGGCTCAGGACGATATTGCCATTATCACCAACCGCAGGATTGAGCCGCGTGTCGCCACTGTGGGCGCCATTAACTCGGTACTGGACCGGTACTTCGGCAACGAGGAAGCCATGACCGCTGCCGAGAAGTATACAAAAGAAAGGGAACAGCAGCTGCAGCTTTTGGAGGAGACCGAGCTGCAGAACGAGCTGGAGCTCAGTACGGCGCCCATCGTCCAGCTAGTGAAAACAATGATCGAGCAGGCTGTACGGCAGAGAGCCAGTGATATACATATTGAAGCCCTCGAGAAAAAGGTGCGCATTCGCTACCGCATCGACGGTATCCTCGCCGAGAAAATGGTATATGACGCGGCCTTGCTCTCCGCCATTGTCACGCGCATTAAGATTCTGGGGCGTATGGACATTTCCGAAAAGAGAAAGCCCCAGGACGGGCGCATCACAAT
>CAZVLO010000005.1:54558-54866 GCA_964628265.1 uncultured Papillibacter sp.
CCAACGGCATGATTCTTGTTACGGGACCTACAGGAAGCGGAAAATCAACGACGCTTTACACGGCGCTCAGCGAGCTGAACAGCCAGGAGGTCAATATCGTCACCGTAGAGGATCCTGTTGAAGCCAACATACCGGGCATCAATCAGGTTCAGGTGAATGCAAAAGCCGATCTGACCTTCGCCACCGCCCTGCGCGCCATCCTCCGCCAGGACCCGGATATTATTATGATCGGAGAAATCCGCGACTACGAGACGGCCTCCATCGCCGTTCAGGCGTCCATTACCGGCCATCTCGTTGTCTCTACGCTC
>CAZVLO010000005.1:54892-60260 GCA_964628265.1 uncultured Papillibacter sp.
TATCGCGGTTGAATCGTGCCTGCTCGCGGACTCCCTGGTGGCTGTCATCGCCCAGCGGCTTGTCCGCCGCCTATGCACATCCTGCCGCAGGCAGCGACCGGCGACGGAACAGGAAAAGGAGCTGCTGGGCGCTCCGGCTGATCAGCAGTTGATGATATATGTACCCACCGGCTGCAGCCTCTGCGCTGAAACAGGATATTACAGCCGTATAGGCGTCTACGAGATCATGGAGATCACGCCGTCGCTGAAACGGATCATCGCCGATAAGGGTACAACCGAGCAGATCAGAGCACAGGCCGTAAAAGACGGTATGCACACACTGCGTATGTCCGCTTCGGAATATGTCATCAACGGTATGACATCCCTGTCTGAAATGGTCAAAGTCTCCTTTGAGCTATAGATACTTCAGTACGAAAGCTGGTGCTTTATGGAATCAATCATCGATATTCTCAGAAATGCAATTGAGCAAAACGCCTCGGATATCCACTTTACAGTCGGCATCCCGCCTCTGGCAAGGATTGACGGTGCCCTCGTCTCGCTGGGTGGAGATTCGCTGAAGCCCGCCGACACAATGGCTTTTGCAGACGAGCTGCTCTCGGAAAATTACAAGGCTGTTCTTAAAAGCAAGGGCGAGGTTGACCTGGCTTACGGCATCACAAATCTCGGCCGCTTCCGCGTTAACGTCTATATGCAGCGGGGAAGCGTCGCCATAGCCATACGTGTTTTGAACTTCGAGATACCGTCCCCCGAAAAGCTCGGTATTCCCGAGAGCGTAGTGGATATCGTTAAAAAGCAGAGGGGCCTTGTCCTCGTCACAGGGCCGACAGGCAGCGGCAAATCCACGACTCTGGCATCGCTGATCAATGTTCTCAACGAAAACTATCCCTACCATATTATTACACTTGAGGACCCTGTGGAGTATCTGCACAGACACAAAAAAGGTATGGTCAACCAGCGTGAGATGGGAGCGGATACCACGGATTACGCCAGCGGCCTGCGCGCGGCGCTGCGTGAGGACCCCGATGTCATACTGGTGGGTGAAATGCGCGACCTGGAGACGATTTCGATTGCCGTCACGGCGGCCGAAACGGGCCATCTCGTTTTTTCAACGCTGCATACCATCGGTGCCGCTGCGACTATTGACCGTATTATCGACGTGTTCCCGCCTTATCAGCAGCAGCAGATCAGGACACAGCTGGCCGAGGTGCTCATCAGCGTCATTTCCCAGCAGCTTATCGTGAAAAAGACAGGTAAAGGCCGCTGCGCCGCCTTTGAAGTTATGCATATCAATCCGGCCATCCGGAATCTCATTCGTGAATCAAAAACTTACCAGATACAATCCACCATGCAGACAAATAAAAAAGCCGGTATGCAAACCATGGACGACTGCATCTATGACCTGTACGCGAATAACGTCATCGGCGGTGCGGAAGCCCTGCGCTATGCCCAGGATGTGGCGTATATCACCAAACGCATGATTTAGGAGGTGGAATGTTGGCAGCTTACAGCTATACGGCCATCGACCGGACCGGTAAAGAGCGGAAGGGGTCCGTGGATGCCGAAACGAAGGAAGAAGTTAAAGAACTGCTAAAGGCAGACGGTCTCACAGCCTTAACAATCAGTGAGCAGGGCCTCATGACGAAGGATATCAGCTTCAGCGTCGGCGGAAAGCCGAAAGCCCGTGATATGAGTATATTCTGCCGCCAGTTCGTGAGCATTATCAACGCCGGCGTCACGATTATCGACGCCATGGAAATGCTCGCAGAGCAGACGGAGAACAAGCACCTGAAAAAAGCCATTCAGGAGACAAAAATTGCTGTTGAAAAAGGTGAGTCGCTGGCCAATGCCATGCGCATCAATAAAAAGGTTTTCTCCGAGATGTTCATCACCATGGTGGAGGCCGGAGAAGCCTCCGGCAGCCTGGAGATATCCTTTTCAAGGATGGCGGACCAGTTTGAAAAGGAAGCCAGAATAAAAGCCCTTGTAAAAAAAGCGTCTATTTACCCCAGCGTTGTGGCCATTGTCGCGGTCGGCGTTGTCATTGCGATGCTGACCTTCATCGTCCCCACGTTCCAGAAGATGTTTGATGATCTGGGTACGACGCTCCCGGCCATCACCCAGGCCATCGTCAACATGAGTGAATTCATGCAGGAGTACTGGTATGTGGTCATCGGCGTTATCGTCCTGCTCATCGTGCTGGTCAGGTATTTCAAGACCACTGACGCCGGAAAGCGCTTTTTCGGCAGGCTTTCCATGAAAGCACCGCTCTTCGGAAAGCTGACGGTGAAAACGGCGTCCTCCCGTTTGGCACGCAACCTTTCGACGCTTCTGGCAGCCGGCCTGCCGCTGATAGACGCGCTGGAGATCACCTCAAGCGTCATGACGAACATCTTTTTCAAAGAAGCTTTGGCTGATGCCAGAGAAGACGTCACCATGGGGACAACGCTCTCTGAGCCCCTGTACCGCGGCAAGCTGTTCCCCCCGCTGGTCTGCCATATGCTTAAAATCGGCGAGGAATCCGGCAACATCGAGACAATGCTTGACAAGCTGGCCGATTATTACGAAGACGAGGTGGAGATCGCCACACAGTCTCTTATGGCGGCGCTGGAACCGATGATTATCATCGTCCTGGCCGGTGTAATTGGGACGATTATCATCGCCATTCTCATGCCCATGGCCCAGATGTACAGCGGCCTGCAGAACGTGTAAACTCTTGGCGGGACTGCCCGCAGGGGCATGCAACAATATGCAATAAAGTGGATAAATACGTATATTATTACATAATTTACACAAATTTGATGGTAAAAACATGGTGAAAAGTGAGAAATAATGAGAATCCGCTTGACGCAATTTCCAGGTTGTGGTACTGTACAATCGACAAAATACCAGATAATTCAAATCGACAAAAGCAAACCTGTCGAAAGACAGTGGCGCAAAGCTAAAAGGGTCTAAGGCTGCCGGCGTTTTTTCAAAAAATGCCGACGCTATGACTGCCAGCTGCCGAAATTGAAGGGTCGCACGCCGCCCCCTTTCCGATTTTCGGTAAGGGGGCTTTTTGTCCCCTCTTTTCCCGGCACAGGATTAAACGCCCGGCGCGCATGAAGGGGAGCTGCCGGAGTTTAAAGATAAAAAAACAGCTCAGAAATGAGCCAACAAAAGAAAGAGGGTTAATAAAAAATGATGAAATTCCTGAGAAAAAAACGCATGGTTCTTGGCAACAAAGGCTTCTCCCTGGTAGAACTCATTATCGTTATCGCCATCATGGCCGTCCTCATGGCCGTCCTGGCCCCCCAGCTCATCAAGTACGTTGAAAAGTCCAGAATCCAGTCGGACGAATCAGCGGCGGCAGAAATTCTCAATGTCGTGAAAATCGCATTAACGGATGAAACAATTTATACAAATATTGTGGACAACGAAACAGTAACATGGACGGGCCCAGCGGGTACGATAGCTGTAAACATCACCAACGCAAATGCACAGGCAGCTCTTACAAAGGAGATCACTGATACTCTTGGTAGTACGACGCAGACAATTAAATCGAACCTGCATAAAAACGAAGTTTACACAATTACAATCGATATTACAGATGGCGTTGCTACAGCTAAAGGTACGTGGCCGGTCCCGGCCGGCGGCGGCGCAGGCGGCGAAGGCGCAGGCGGCTAATACTCCCCGCACCGCTACCAACCACTGATTAACCACACAGCTATCGAAAGGACGCCGGTCAATGCAACTCTTTACAGTGCTCATCTACATCATCGTCATCCTCTTTGGAATGATGATCGGCAGTTTTCTGAATGTTGTCATCCTAAGGCTGCCAAAGGGCAAGAGTATTGTGACGGCGCCATCCCGCTGCATGGATTGCGGCAAGAAGATCAAATGGTATGAACTTATTCCCGTGTTCAGCTGGCTGATGCTGAAAGGCCGCTGCTCCGGCTGCAAAAGTCCGATCTCCGCGCAATATCCCCTTGTTGAGGCGGTGACCGGCGTTCTGTACGCGATAATTTTCTGCCGATTTGGCATTTCAATCGAAACAATCCTGTACATGTCTATGACCTCAGCGCTTCTTGCGCTGAGTGTCATAGACTTCAGGACCTATGAGATCCCGGCGGGCTTCAATGTTTTTTTGGCAGTCGTGGGCGCCGCCCGGGTCGCTGCGGACCTTCATAACTGGCATCAGTATCTCATCGGCTTTTTTGCCGTCAGCGTCTTCCTGCTTCTGGTCTTCCTGATCACCGGCGGCCGGGGCATCGGCGGCGGAGACATCAAGCTCATGGCCGTCTGCGGCCTCATCCTCGGCTGGAAGCTGATCCTCGTTGCCTTCCTCACCGGCTGCGTGCTGGGCTCCGTCCTGCATCTTATCCGCATGGCCGTCCAAAAAGAAGGCGCCGTCCTGGCCTTCGGGCCCTATCTGTCCCTGGGCGTCTTTATCGCCGCCCTGTGGGGCGACAAAATACTCAACGCGTATCTGAGCATTTTTAATCTGTAGGGAACGACCCCCGTTTTGTTTAGACCCCGCGCGGAGGGCGATTGATAATCGCCCCTACATCAAACCTCCAGAATTTATATAATTTTTGTAGGGGCGGCTATCAGCCGCCCGCGCGTCCCCTTATCAGTCATTCCCGTGCAGGCGGGAATCCAAGGTTAAATTTATAAGATTAGGAGCATGACCAATGGCAATAAAAGTGTTGGGAATCGAAATCGGCGAACGCCTCATTAAAATCTGCGAGACCAATATGGGGCCCGGCGTCAGAAAAGTATACGGCTGCTTCATGTTCCAGACGCCGCCGGAAGCCGTTTCCGACGGCGAGATAAAAAACCCCGAGGCCGTCGCGTCGGTGTTGAAAGAAAACCTGCAGAGGCGCGGTCTCAAAAACAAAAAAGTCGTCTTTACAATTTCCTCCGGGCGCATTGCCACCCGCGAGGTGACGATCCCGCCCGTCCGGGAAAACAAGATCAAAGCTATCGTTGAAGCCAACGCTTCCGATTATTTCCCTGTGGACATGAGCAATTACCACATTACATACACGCTGCAGGATCGGATTACCGGCGCGGACGCCGGGAACAAGCTGATTGTGATGGCGGCGCCGATATCGATACTTGACGGGTATTTCACCCTGGCGGCGACACTGGGCTTTTCGGTGCAGGCGGTGGATTACGGCGGCAACAGCCAGTTCCGCCTGCTGGAGACGATGCACAACGACGTTGTCACAATGTATGTGGACGTCAACGGCACTTACTCCGTGACCACGGTGATCAAAAAGGGCAAGCTCCTGATGCAGCGCATGTTCCCCAGCGGCGTTGACGACTATGTGCTGGAGTACATGAGCGGGACGGGCAGAAACGACGGCGATTACATCGGCGCTCTGAA
>CAZVLO010000005.1:60403-63756 GCA_964628265.1 uncultured Papillibacter sp.
CTCAGGGACAGGCGCGCCCGTCGCAGGGCTTGTGGAGGCTGTCGCCGAGGCGACAGGCCTGCCCGTCACCGTGATGTCCAGGCTCAACAAGGTCTCGGCACCCAACAATCTGCTCAATACGCTCCCGCTGTACATCTCATGTCTGGGCTGCGCAGCGGCACCGGTTGACTTTATTCCGGAGCAATACTCAAAAACAAAGAAAAAGGAATCCCAAAAGAAAAAAACCTCCATTTCCGTCGGCGTGACAATTTTACTGGTGGGAATTCTGGGCGGCGGGGCGCTGAGCGTCTTCGCCTACGACAACCACAGTACAGCGCTGGAGGAGAAGCTGGCCATTGAAAAAAAGGTCGCGGATATCGCTTATGCCGATGCCGTATACAACAATTCCATCATTTATGAAAAATGCAAAAACGACCTGGTGGTCATGGAAAATATGATCAAATCCCCGAATGACGAGCTGCGGCAGTTTATTGACGAGCTGGAGAAAAAGATGCCCGCCGAAATTAACGTCCTGTCTGCCAGATGCACCAAGGAAGGCATCGGCATGAACGTCACCGTCACAACGAAACCGGCGGCGGCCAAGACGATCCAGCAGCTGCGCACCTTTGAGACCATCGGCGATATTGTCGTCGGGCAGATTATCGAAACTGTTGATGAGATCGGCAACAAAACCGTTTCATTCACGGTTGAATGCAGCTATGTTTATGAGACTGTCGAGATGCAGCCCGCCGGCGGCAAGCCGGCAAGCGCGCCGGCAGACGACGACGCGCCGGCAGACGGCAGCGTCGCTCAGGGTTAGGAGGTACGGCAATGAGCTTGACAAAAAAAACGGTGAAATACATCCTGAGCTTTCTCGGTATCCTGATCTTTCTGGCCGCTTATATTCTCGTATACACAGACTATACGGCAAAAACGGACGTCCTCAATGAGGAGATTGCAGAGCTCAGCAGCAGGTATGAGGAGCTCAGCGCCCGTCACGCGCAGATACCTGCTTACGAGAAAAGCATCGAGGAGAACAAGGTGTTCATCGATAAGACGCTGAGCAAGTATTACAGCGCGGAAACTCCCGAGGATTTCATCATGTTCGCGACGGATATGGAAAATACCCTTGGTGTGAAAATCACCGGCCTGTCATTTGCGCAGCCGATACCCGTCAGCAGCGTGTCGGCGCTGAAGGACACAGGCGATTATACCGAACCGCCGCAAAAAATCACGCTGACAGGCTTAAAGCTCACGTCCACAATCGACGGCACGATGAATTACAGCCAGATGAAATCAGCCCTCGACTTTATCTACGCGCAGCCGGACGTCACAAAGCTTGACAGCATGAACCTGAACTATGACAGCTCCACGGGGCTCATCCTGAGCAACTTCGTCCTCGACAAGTACTATATAACCGGCAGGGATATCCAGGAGCATCAGGCCTCTGTGAATTATACAAATCTCGGCAAAAGCGTTTTAATCGGAAACTGAGCCGACGGATATGCCGACGGAAGGAGGCGGGACTGTGAAAAAAACAAGATTGGACAATAAGGGCTTTTCTCTGCTTGAGCTGCTCGTTGGGATTACCATGCTGGCTGTCATTGTCGTCCCGATCCTGCACGCGTTTCTGACTTCCTCGAGTACCTCCTTCAAAGCCAAGGAAGTGCGAAACCAGACGGTGGCGGCTCAGAATATCATTGAATCCTATGAAACCACCGACATCGGCTGCCTGATTGCCGACATCAGGCAGCACGGAGAAATGACACCGTTTAAGAACATCGCACTGTCATCGGCGCTTTACGCTTATGACCCCGAGTCGGGCAGTTACGACGAAGTGACCGCAGTCAGTACGGACACGGGCAGCGGCTCCGTTTACAGGCTGTATCTGACGGGTGTCGGGGACAAGAAATACGACGCGGTGCTGAACATTGACGCCACGGAGTATAGTGACCGGAACGCGGCCGGCATCGTGGACTACAAGTCCATGGATGCCGTATACGTCCAGCTGCCGCCTGAGGACGACGGCAACCCCGATCTCATTGCCGCTAAAGAATTCGCTTCTCAGGCCCAGATTGACAGCGGATGCGTGATGATTAACGCGGCCGGTATTGCCAACAATGACAGCGGTGTTCCCATTGATGCGAATTATTTCATGAACAGATTGAAGCGGAAAGTGACGGTTACGACGCAGAAAATCGGGGGAACAAGCGGCATCGTTGTCTGTTCGGCTCTGTTTGAATACGCCGCGGAGTTTAAATTCGCACTGTCGGATGGCAGCACCTGGCCGCCGACAATCACGCCCTATACTATAAATTATACGAAAGCAATCAACGAAGATTTTTACAGCGGCAGCTATACCCCTGACGAAAGCAGCTTACACGGCTTGTATTTCTTCTTCTATCCCACTGCCCTCGGCGGTGATATCATCGAGGTCATCAACAGGGACAATATTGCTTTGAGCGTATATCTGGTCAAGCAGGACGCCATCTTCAGCAGCAATCCGACCATCGTTCTTCGGGAGAGAAGGGATTACGTGACGACGCCTCCTTATGCCCGGCTGTATTACGGCGAGCCGCACACTTTCAAGCACTATCTCGGTCACCCCGGCCCGGGCGGCGTCTTCATCGATTACATATACGACCCGGGTGTGTTCACCGGCAGCCTCGTCGGAACGCCTGCAAAAAACAGGCTCTACCGCGTGACGGTGGAGCTTTATGAGCCCGGCAGTATTGCAGCCGGCAGCGTTACGGCACCCCTGGCGACATTTGACGCGTCGTCTCTGGAATAAGACGACAGGATAGGATGCTTTACATGATGAAAAGGTTTAAAGAAAAAATGAAGAATAACAGGGGTTCGACGATCATCGTCGTGCTTGTCACCATGACTTTTTTGACCGTACTTGCGTCCGTGCTCATGTATCTTTCCCTTGTGAACCTTCAGATGAAGAAAATCGACAAAGCCGGGAAAGAGAATTTCTACAGCGCCGAAGCCGTAATGAACGAAATTCGCGCCGGCGTCCAGGAAGCGGTGTCCGGCGCCATCAAGGAAGCGTACACCAACGTCCTTGTGAACTATAAAAAAAATTTAAGTGAAGACGAACAGCAGCTGCAGCAGCAGGAGTTCAGGAATGTTTTCTTCAACGAGCTTTTGACGCCCACAGCGGGCGCGTCACCCTTGTTTCCCACGGGAACCACATATGACCCGGCGATACTGAAATCATTTGCCGGCCCTGACATACCTGACGGCGCTGTTGTCGGAGGCTCCGGAATCGTTGTGCCCGTCACAGAGGACAGCGGTATCGTCGCTATTGTTCTAAAGGCGGTAACCGTGAATTATAAGGTAAACGGGTATGAGACGACCATAGCATCCGA
>CAZVLO010000006.1:0-12274 GCA_964628265.1 uncultured Papillibacter sp.
TGCTCGTTATTCATTGCTATTACTACACTTTAAGAGTTTTGCTCACGGCTATACCGATATATCTGAGAGGTGACTATTTATGTATCCGCAAGTAAAGGAACGCACTTTTTTCTCTCGTGTGTTTTTTAATATGGCCGGAGCGCTCGCACTGACGGCGCTGACGGCGTTCGGTGTGGCTAGCTACCCGCCCTTTGCGCACGCTGTCGTTTCAAATCCGGTTGGCCTTTTAATCCTAATGGCCCTTGAGCTTGTTCTCGTTTTCTCCTTATCCAGAAGGATTATGACGATGAGCATCGGCGCGGCTTATACCGGATTAATCGCCTTTTCTCTCGTTAACGGCGTGACCCTGTCGGTCATATTCCTTGTCTACACGCTGGAATCGATCTTCATGGTGTTTTTCGCCGCAGCGGGTTTGTTCCTGGTAACAGCCATGTTCGGGTATGTGACGAAGAAGGACCTTTCCACATTGGGCCGGTTTTTGTACATGTGCGTGTTCGGCTTTATCATCGCGCTCGTGCTCAACCTGTTCATCAACAGTACGCCGTTTATGTATCTCGTCAGCTTTATCGGCGTCTTGATTTTTGCCGGGATCACGGCTTATGACATGCAGTACCTGAAAAGGCTTTTTGAGAGCAATACCTACTCGCCTGAGCAGTATGAAAAGATCGCTATTTACGGCGCCTTAAAGCTTTATCTTGATCTGATCAACCTTTTCCTCAACCTGCTGCGGCTGTTCGGCAGAAGAAGATAAAAACAAGATATGGCAAAAGGCAGGCCCTTGGGTCTGCCTTTTTTGTGACAAAATCATCGGTCAGCTGAATAAGAATCCGAAACTGATGTAAACTTTAAGAAAAGACAAATTGATGGAGCCGGAAGAGGTTATCATGAGCAGTACAATTTACTACAAGGGTACTCTGAAAGACAGCAGCAGCATCGATGATTTATATGACGCGGTGCTTCAGCAGTCAGCCGGGATGAACTGCAGAATCGTCAGGGAAGAGGATTCTTTTTATATTGAGTTCACGGAAGGTACCAGTGAACCGCTGGTATTCCGGTTTCAAAACGAGAAAATCAACTGGTTTTGCAAATGGGACAATTCCGGGAACCCGCAGGAATATTATAAGATATTCGACCTTTTTATGGCCATAAAACCTTTTTTCAGGTCGCTGCGCATCGACGACGACGAGGGTGCGTGGCGGGAATACCAGCTGAAGATAAGGCCGTGTAAAATACATCTTCGGGAATTGTCAGGCCCCGCTGAAACCTGCTTGCTGAAGCGGGATTTCAATATTACCCGATATGACCTCTCCGGATTTATGAAGCCCGGAATGACTTTGTTACCTTATTCTGACGCTGTTTATTGCGTGGTCGTACAGGATTTTCTTAAAATCCTCAAAGCGGATTCCGTCGCGGAGTTGGATCGTGACCGCATCATTGAACTGGCCAATCGGGTGCAAATAGAAGAAGACGGACCGTTTACCCATGAGAGCTTTGAATTCCGGTTCCCGTTTATGCTCATTCTGATCTGGATCAGCCATTGCCTAACTTATGGGAGCAAGGGCAGGGTTTATCAGCTCTCGGATGAAACATGGGGTCTCAAGACAAACAAGCTGGCGGCGGAGTTCGGCCTGCTGTCGGTGTTTCTCAATATCCACAGCGGAACGGTCAATTATAAGCACGCGGAGATGAAGCGCTTTGCCGCCGACCATGTCTATACCGGCTCAAAGTCCGGAGAATTCAGCGTCCAGGCCAGGCAGGCGCTCACAAGACTCATCAGGGATTATGTCATCCAAAACAACATTGATACAACGGCAAAGGAGCCGGTACTCATTCCCGTGACCGGCGCTTTTAAAAAAGCCTATGAAGCGATTTTCACCGCTGAAAACAAGCCCGTGCCTGAAGCAAAACCCGAGGATATCCGGCAGTCCCTCCGGGCACTCGTCTCGATACTCGATTATCTGGGCTTTAAGTATGTAGGCGCTGAGGCATAAAAGCACAAAAAAAAGCAGGGTAAGACGGTTTAACCGCTTTCCCTGCTTAATATGTTCGTCTGTCTTTAATATAAACGCTGCCATTCATGGATTTTGCTTTTTTCTTGAGTTCTGCGGCAATGTCCGCGATCTCAAGATGCGTTGTGAATGATCTTTTTTCGTTCGTGACAACGGCCAGAGAAATCGTCATGATAGGGAAGAGCGTTTCGGTACCCTGACGGTTGTATGTAACGATATGGCCCTGCTCAAGGTCGTCCTTGGAGTACAGTGCTTTGATGCGATGATCAAATTGCTCTATCGTCTCTTGACAGACGCGTTCCGCGCATGCCGGCTCAACGATTACCATGAAGTCATCACCGCCGATATGACCCATAAATGAATCGGAATTGCCCACGGCGGCTGCGTCGTACAGGATGTCGGCGGTGAGTTTGATGGCCACATCGCCTTTCACGAATCCGTATACGTCGTTGTAGGCTTTGAAATTGTCCAGATCGGCATATATCGCCGCAAAGGGGAGATTTTTTTCAATCCTGTAATCGAGCTCCCGCATGATTTCCAGATTACCCGGCAGGCCCGTGAGCGGATTTGCGTTTCTGTTCCGGTCGATTCTTTTTATCGTGTTTTTAACCCGGCTCAAGAGCTCACGATTATCAAAGGGCTTAATAATATAGTCGTCTGCACCCAGATCAAGACCGGCGAGCATGTCCTCGTGTGTGTCCTTGCTTGTGATCATTATGATTGGCATGAGGTTGTTGCTCTCGGCTGCCCGAAGGATCCGGCATACTTCAAAACCGCTGATATCCGGCATGACGACATCGAGCAGTACAAGATCCGGCTTCTCTTCACGGACCATACGGAAAGCGTCTTCGCCGCAAGAGGCCCATATGACTTCATAGCCTTCCTGCGTCAACGCCTTTACAATTACTTTCGCGAAAAAGCTGCTGTCGTCAACGATCAGGATTTTTTTCCTGAACAAATGCACACACCACCCTTCACTCTAATATATATCGTCACAAAAAGTAAAATGTACACTGCTTTCACAAAAAATGTTACTAAAAGTAAAAATCATGAAAAGCACAGCGACACTGGGGTGTGATTTGAGATTGGACAGTAATTGATGCTGCAGTACGCAAGTTCATGCAAAAACGCAAATAAATGAAAATAAGTTGACAAAAGCAATAAACATAATTAAAATATGTTTATAAAATATATGGAGAGACCACAAATGGACGATATATTGGCCTTAACACTGGAAGAGATAAAAAATGGATACGCATACGATATTGAAAACGACGCGTATGTATGCTCAGTCTGTCACCGCGCTTTTATAAACGGCGAGGTATTCAGGGTCGGTGAGCGGTATTTCAGCGCTGAAAAAATGGCCGAGCGTCACATTGCTGATGCGCACGGCAGTATTCTGGAGGTTCTGCTGGCGCATGAAAAGAAATACACAGGATTAACGGAAAATCATAAAGAACTGCTCCTCATGATAAAAGCAGGACTGACCGATCAGGAAATAGCCCGGCAATCAGGGACGGCCGCGGCGACGGTGCGGCATCAGCGGTTTGTCTTCAGGGAAAAGGCCCGTCAGGCCAAGCTTTATCTTGCCATATACGAGCTTGCCTTACACGGGAAGAGAAAGCCCCACAGTGCCCTGGCGGACAGTGAGGAGTTTATCAATATACATGGAGGCGCTAAAATGGTTGACGAGAGGTATCAAATCACAAAAGACGAGGAAGCCGACATTGTCTCCAATATGTTTGTCTCGCTGGAACCCTTAAAGCTTAAAAACCTGTCACCAAAGGAAAAGAAAAAAATCGTCATCCTGAGGAAAATCGCCGGCCAGTTTGAGCAGGGCAGGAAATATTCGGAGAAAGAAGTCAACGAAATTCTGAGAGATATCTACGATGATTTTGCAACTGTCCGGCGTTATCTGATTGAGTACGGCTTCATGGACAGGACGAATGACGGTAAGGAGTATTGGCTCAGTTGATTGAGAGTGCTGTCGAATACAAGCACAATTATTAGCATATTTATGTAAAAAAAGACAATATTTCTTGACAGTGACGCAAAAGTGCTTGTATTATAGTAAAAACAGCATAAATCGGGAGGTGCAGTCATGGCTGGCCGAATGGAAAACAAAGTTGCGATCGTTACCGGCGCCACTTCCGGTATCGGACAGGCGATAGTGCTTATGTTTGTCAGGGAAGGGGCCAAGGTCGTTATCGCGGGGCGATGGGAAAAGAACGGTCTGGAGTTGGAGCGCGGTCTCAAAGCGATAGGTGCAGATGTGCTGTTTGTCCGTACCGATGTAACTAAAACAGAGGATCTGCAGTATCTTGTCAGCGCGGCGATTGAGAAATACGGATGTATCGACGTGCTTGTCAACAATGCCGACGCCGTGACTTCATACGCGTCATCGGAATTCGATGAGATCAGGGATTATGAGGAGTTATTCAACGTAAACGTCAAAAGCTATCTCGTCCTCTGCCGTGAAGTCCTGCCGCACATGATCCGCCGGCAGAAGGGTTCGATTATCAACACCTCCTCTGTGAGCAACGAGATTGCGGTACCCGGCATCCCCGCCTACGCTGCTAGCCAGGGGGCGATTAAGGCCTTTACCCGTTCCCTGGCCGGTGAATACGCCGATCAGGGCATCCGGGTAAACTCCGTTATGCCGGGGCTGTCACTGGCCGATGCGGTACCGGAAGGCGTCGATATCAACAATCTGGCTGCCGAAATCGTTCCCATGGGGCGGGCCGCGCAGCCTGAAGAGATCGCCAATGGCTTTTTGTTCTTTGCCAGTGACGAATCCTCCTTCTGCACCGGCTCGAATCTTGTTATCGACGGCGGTGCCACGGCAATGTAAGGCAGTAAACAATAATAAAAACGGGCGAACCAACGCGGTTCGCCCGTTTTGTCGACTGTTATTCATTCAAAATTACTGTAATATCTGAAAACCCGCATGTTTAACAGCCGTTTTAGGATAACGAGGTTCACGACCGGATATGCCGCTGAGAAAGCGGCGAAAACAGGCAGGCAGCCGTATGCCGGGAGACCAGAGAAAACACCGCCGAAGGAGGCTTCCCCGAGCATATATGTCAGGACGTACAGGCCGGCAAACATGCCGAGACAGGATACAAGCAGCGGCACCACTGTATTCTTCCTTATCATTATACCCAGCGTCAGGCCGACGAAGCCTGTCGTTAAAAGAAATTCAAAGGCGTAACGGGGGCTGACGGCAAGTGTAAGGAAACCTGCTCCGAGATAGACGAGAACGGCGCGACTTTTTAGCAAGACTGCCGATACAGCAACGAATACAATGCAGGCTGTGCCCAAAAGCGGCCCCAGAACGGGTAAAAAAACACCGGCCACCTGCAGCATGAAAACTGCGGATGTGAAAACAGCGCCGAGACAGATTTTCGCCGAATGTGACAGCGTCACGCCGACCACCCCTTTTCTGGTTTATCATAAACCGCAGCCGGTGTCGTATCCCGGCGTAAAAGGGAGGAGTGGGTGTTTCAATTACATCAAGGACAATGAAAGGGGCGCCCGATGATGATTCGAGCGCCGTCTTTGTTTTCGACGTGGTATTATGGTTTTTTCGCCAGCAGCGCTTCAAAGCTCTGGCCGATGGATTCCCGCAGTATTTTCTGCCGGACGCTGAAAAAGTTGATGATGGTATCCCGCAGCATCCTGCGCGTTTCCTTGTCCATGCTCAGGTACTTTTTGATCATGGCGTCAACGACGAGGAGGCGCTCCTTGGTGAGGTCCGACAGCGTCTGGGCACCGGAGGCGCTGATTACGTCGAAAAGTGCCTCGGTGAACTGCTCACGCTGCTCCAGTGTCAGCGCTTCCAGCCAGGTCCGGAGCGCCTCATTGGTGTTGCGGCTGGATTTTGACAGCTCCGGTTCATGGACAAAGGAGGTCCCGCAGACACCCCACGTCAGCGGATTATGTGACAGGATACCGTTTTCCGTGCTGGCCACAATCTTATAGTCCTCACCGTGCTCAAGCAGCAGTCCGATGACGGAGGATTTTGGTATAATGGTTTGAATGCGGCTTTCGATTTTGGCATACCCGTCGTTTTCCAGAAGCGGAGTCTGGAAGCCGGGGCCGTCGTTGTTGTAGACGGCGGAAATCTTTTTCCTGATCCAGTCCGTGGTGTGCGATGCGGCGAAAACGGCCAGATTCCCACCCTTGGAGTGGCCGCCCAAATAAATCCGGCCGCGCAGCTTCGGGGCACAGTTATTCAGATACGCCGCAGCCTGCTTCTGTGCCAGCACGACGTCCTTAAAGCCCATGAGGAAATCTTCCTTCCAGCCCGCCAGATTGTCGTCCGTGCCCCTGTAGGCGATGTAATGCTCCCTGGGACTTAGGGAAAAGATGATGGCCGTGAACTGGTTCGGTATCGTATCATCCACCTTGCTGACATAGCGGGAGAGCAGGACATTTTGAAACCGGTCTGTCTCAGCCGCCTGAAGCAGCAGCCTGGGATAAGGCGGCATCAGCACAGACGCGGGTTCAAGACGTTTAGCCGCCTTTAGCTGTTCGGCAGCCAGCGCAAGTGCCACGCCTCGGCCGGGACTCTCCGGAACGATTCCCTCGTAATCTATGTAGGAGAGGCTCGCGAATACAAGATTGTCAACCTCATTGAAGCCGTCCCTGTGAAAACTCAGATCCCCGCGCCATTTGAGATAATCAAAAACGTTGGACATACCATCACCTCGTGGCAAGTTTTTTACCATTATAGCATAATTCATCTTGTTAACTATGTAAAGACGGCCATTGGCCGTCCAAAAGCGAACTGCTGTTCGCGGATCAATACGCCTTGATAAACATCTGTGTCCAGTAATAAGTGCCGCTTGCGGTCTTGGCGACGCCGCAGCCCATCTGGTTATAAGTGGCGCTGAGGATATTTGCACGATGGCCTGGCGAGTTCATCCAGGAATTCATGACCTCTTGCGGCGAGCGCTGTCCGTAGGCAATATTTTCGCCGCCGTTTGAAAACCGGATGCCAAACGACTGCATCATGGTAAACGGCGAGCCGTATGTGGGCGACTGGTGGGAGAAATAGCCCTTGTCTATCATATCCTGTGATTTGTAGCGGGCGACGCGGCAGAGTTCCCAGTTGGATTTCAGCTGGGACAGGCCGTTTTTGGCGCGCTCCTTGTTGACGAGGTCAATGACCTGCTGCTCCAGGGTTTTCACATTATCGATGCTCGGGATGTTGATTTTTTGTCCCACAAAGATCATGTTGGGATTTTTAAGCTGAGGGTTTGCCTGAATCAGCTCGCTGACACCGATCTGGTACCGGACGGCGATTTTCCACATGGTGTCGCCGGAGCGGACTGCGTATGTGCCGCTCTGGGCCAGTGCGTTCAACGGCAGGACGGTCGTAGTGAGAACGAGAAGTAAAAACAGGGATAGTAATCTTTTAAGCTTCATGCTCAATTTCCTCTTCTCCGGCGGCGCGTGAAGTGTTTGAGCTTATCATGTCCCGCCGGTAAAATGACAAGCTGCCGATATCAGAAGCATACATTGCATCCATCTGTATTATCTGCATTTCTTGTTTGATTACAGCGGAAGATTTATTTAGCCATTCCATAATTTTATAATTTAAAAGGGCAGTTTACATCAAAAGGTAAACCGCCCTTGCCGCTATATAGCAGTGCCTAAAAGAGTTTTTTGTACAGATTGATTTCCGAGGGTTTGCCGCACAGCTCGTTGACTTTCGGGATGAGCTCCAGGAAATGGGCTGCTTTCATGTGCGCGTCAAGCGCGGTATTGCTTTCCCACTCCTCGATAACCGTGATGATCAGCGGGTCGGACAGGTCTTGATACATCTCATATTTGACGCACCCGGCATCCTTTTTGTTTGTCTCCTCCACGAGCTTTTGTGCCACTGGCAGAAACTCGTCGAGTTTGCCCTCTTTCACGAATTGCTTTGCAACAACCTTAATCATGCTTGCACCTTCCTGTATATTACAATATTTTTACGCTCTTACTGCTGCGGGAATACGTTCAATTCCTCCGGTGTCGTCAGACCGCTTTGAATGGCAATGTTTCTCAGCTTCACGTAGAGCTGCGCTCTTGTCGCCTGTATATATGGGCTGAGGAACAGGAAGCCGAGTCCCAGCGTCAGAACTCCCAGAAGAGCCCAGCTGATAAAGGACAGGTAGAGGACAAATATCTCCCATTTATGCCCGTTTGTCATTGCCATGCTGAGCTTCAGCGCCCGTTCATATCCGACCTGCGGATTATCGGTCAGAATATACGGCGTCATGCTGTAGGACAGTTGTTTTATATAAGCTAAAATTGAACCCGCGATATAGATGACGCCGCTCACGGCCAGCGCGGGGATCCAGCTGCTGTCGAAGGTCCGGAGATATTCCGTCACCCAGCTGTTATCGTATAACCAGTCCCCGCCCGTATTCGGCCAGCCGGAGTAAAAGGAATTGTCCATGAAAAACGGGATAATGGTTGTGAAACCCTTCACAAGGAGGATAAAAATGCCGATCAGGCTGACCATCGACCACAGAACGGTAAAGAGATACATCCAGGCCATGGCGCCGGAAATCTGCATAAATCGGCCGCCGTTAAACGGGAAAAAAGCGTTGTTAATGACCGGCCGCGCCACTTGATTTTGCATATAGAAATAACAGAGGCCCACAGTCAGCGGCAATAGCACAAAGATCGTCCCCGCAAGAGAGCCGAAGGGAACGATCGTGGCAACCAGACCGATGCCTAATGAAATCCCAATATAAATGAGCTCTACGGCAACGCACTCCCAGTAACTGTACCGGAGTACCGCTTTCGCCTTTGATTTAAGCTCAGCTCTAGTCCACATGCATTAACCTCCGTTACGCTTGTACATGAGTCTCATTTTATTCCACACGGCGTTTTTTTGCAAGGGTAACATAGCGGTATCCGGAGAAAGGCGAACAACCGCACACGAACGGTAAAGACTAAGCCTAAAAATATTGCAATCATTTATGTTGTATGATAATATATTATCTGGCTTATTTCGACAATATCCGGCATATAGTAGTAATGTGCCGGTATGCGAATATTACTTGTGCGGGATAAGTAATTTCATGAAGTGGAGGGGTTATAAGTGAAAAAATGCACGCAATGCGGACAGATCCTCAGTGATGACACGAAATTCTGTTTTAAGTGTGGCGGTTCAAATTACGAGCCGGTGGCAGAACCCGAAGGCACGTATCAGCAGCCAACCCCGCAGCAGCCTGCCCCACAGCAGCCCCAGCAATCCTATTACGCGCAGCAGCCGGCATATCAGCCTCAGCCGGCGTATCAACAGCCGAATTATCAGTCCCAGCCGAACTATCAATCAGCAGGGTACTACGACAATAGCCAACCGGCTAAGATCGGCACTTATCTTTTATTCTTCCTCTTGATGTTGATACCGATATTTAACATCATCTGGTTTATTATCGTTGCTGTCGGCGGACCGAAGCATAACAAATCACTGTCGAATTTAGCCAGAGCCACCCTCATCTGGGCTGCGATCTGGATCGTTCTGACCATCATTCTGTCCCTTGTTCTGGGAACCTTCCTCACGGATCTTTTTGATTCAATTACCTTTTACCCTTATTAAAAATGGCTGTGGCAGGGCGCAGGGGAACAATTCTCCTGCGCCTTTTTTTAGCCAACATCAATAGAAAATTATGTAAAATTATGAAGAATTTATTGCACGCGGATTATTGACGCTTATAGCCTCATATGCTACTATGAACACAATAATGCGCGTTTTTCCGGCCAATGCCCGGTGTAATGATAACCGGTTGTAAAGGAGATTGAGATATGGACGATCATAAATCCCCGGAAAGCGATACGCCGGTGAGCGATTCAGCTCGGCAAAAGGGCGATTTTACGCAAAGCAGTACAGTGGATAATCTGGCCGGCAATACTGAGATACCGGTGGAACCCGCTCCATACAGGGATTTGCAGCCGCAAAACACATACGCGCATTACCAGGCGCAGCCTCAAGCCGGGTTTCAGCAGCCTAACCCCGGTGTTCAGCCGCAGAATCCATATCAGACACCAGGCGCATATCAGCAGCCCGGCTATTACAGACCGCAACCCTATCCGCCGCAGTATTATGACCGCAATCACCCCTCACGCACGAAAGCGACAGCCTCTCTCGTTTTGGGTATTATTTCGCTGGTTTTCTTCTGGATGAGCTTTCTTGCCGTCATCTCCGTGATTTGCTCGATTATTGGGATTGTCTTAGGAAACAGCGCGCGTAAAGAGCTGAGACCGGAGCAGGGCCAGGGTCAGGCGACCGCCGGTTTGGTATGCTCCATCATCGGACTTGTGTTATCGGTCATGATGATTGTTATTTTTACTCTGATTATGGTACTCGCCTTCAGCAATATCCCGGAATACGGAATCCATGTGTAAAATCAGGCTATAATGAAGCAAGCAGGACGCATTCCCGCTTGCTTTTAAACTTATAATCACCCGGAGGGAAAGGAATGCTTGAAAATGGTCTTGAAAAATGTCCCTGCGTCAGAAAGCGCTGCGAACGATTCGGCAGGTGCGCCGAATGTATCGCCTACCATACAACGAAGAGTAAACGCTATCCGCAGCCCTACTGTAAAAGGGAGAGAAAAGAAAAATCCCCAGAAGTGAGGGAAACAAAGGATTAGGGACGTAAAAAAGCCTTCCCCTTGAGGGGAAGGTGGCACGGCAGAATGCCGTGACGAATGAGGTGGCTTGTTGGCGTTGCGGATTTTTACCTAAGGAGCAGTGTTACGCGTAACAAGTTCTCCTCATCAGTCGCCTGCGGCGACATGCTTCCTAGAGATCGTCGAACGATCTCTTGCCAGGGGAAGCCTTTCTTTCATACACATGCGCGTTTACATTTTTCCCGATGCGTTCTACAGCGCCGACATAATGAAGCACATTCAGCGCAAGCCCCGAGTCATACAGGGACAGGCCGGAGGCCGCTTTGAAGTCCTTCACGGTAAAGCTGTTGCCCAGCGCATCCGGTATCAGCTTCATATAGTCGTCGGGGGTCTCAATCATAACTTCATCCGCGATATCGACGGGGATCCTGTCGTAGCGGGTGGAGCCTTTCTTTTTATCACTGCTCCAGCCGTTCAGGGTTCTGTATTCCTCCAGCTCCAGCAAAACGATACACAGACGGAGCCTCGGATGCGCCAAAAGGGGTCGGATCTGATAGAGCTCATAGAAAGCCTCGTAGGGCTGACCGGTCTTGGGGGACTTGCGCCTTTTCGTAACCTCTCCGGTCGCCTCGTCAATCCACAGGAGCCATTTTGTGCGGGCGACAGGGTAGACGACAGTGACGTCCGTCTGCTCCAGAAAGCACGCCAGCTTTTGGCGGAGCGCACCGAACTGGCGCGTCTGGATTTCAACGATGCGGTTTTCCGAGGCAATGTCCGCCACATAGCGCCCGATTTTTATCTCGTGGCGGCTCTCATCCGGCTCAAAATAGTTTTTCAGCACCGAATGGAGCGTCTTTTCGCCCAGCGTGCCAATCCCGCCGGGCTGAGGATTTTCCTTATTCGATACCTTGCCGCAGGCCTGTCGGAACAATTCCTTATCCATATCATTCTCCAGATAAAATACGAATTGGCAGACGATATCCCATTATATCATAAAATGACGGAGCGGAAATATGAAAACCCGCTGGAATGACTGCGCAACGCAGTCATTCCGGCGGGATTCCTTATCTGTTAAAACATTTATGACAGAAGCACCGAATCAGTTTCCTCCTGGACGCCGGCGACCTCAGCGAATTTTCGGAGCAAATCTTCCTTTTTAAGCGTCTTTTTTTCTTCCCCGGAAATATCGAGGATGATTTTTCCGGCGTTCATCATCAAAAGCCGGTTGCCGTGGCGGATGGCGTCCGTCATATTATGGGTGACCATCATGGTCGTCAGGTTGTTGTCACTGACGACCTTTTCGGTAATCTCCAGAACCTTTACGGCTGTGGCGGGGTCCAGCGCTGCTGTGTGTTCGTCCAGGAGCAGGAGCCGGGGCTTTTTGAGCGTCGCCATTAAAAGCGTCAGCGCCTGGCGCTGTCCGCCGGAGAGCAGGCCTACCTTGACGGTCATACGGTCCTCCAGCCCCAGTCCGAGCATTTTCAATTCTTCACGATAACGGGCGCGCTCGGTTCTCGTAACACCCCAGCGCAGGGTCCGCTTCGTTCCGCGCCGCAGAGCCAGCGCCAGGTTCTCCTCGATCCCCATGCTGGCGGCGGTCCCCATCATCGGGTCCTGAAAAACCCGGCCGAT
>CAZVLO010000006.1:12318-52892 GCA_964628265.1 uncultured Papillibacter sp.
CTTATGCTCCGGCAGGGCGGTCACAGGCGTGCCGCCGATCGTGATTGACCCCTCATCAACAGGCCAAACACCGGCGATAGCGTTGAGCATTGTGGATTTACCCGCCCCGTTGCCGCCTATGACGGTGACGAAGTCGCCCTCGTTCAGGCGCAGGTTGATATCGCAGAGGGCTTTCTTTTCGTTAATGGTGCCTATATTAAATGTTTTGGAAACAGATTGAAGCTCAAGCATGTTTGCGTGCCTCCTTTTTTGCGGCAAGACCGAAGGAACTCTTTGATTTTGCCCTAAGATAAGGCACGGCCAGGAATACCGCCACGATGACGGCGGTGAGCAGCTTCAGAAGGTCGGTGGGCATCTTCAGCCACATGACAAGGCCGATCACAAGATAATAGATGACGCCGCCCAGCACGACGAAGACAAGACGCATCGCAAAGTTCATACGCTTGCGGAGAATCGCTTCCCCCAGCACCTCGCCGATAATAACAGCCGCCAGGCCGATGACGATGGCGCCCTGTCCCATCTTGATATCCGCAAAACCCTGATACTGGGACATCAGCCCGCCGGACAGCGCTACCAGCCCGTTGGAAAGGCAAAGTGCCAGGACCTTCATAGAATCGATATTGATGCCCTGGGCTTTTGACATGTGCGAGTTGGCACCCGTGGCGCGAATGGCGCTGCCCTGTTCGGTGCCGAAGTACCAATAGAGAATGCTAATCAGGACGCCGGCGAAAACAAGGGCGGTGATGATGGAGCTGCTGACATGCCGCAGGGAGACGATCAGCGGGAACTTGTCCACGTTCACGGCCTTGTTGGCCCCGCCCAGCACCAGGAGGTTTATTGACCAGAGTGAGATCTGGGTCAGGATTCCGGCAAGTATACCGGGAATTCCTAAAATAGTGTGCAGAAATCCTGTGACAAGCCCCGCCAGCACCCCGGCCAGTACGGCAATAAGGAGCGCCACAGGCACGGGCACACCGATCAGAATCAGCATGACCGTGACGGCGCCGCCGGCGGCAAAAGAACCGTCCACCGTCAGATCGGCGAAATCCAGCAGCCGGAAGGTGATAAATACCCCCAGTGCCATGATCCCCCAGATAACCCCCTGGGCGATATTGCCCGGAAGGGAAGAGAGGAGGTACATGGGGTTAAGGGAAGAGAAATAATTAAGTATATCCATAACAGTGGTTCCTTTCTCATGCCGATGAGCGGCCGCTGACTGCCGCTCATCGGGGCGCCGCGGACGGTTATCTTAAAATCAGGCTTCCATATCGATGGCCACGTATTCCTGGGACAGGGTGATACCCAGCGCCGCACAAACGTCGGGGTTATATTTCCTGGTGAATTTCGGTGCATACTGGATTTCCATGGTGGCCGGATCGGCGCCGTTTACGAGGATTTCATATGCCATATAGCCTGTTGCGTAGCCCAGATCGTAATAGCTGATGGAGAGGGTGGCGACACCGTAGCCCTTGCAGATGCCCTCTTCGCCCGCGATCACAGGCACCCTCTTGGGCAGGCAGACATTTTTGATGATCTCAGTGTTGTCGGCGACGGTGTTGTCTGTTGGAAGGAAAATAACGTCGCTGTTGTCAGCCGCCGCGTTGGCGACGGTCTGCAGGTCGTTGGAATCGGAGAAGGTGTAATCCTTACAGGCGTACCCCATCTCGGTGAGGTACCCTGTAATGACCTTGGACTGGTACTTGGAATTGGCTTCACCCGAGCAATACAGAATACCGACGTTTTTCGCGTCGGGGAAGATTTCCTTCAGCATGGCGGCCTGCTGGTCCAGGGGGGCAAGGTCCGATGTGCCGGAGACATTGGTGCCGGTGGCGCCTGTCCAGTTCTCAATCCCGAGGGCGGTGCCGTAGTCGGTGACAGAGGTGCCGAGGACGGGGATTTTATTTGTCGCTGTCTGAGCGGCCTGCAGCGCCGGCGTGGCGTTGGCCATGATCAGGTCCACATTGGAAGAGACGAACTGATTGGCGATGGCGGCGCAGGTCTGCGGATCGTTATTGGCGTTCTGCTCATCGAAGGTAACCTTGTCACCCAGCTTCTCGGTCAAAGCATCCTTGAAACCCTGTGTCGCCGCATCAAGAGCGGGATGCTGTACCAGTTGGCTGATGCCGACTATGTAGCTTTTCGCCCCGGCGGAGGGATTCTTTGCTCTACCGCAAGCTGTCAGGGAAAACACCAGCAAAGCAGCAAGCAAAAGCACGGAAATCTTCTTTTTCATTATTACACCTCATTATAAAGTCTAAATTGTTCCTTGTATATAAAAACGGCAGCCTGTCTTTCAGACGAGCTGCCGGTATGTACTGTCTTTTATGGGCTTTATCGTTCTGATGCGGTTGGCTTATTATATTCATTAATGCAAAAATAATAATAAGCAGGGCTAAATCGATGCGTAGATGCACCGCAGTCAAAATCGGCTATATGTATATTCTTAATATTTTCCATCATTACAGCCTCCGAAACAACCACCGTGCAATACTTTGTGTATTTAAAGTATAAAAGCTTTAAAGCGTAAAATCAATTGTTACAATATCCAAAATTTCACATGAATAATCGGTATTTTTTTAACGCTGTGGCAATTCTGACAGCACAGCTCCCCGGCGGTCAGGCCGGGGAGCTGCAAATGAGGAGCGAAGCGTTTATCTCGCCTTCTAATCTAAAGGCTGCGCGTTGCGCCTGCCTGATGCGTGGCTTATTATCTGAAGTATCTTTCCAGCAGACCTTTAAAAGCCTTGCCGTGTCTGGCTTCGTCACGGGCCATCTCGTGTACGGTATCGTGAATGGCGTCAAGATCTAAAGCCTTTGCGCGTTTGGCTAGGTCTGCCTTGCCTCCCGTCGCACCGTTTTCAGCCTCAAGGCGCATCTCCAGATTCTTCTTTGTGCTGTCTGTGACAACTTCACCCAAGAGCTCGGCAAATTTTGCGGCGTGCTCCGCTTCCTCCCAGGCAGCTTTTTCCCAAAAAGCGCCGATTTCCGGGTAGCCCTCGCGTATGGCGACACGTGCCATCGCCAGGTACATACCGACTTCGCTGCACTCACCGGTAAAATTCATGCGCAGATCGTTGATGATATCGTCGGGCGCACCCTTGGCTACGCCGACCACATGCTCGGCCGCCCACGTCATGCCATCTGACTGCTCAATGAACTTTGAGGCCGGAGCGCCGCATACCGGGCATTTTTCAGGGGGAGCATCTCCCGTGTGGACATATCCGCACACGCTGCATACGAACTTTTTCATAATAATTTACCTCCGTCAATAATGTTGTTTTCCTGAGTTGATTCCTGTTTGCTGCCGCATTGCTTGCATTTGCCATAAAAATTGAGTTGTCTGAACAATACGTCAATATTGTTTCTTCGCGCGATTTCATCATTGAATGACGGTTCAATATGAGCATCGATGTCAAAAACACCACCGCAGTCAAGACATACGAAGTGCGAATGTTCACAGGTATTAGCGTCAAACCGCTCCTGACCGTTAACGACTCCGACAGAGATAATGAGCCCTTCATCTTTGAAAACCGAGAGATTCCTATAGACGGTACCGAGACTCAAATCGGGGATCTCTTTTTTCAGCTCTTCATAAAGCCATTCTGCCGTAGGATGACTAGTCGTTCCGCTCAGCTTTTCAAAAACGGCTTCCCGCTTTCGGCTGTATTTTTTAAATCCGCTCACATATAAACCGACTTTCCATAATCAATAATAATTACTATTATTATAATTGACAATATAGCACATCAAAATATGTTTGTAAAGACATTTATATAACTTTTGTGTCTTTATATTGCCCAAATTAAAAAAATATTAACGGCGCTGTCTCCCGACAGGGGACAGCGCCGTTGTGTGCTTTGAAAACGTCATAGGCTCCGGCTCAATACCTTGCTTTGAGCTGCTTGGCGACCTGATTGATGCCTGTTGCGGCAAGTCCGCTGACGATGCCTATGGCAACGGCATTGAGATAGTCAGAAGCTGGGTAAGACGGCATAATAAGCATAGCGAGGACACCGAGTGCTCCACCCAAAAATCCGCTGATAATCGGCAGCCATTTCCGGTTGAGCTGTGTAGTTTTAATTATTTCAATAAAAAGATAACAGATGACGGTAATGGCCGCGACGGATGTAAATCCGAAATCCATTGAAATTCCCCTTCCACACAATACTTGTACTCATTATGTATGCCGCATCGGCTGAAGGCAGAACCGGAGTGGAAAAAATTTATATTAAAAAAAGATCTGGGAGTCTTCTGCTTTTAGACATTGAAATATTATGAAGTTTGTAATAATATCTTTATGTTATACTTTCTTTACCAATTATTAAGAGATAAAGGAATGAAAAGAATTAATCGGGAGGTGGATAATGAAATTTTCAGCATTGAAAAAATTTCTGACGAATAATAACTGTTTCAGTTCCGATCATCCCGAATATAGGCGAGTGTATCTCTTCAATGTCATTACTTTGCTGTTTATCGCTGTGACAGTCTGCTCTGCTGTTTTGTGTGCTATTGCGGGCTTTTACATACAATCGGCTGTACATGGAACCGGTGCCGTGCTCTGTGTCATAGTGATGATTGTTTTCCGCAGGACAAAAAGCCTGAAGGCCTGCTCATATGCCCTCATTGCTCTGATGACATGTATTCTGGCCGTGGTGTTTTATGCATGCGGTCATGCGCACTACATATTTGCTTGGGTCAGCGTATTTCCGCCGATGGTGTTTTTTCTGCTGGGCAGAAAAAAAGCGCTGATTACTTCGGCCGCTTTCCTGTCGTGCATGCTGGTTTATATGCTGCTCAGTTATAAAAACTGGGCGCCCGGCATCTTCAGTCCAATATCGATCATCAATATCTTTTCTTCGACAGTGGCGCTGATTCTGCTGATCAACTATTTCGAAACCAGCAGGAGAGAGGCTGTTGAATCTGTATTCAATAAAAATCGGGAGCTGGAAGAAGCAAACCTGGCACTTCACGAAAGCAGAGAAAGATTGTGTCTTATCCTGGATTCTACAGCCGAAGCGATTTTTGGCATTGATCTTGAATGCCGGTGCACCTTTTGCAACACCAGTTGCCTGGAGCTGCTTGGGCTGGATGATAAAAACGAGCTGCTCGGCACGGATATGCATGAGTTGCTCCACCACAGTAAAAGGGACGGTACACCTCTGCCCAGGCAGGCATGTCATATTATCAGAACGTGCATAAAAGGAGCTGCCTCTCATGCGGAGGATGAGGTGTTCTGGCGGGTCAACGGGACAAGCTTTGACGTGGAGTACAACTCGTACCCGCAATATAAGGACGGAGAGCTTGTTGGCGCGGTTGTGACGTTTAAGGACAATACGATAAAGCGGATGCAAGAGCAGCAGATCGAGTATTTCAGTTCCCATGATACGCTCACAGGCCTCTTTAATAGAAATCACTTTGAGCATCTTGTCAAGAAAGCGGATATAAAGAGCAATCTGCCGATATCAGTTATTATGGGCGATCTCAACGGCCTGAAACTGATGAATGACGTTTTTGGACATGCCGCAGGCGACGAACTGCTTGTCAGGGCGGCTGAGGCAATCAAGAAGGTCTGCAGGGAGGACGAACTCATTGCCAGGCTCGGCGGCGACGAATTTGTCATACTTCTGCCGAAAACACAGGAGCAGGAAGCACAGCAAATCATGGCTCGCCTCAAAGACTTTCTGAACAAGGAACAGGCAAACGTCATTAAATGCTGCATGTCCCTCGGCTGTGCTACAAAAACGACCACGTCGGAGCATATCGACATTACGCTTAAAGACGCCGAAAATGAGATGTACAAAGAGAAGGCGCTTAACAGGAGCAAGACGGATACAGATATGATCAACGCGATCATCATGACGCTTTACAGCAAAAGCCCACCGGAGGAACAGCATGCAGCTAACGTAAGCGAGATGTGCCGGGCCGTGGGAGAAGCCCTCAAATTGCCGAAAACCGAATGCAAGCTGTTAAGAAGTGCCGGGTTTCTTCACGATATCGGAAAGGTCAGTATCAGTGATGCTATCCTTCGGAAACGCAGCGAATTCACCCACCGGGAAGAAATCGAATTCAGGCAGCATCCTGTCGTCGGTTACAGGATTTTGAACATCTTTGACAGTACCGTCAACCTGGCAGAAGGCGTCTATTGCCACCATGAGCATTGGGACGGTACAGGTTATCCCAGAGGACTGACAGGAGACGAAATCCCACTGATGGCCAGGATTATAGCCGTAGCTGGGCGTTATGAGACAATTCTGAACCGCCGCCCGGGGCGGGTCAATCATAAGGAGGCGCTGGAGCTGATTAAAAAAGATGCAGGCTCGATTCTTGACCCCGCCCTTGTTGACGTTTTTATCACAGTCATGACCGATGAACTCAAGGAGGTAAATGAGGCCTGAGGGCGGCCTGATTGAAACCCGTCAGTCAACACGAGGTATTCCTGGGACGCGCTGCCGCAGCAGGGGTTGACTGGGGTTACATAATAAAGGCTACATAAAAAAGTTAACATAAGCATACGAAAGGCGAATCAAAAAACAGCGCCGGCGGATGAATCATCCGCCGGCCATTTTGTGCTGTTTGCGATAAACCGTCGGGCGGCTACAGGGTCGCCCCCGCCGCTCAATCCGGCAGATACTGCAGCAGCGAGAGCCTAAAGACATCGCCGCCCTTTGAGTCCACATAAGCGAAGCTGAATGCATCGGTGATCTGGAAAATATCATTTTCCGGCAGATATGTGGCGTAACCGCTGCCGGAGAACAGGATTTTACCCTCGGCATCGAACACCTTAAAGGTCTGATCCGTCGAATATGTGCTGACGATGGCGAAGTCTTTTCCCGTGCTTTCGCTGCCCACAACGGCAATCCCCAGATTTTCCGCAGGGGGAAGGATGACATCCCCCTGAAGCGTCATAAGCCCTTCCTTCCATAAAGACGCGCTGTTGTCATAAACCGCCGCGAGATTGCCTTTGATGGCGTTGACGCCCGAAATGCCGCGGAGCGTATGCGTCATACTGCCCTTGATGATGGTAACCCCGCTGCCCTCGGTGAAGACGAACCAGCCGCCGTTAATCGGCGTTGCCATAGCCGTTTCTTTCGCCAGCTTCTTCAGATTCCTGTCATAATACGTCACGTTGCCGCCGGTGTCATATACACCGTAATAATAGGTGTCCCAGCGGGAGATATATGACGGATTTTCCAGCAATGCGCTGCCGCTCGTATCGATAATGGCATAACGGCCGTCGGGATATCCGACGATGCATTTGCCGTCATAAAAGATATCCGCCCAGTTGAACTGCGGCGGGATGACCAGCTTAAAGCGCCTGTCGATAAAGCCGTACAAACCGTCCTGCATGACGATGGCATAACCCTCCGAGAACGGGCCGCATTGGGCATAGCCAACAATGGCCTCCACCCGGCCGGTCAGCGCCTCGAAGATGACCGTGCGGCCGCCCTTCTGCGGCACCGCAATGAGGCCTTCCCCGTAGCCGCTTAAAAACGCGTAGGCGGAAGCTTCCCGAATATCGCTGTAAAAGCTCAGGGCTTTGGTGTTGTACAGCAGCTTTCCGCTGTAACTCATGACATCGATATTATTATTTTCATAATCCCGCACCAGCAGCAGCACCTTGTCGGTGCATAAAACATTGACATACGCAAAGGGCGTGACCCAGCTGCCGTCCAAAGCGCACGCCGCGTGTCTCTCGCTTTCCCACGGCCGGTCCTCATCGTATTGCTCCGACCGCATGACGAGATCATAAACAGGCATGTTCTCTCCGGCATAGGTGGCGTAATTATAAAAGTTACCCTGACGGATATCCGTGTAGACGGGGTCTGTGACGATCATCCCGTCCATCGTCACCAGGCCGCATTTTCGGATCACACTGTAGCCGTCGTTTGAATGCATCGTCTCGCCCACGTACGGCAGGAGGGGACCGTACTCCCCGGAGGGCACAAGCTCGGGCAGCGCACCGCCTTTGAGCCGTGTATATTTTTCTGAGGGCGGTTTGTAGGGCGTCAGGTATGTATAATTCGTTTTGACGCCCGAATTCCAGTCGGCAGCCGCGGGGGACGGGGAGGAGGAAGCTTGTTCCCCCGACGTGCCCGCCGCTTGTGACGTGCCGTTGCTGCACGAGCTCAGCAGCATCAAAGGCAGAAGAACGGTAAGTACTAAAACGCGTCTTGGTTTCTGCTTCATCGAATGCCCCTATCCGCCCACAGGGACATAACCTTCGCTTTTGATCAGGTTCTGACCCTCCGGGGACAGCAGCCAGTTGTACATGATCCGCGCCGGGCTGCTCTCCGGCTCGCTGGCTGCAATGACGACATAGTAAGGATTCAAAAACGGGTACGTCTGATTGGCAATTGTCTCGTCGTTGGGCTGCACGCCATCGATTGACAGGATTTTGAGACCTTTGGCCATCTCCATCTCGTCGGCGTAGTAATAAACGGTATACCCGAGGGCCGCCGCAGTGCCGTCAAAGCTCTTGACCGCTGTAATGAGGCCCGACATTTCGCCCACCGTATAACCTTCTGGCGGCGTGGCCATGGTGAGGTTCTTCATCACGAGCTTCAGCATCAGGGACTGGCTGCCGGCGTCGGCGTTCCGCTGGAACGCTTCGATCTTCAGGTCATCACCGCCGACCTCCTTCCAGTTGGTAATCTCGCCCGTATAGATCTTTTGCAGCTGTTCCGTCGTCAGGTTATCGACGGGGTTGTTTTCATTAACGACAAAAACAAGAGCGTCGTTAGCGAAAGGAGTTAATTCATATTCAAAGCCCGATTGTTTCATTTCCTCAAAGACTGAAGGGTTCGGCTCACCCACAATCAGGATATCGGCGTCCCCGATCATCAGGTTCCTGAACGACTGGGTCGTTCTGTTAAAGAGTGCCAACTCGGATACCTGATCCCGCGGTTCGCCTAAAAGGACGCTGGCAACGGCCTGGCCCAGGGGAATCGTCGACGTGGAGCCGTCCATTCGGGGGAAAGTGTCCCGTGTGAATTCAAAAACGCTTTCCGTGGGCGATGGTGCCGTACTCACTGGCACGGGCTCACCTGAAGCCGAAGATGATTCCGACGGACTGGAGCTCGTCTGAACAGGCACTTTATCAGAGCAGGAAGCCAGGAGTATTGACAGGACCGCAAACAGCAGAGGCAGCAGCTTTTTTTTCATTTGGCGACATCCCTTTCTTACTGGTTATTCTATACCAGGGTATCATGTGAAGAATGGGGAAGTAAACCCGTATTTTGATAAAAATGGATACAAACGATAACAATGCCTCTTATTGACGGCTTTTAAGGAAAATTGTTCCTTATTATGTCGGTTTATTTACAAATATGATACAATAACGATGTATTTTGACGCGGGAGGGATTTGATTTGATAAAAATACTTGTTGTGGAAGACGAAAAGCCCATATCTAATCTGATACGTCTGAGCCTGCACAAGGCTGGCTACACCTGCACCTGCGTTTATGACGGCATCGCGGCAGCGGATATTCTGGAATGTGAGCGATTTGACCTGATCCTTTTGGATATCATGTTGCCGGGTGTGGACGGATTTGAGCTGATGGAATTCATAAGGCCTCTGGACATGCCAGTCATTTTCCTCACTGCGAAAAACTCGGTGAATGACAAAGTCAAGGGCCTGAAGATGGGCGCCGATGATTACCTGGTCAAGCCCTTTGAGATCATTGAGCTTTTAGCGCGGGTCGAAACGGTATTAAGGCGGTACCATAAGGTCGACAGTGTGATCATAATGGATGGTCTGGAGATCGACACGCGCTCCATGACCGTCCGGCGGGACGGAGAGGATATCGCCCTCACAAGAAAGGAATACGAGCTGCTCCTGCTGTTTGTCCGCAATCCGGGGGCTGCGCTCTATCGGGAGACGATCTATGAACGCGTATGGGGCAGCGATTACATGGGCGACAGCCGGACAGTCGACCTGCATGTACAGCGCATTCGGAAGAAAGTCGGCTGGGAGGACAAACTTCAGGCTGTTTATAAGGTAGGTTACCGGTTGGAAGTCAGAAGCTGACGGTGATCCAATAACCCGGAGGGAGGGGTTCATATCCGTTTCGGCACGAAAATAACGCTTGGATTTGTCATTCTCCTGTCGCTGACATTTGGTTTCGGCGGCAGCTTACTAATTACGGCGTCCTTTGGCGACTCTCTCAGCCGCACAACAGACGGAGCGCTGGGCTCTCACAGGCTGCTGTTGTATACGATGGCGGCGGTGAGCGGCGGAGCGTCCGACGACAGCGAAACGGTAGACGCCCTTGAACAGCTGGACGCCCAGGGTGGCCAGAGCTGGATAGCACTGCGCCTGTCGGACGAGGAGATGACGCTGTACAGCAGCGGAAACCCCTCGGTGCTTGACAGCGATATTCTGGCGGTCGTTGATTCTACGCACATTGCTTCCCGGATCGAGCAGACGGACACCGGCGCGCACCTGCTGCTGATCGCCGGCCGGTTTGAAACGAAAATCGGGCCTCGCAATCTTGAAAACGCCTATAACATCACCTCCGTCTTTGATGCCAGAAGGTCTCAGGAGGATATCTACAGAAAGGCCTTCGCCGCCGTCGTTGTCCTCGGCGCAGCGGTATCCTGGCTGTTATCCCTCTGGCTGACGCGCCCCCTTCAAAAGCTGTCCGCCGTCACAAGGAAGATTGCCGGCGGCGACTTATCCTGCCGCGCTGACAGCGGCAGCAAGGACGAGATCGGGAAGCTGGCGATGGACTTCAATGATATGACGGAGCGGCTTGAAGATAACATCAGCGAGCTCCGAGACACCATGCACCGTCAGGAGGCGTTTATGGGGTATTTCGCCCACGAACTGAAAACGCCCATGACATCTATAATCGGTTACGCCGACCTGCTGCGCAGCCATGAGCTGTCGCCCAACGACCGCCGGGAGGCGGCGAATTACGTTTTTTCGGAAGGCCGCCGGCTGGAGCTTTTATCCCTGAAGCTTCTGGATCTGATCGTCCTGAAGAATAGAGACCCGGCCTTTGTTCCGGCTAGCGTTAAACATATTGTCGCCGAGGTGGTGCGCCTTCTAAAACCGGTGATTATAAAGAGCGGCATCACAGTACGGCATCAGTGTGACGACGGATTGTGCCTTTTGGAACCTGACCTGTTCAAGTCACTTCTCATTAACCTGGCGGACAATGCGAGAAAGGCACTGGATAGAGGCGGGCAGATTCTGATCGAATCCAAGACGCTGGAGGACGGATGCATTATCCGTGTGGCCGATAACGGAAAAGGCATTCCGGAGCCAGAACTGGCCCGGATCACTGACGCCTTTTACAGAGTGGACAAATCGCGCTCCCGAGCCCAGGGCGGCGCTGGACTTGGCCTCTCCCTATGCTGTGAGATAATCGCACTCCACAACGGTTCCATCTCCTTCGAGAGCGTCGTCGGTAAGGGGACGATTGTGACCGTGGAACTGAGGGGAGGGAAGGTACAGTGAAACGCTTTGTGATTCCCGCCGCCGTCCTGCTGACGGTACTCATCCTGACAGGCGGATTTTTTCTGCCCACTTTGGTACTGAAATACAAGGACAGGCAGACCATCGGCGAGCTGAAAATCACAGATGGCAGCAGTGTCAGCTACGAGACGAAATCCGAGCTTAAAACAATCGACCGCTTGAATATAATTACGAACGGCGGGATGCTTGAGGTGGATAACGGTAAAAACATGAATGCCGATAAGGCATTTCAGAGCGCTTTGACGGAACTGGCCATATTTGAGGACAAGGGCGTTCTTGAAGTAGACCGGGCGACCAGTCGGCTGATGAGATACGATGTCATGTTCCTTATCGACTCGGCCGATCCGTCAAAAAACATGATTGTATGGTACATATTTATCCAGGACGAAATCCGCGACATACACGTTGCCGTAGATGATGAAACAGGCATTCTGCTGACACTGGATTATAATCTTAACAAACAAGCTTTAAAGGATGGAATCATGCTCACACCACGGCCTGAGATCACTGAAAAGTCTGCCGATGACGCGGCTTCCGCGTCAGATGCCGGCGGGTCTACCGTCATGGAGCTTATCGGCCGGACACTTGCCGATTATTACGGACTGACGCTTGTCAGCACAAACCTCCGGAGCAGTGAGTACTTTGCGCGTTTCGCATTCGAGCTTGGCGACGGGGAGGAGAGCGTTGTCCTGTCTGTGACGGTTACCGACACAGGCTTCTATTTCAGCGCCTAATCCAATCGCAGTCCGGGATTGTCTTCGCTTTTTGAAAATGGTATAATGAGGGAAAAATGGCGGAGGATGGCTATAGTTACGAAACCAATTACAAAACCGAAAAAGAGGTCGGCGCTGAGAATAAGGGCTTCAGCAGCGTATCACACGGGTCTGCGTTATCTGCTGTGGCTTCACAGGTCCGGGCAGTTGGCGGCAGATCGGGCGGATGCGCCGCTGACCCACGTTGTTTTTCACCACGAAACCCTCCTGCTCCGTCAGCTCAGAGACGTTGACATGAAATGGCAGTACAATAAAATCGTCAATCTGCGTCTGGCGGCGGCGCGTCTCAACGGTGTTGTCGTCCGACCCGGCGAAACCTTCAGCTTCTGGAAGCTTGTGGGTAAGCCCACCTACAAAAAGGGTTATCTGGACGGCGTGACGCTCCATTACGGCAAGGTCGTCCCCGGCTGCGGCGGCGGCCTATGTCAGCTGTCCAACCTGATCTATTGGATGACACTGCACACGCCCCTTGTTGTTACCGAGCGCCATCGCCACGGGTATGACGTCTTCCCCGATGTGTCACGCACACAGCCCTTCGGCAGCGGCGCCACCTGCTTTTACCCCTACGGCGACCTGATGATCAAAAACACGACAGATTATGCTTTTCAGCTCCGTGTTCATGTCGGGGAGGAGTATCTTGAGGGCGAATGGCGCTCGGCGCAACCGGCGGAATTTACATATGAGATTATCGAGAAGAATCATGTGATGACCGGCGAATACTGGGGCGGCTTCAGCCGCCACAACGCGCTCTGCCGGCGCATCTTCGACACGTCGGGCAATTATATAAATGAAGAATTTATCACCGAAAACCACGCCCTGATGATGTACGCCCCGTTTATTGAAGAAGCGGCAGACTGTCCGTCAAACCATTCGGTGACACCCACATCAGAAAAGGCAGAAAAAGTAACATAAAGTGACAAAAAGGGGCTGTGCGCTTGGGATTAACTCCGAAGCGCGCAGCCTTCCTGTCATGTGTGTCAACAAAGATATAAAAGTCCTTTAATTGCAGTAGTTCTAAATATAATGAATCAATATTCAAAATAAAATAGTGTGGTTATTCCGCTTCTTTAGCCTGATCACCGGAGTCCGGCTGCGCATCCTTCGGCTCCCCCAGACGGACGATCTTCATGGGGGCGCCTTTAAAGAACAGGGAAGCGGCAATGCCGGTGAGGGCGATGACGGCACAGAAGATGAAGACACTGCTGATACCCGAATTAAGGACATTTTTCGCCCCCGCAACAGCGTTCTGGACGGCAGCGGCCTGCGCCGCGGGTACCTGGGCGACGACCGCGCCCAGCGCATCGGGGTCGGTGATGACCTGCGTGTTTCGGAGGGATGCCCGCACGGTTTCTGGCACGCCGGTGAGGTCAAGGGACAGGAGACCTTTCGCCATGGTCGACGCCATAATCGTGCCGTAGATGGCCGAGGTGACGGTGGAGCCGATGGATCGGAAAAACTGTGATGCGCCTGTTGCGGAAGCCAGCTGCTCAATAGGGGCGGCGTTCTGGACATTCATATTGGTGATGGGCATCGTCACGCCGATCCCCGCGCCGAAGATGACCATATAGACAATCACCGAGGTATATGAGCTGCCACCGTTCAGGGAGGACAGCAAAAACGCGCCGACGGCGCTGAAAATGAAAGCCGCAATCATCATAAGCCTGAAGTAGGTGCTCTTGTCGGTGGCGAAAACGCCGACAATATTGGAGGTAATCGTCAGGGCGATGGTCATGGGGATTGTCACAGCGCCGGAGGCTGTCGCGCTCGATCCAAGAATACCCTGAACGAAGTAGGGGATGTAGATAATGACGGCAAACAAAACAGCGTTTGAACAAAATGCGCCGACGAGGGTGATCCATATAGCACGGTCCTTGAAGAAGGTCATTGGGACAATGGGATTTTGCGCTTTTAACTCAACACGCACAAAGAAAAAGAGCATCACAGCCGATACCAGCAGCATTCCGACAATCTGCCAGGAGCCCCAGGGGTACGCGGCGCCTGCCAGACTGAAAGCCAGCAGCATCGGCACCAACGCCAGAACAATGAATACGGTGCCGGGCATATCGATTTTTGCCCGGTTGCCCTCGGTCTTAAAGTTCGGCATGAACAACAGGATCAGCAGGACGGCGATGGCGCCGACAGGGATGTTGATATAGAAAATCCAGCGCCAGCTGAGATAATCCGTCATCAGTCCGCCCAACAGTGGCCCGATGATGCTGGAAATACCGTAAACAGACGTGACGATACCCATATATTTGCCCCTGAGTTGGGGAGGGAAGAGGTCGGCCACAATCGTAAATACGCTTGTCGTGATAATGCCGCCGCCGAGCCCCTGGATGCCCCGGAACAGGATAAGACCCGTCATGCTTTGCGCTATACCGCAGAAAGCCGAGCCGGCGATAAAAAACAGATTGCCGATGAGGAAAATCGGTTTGCGCCCAAAGATGTCGGCAAGGCCTCCCGATATCGGGATAATAACGGTGGAGCAGAGCATATAGATCGTAAAAGGCCAAGCGTAATATTCCACGCCCCGCAGCTCGTTTACGATTGTCTTCATCGCCGTGCTGACGATGGTGGAATCAAGAGCGGCCAGCAGGAGGCTGGTCATCAGCGCGATAATAATCAGTACGAGCCGGGACCTGTGTACAGCTTCCTGTTTCAAATCAGCTTCTCCTTTATATAGACTGTCTGCTTCAGGCATTATATCACGATTATTTAAAGCAATAATGAACGAAAACACGCGGGGATGAGGTCTGTAATTTATCCAATAATGCCAAAAAACGTTTTTAGATGGACTTGCAGTGACGTATTAAAATGATATAATACAAGTCGAATAAGCTTGAAAGGATTGACTTTCGATGAATAAGACGCTGATTCTCCCGCTGGAGGTGCAGTTTGGCAACGCCAAGGCTTTCTTTAACACCGCGGCGGTCTTGTCAGACTGCGGCGTTGTACTGGTTGACGCCGGGCTTCCGGGCTTTCTGCAAAAGCTGGAGGAGGTCATGGTCACAGAGGGGACGGCTCTTGACAGTGTTAAAAAAATCATCATTACCCACCATGACGGCGACCATATCGGCAGCCTGAAAGCCATACTGGACAAATACCCCGGCATTGAAGTCCTGTGTACGGCCGTACAGGCACCCTACATCACAGGGAAGGAAAAACCCCTCCGGCTGCAGTTGGCGGAGAAAAGGTACGATGCCCTGCCCCCCGGCGAAGAGAAAAAGGAACTGGAAGAAGAGATGAAAAAGCTGGCGCGCACAGAGACGATTCGTCAGGTGACTATTGTTAAGGACGGGGAGGTTCTGCCGGAATTCGGCATTGAGTTCCTTGAAGTCAGCGGCCATATGCCCGGCCACCTCTGCGTGTATGTTCCCGAAGACAAGTGCCTCATCACAGGGGACGCGCTCACTGCAAGGGACGGCATCCTTTGCCCGCCGGACCCGAATTTCACGCTCGATATGCCCACGGCGCTCAAATCTCTTGAAAAGCTATTGGACTATGAGATCGAAAACGTTATCTGTTATCACGGCGGGCTCGTCACGGGGGATATCCAATCCCGCCTGCGTGCGATCGTCGGCGGCTGCAAGTGACGCTTCATATTTTGTGCAAGCTCGGAAATGATTTAATGTGCAGCATCAGAAGAGAAGGGGCAGCACAGTCGGCGGCTTCATAATTCTGTCGGGATTTCTGTTCTACAATTTTGGCAGACGGCAGAAAAAAATGCAACATAACGTTCGTTAGAAATTATTCTAACGATGGTTAGGTACTCGATAAACATCGGCGGTCATTTTTGACCGCCGATGTTTATTTTTCCGTATGATCAGTATTATCGGAATTATTGACCTTCATCAGCTTGTTGTACAGCTCCTCGCCGACGCACAACTTGGCGTATTTGCACCATTGGACACAGGACTGGATATCGTTGTAGACGACATAGCCGCAGTTGTCACAAGCCATTTCCGTGTCAATGGAGAAGATCTCGATTTCGTTACCGCACTGCGGACAGATTTTGATCTCCAGCGTTGGTGTTTTCAGTTTATCTGTTCCGTGACATCCTCCGAGCATAATACACGCCTCCTTTTTTGTTTTTATTTTATATGACACAGACAAAATAATATGTTGTATTTGCAACGCAGCAGTGATGTTTGACATATTTAATTGAATGCTTTAGTATTGCGTGGTATCCTGAAACATAAATGAATCAGTGTGATCGGTGGTCATGAATATTTCGGAGGATAGAAATATGGATGTTATGGAAGCTATCAAAACGCGGCGCAGCGTCAGAAAATATAGCGGCCGGCTGGTGGAGGAGGAGAAGCTCCAGCTCATTCTGGAAGCGGCCAGGCTGTCGCCGTCGTCTCAGAATAACCAGAACTGGCATTTTATCGTCGTCCGGGATAAGGATAAACTCAAAGCGCTCATGGATGCGGCCTACGGCCAGCCCCATGTGGGCGAAGCGCCCTGCGCCATCGTCGCCTGCGGAATCAATCACCGCTTTATGGACTGCGGCCAACCCGCCGACACAGTGGACTGCTCCATCGCCCTGGCATATATGCTTTTAGAGGCCCATACCCTGGGCCTCGGCACCTGCTGGCTCGGTCACTTTGACGCCGGGAAGGTTAAAAAGACGCTCAATATCCCCGACGACGTGAGCGTCGTCGCCTTCACCCCGCTGGGTTACCCCACCGGGGAGGCCGTTCCCCGCCCGAGAAAAGAGCTGCAGGAGATCGTCAGCTACGACACGTACTAAAGCAGCGGGACGCTATCTCAGCGTCCCGCTGCTCAATGAGGAGACGTCATGAAAAATACGCTCTCAGAAAGGCTGTACGGCGAAATCCGCCGCATGCCCGTCATTGACACCCACGAATACCTGATGTGGGACGAGGCGGCCTGGTGCGCCGACGGCAATGATGTGCTGGGCGAGTATCTGCTCCATTACATGAAAAGCGACATCCTGTCAGTCGGCATGAAGCCCGAAGACATGGACTTTGTCACCGACAGCGGCAAAAGCCTTACCCAGCGCTGGAAGGCTGTCGAACCCTACTGGGAGCTGTGCCGGTACACCGGCTACGGGCGCGCGCTAGATCTTGCCGTCAAGGGCATTTACGGCATCGACGGGATCAGCGGCCGCACGATCGTGCCGCTGAACGACGCGTTTCTTGAACATAAAAAACCGGGGCATTTTACCCATGTGCTCCGGGAGCTGTGCGGTATTGAAACGTGCGTCATCGATGTCTGGACGTTTCAGATCGAAAATAAAGTCCCCATGTTCAAGCCCGCCTGGCAGCCTCAGAATTTCATCCAGCCTGCCGAGCCTTTCGGCAGGGATATCCTCGGGCATATCAAAGAGTCGTATGGCCTCACCGTGCGCTGTCTGGACGACTGGCTAGAGGCTCTGGAGCGTGAGATGGCACTGCTGCTGGACAGGTACGACGCCAGGACGATCAAAAGCTCCATCGCTTATAACAGGCCGCTGCACTTCGAAAAAACCAGCTATATCAAAGCAAAAGCGCTCTTTGAGGAAGCCCTCACCGTGTGGCAGAGGGAATGCGCTGAGGAAAAGGCCCTGCTTCATTTTCCGCAGGAGCTTCAGGACTACATGATGCATCTTGTCATGAAGCTGGCCGGGCAGCGGCATCTGACCGTCCAGTTTCACACGGGCCTTTTTGAAGGCACCGGTAATATCATCGGCAACGGCAACCCGGAGCTCCTGTCGAATCTCTTTATCGACTATCCCGACGTCGATTTTGACCTGTTCCATATCAGTTACCCGTACCAGTCCGTGGCCTGCGCGCTGGCGAAGATGTTTCCAAATGTCTACATCGATATGTGCTGGGCGCATATCATCTCGCCCTCAGCCAGCATCAGCGCTCTGCGGGACTTTCTCGACGCGGTCCCATACAATAAGATCTCGGCCTTCGGCGGCGACTATATGTTCGTGGACGGTGTTTATGGCCATCTGGAAATCGCCCGGCGGAACGTCTCGGCAGTTCTGGCTGAAATGATCAATGAGGGCGTTTTCGGCGAAGCAAAAGCCCTGGAAATCGCAAAAGCCCTGTTTTACGATAACCCCAAGCGAATACTGAAGCTCTAAGCCGGCAATAAGCGGAGGGCAGACCCGTGTCTGCCCTCGTTTCTTAATTACTCAGCCATCTTCCCAGCTCTTCCGCCTGCGCCAGCACATCCGTCTGGCACAGGACCTCCTCCGGACGGTGGGTGCCGCCGGCCACGAGGATTTTGTACTCGCCGAAGCCCATGAACTGCATGTTTTTGCCTACATGCTCGAAATAATGCCGGAACATATCCGTGTCCTTCTGACCCTGTGTAAATAGCAAGAGAACCTTTATGCCCGGCTTCATCACGCTGGCATGACCCGGTCGCAAAAATGCGAAGAGCCGGTCAACGGCGGTCTTCAGCTGTGCGCTCATGGACCACATATAGACGGGGGAGGCGAGGACAATCCCGCCGGCATCGCGGATGTCCGCATAAACCGGCTCCATGTCGTCCTTCTGGACGCATCTGCCCGTTTCCCCGCAGCTGAAGCAGCCCTGACAGCCGCGAATGCGCATACCATTCAAGTAATAGGATTTGACCAGCGCACCTTGGCCCTCGGCGGATTTGACGACCTTGCCCGCCAGCGCCGCCGTGCACCACGATGGTCGCGCCGGGCGGGGCGCCCAGGTGGCGGAGGGTGCCGCCGTGCACCCATCCGCATGGGGGCTCCCGTTCAGAACGACGATTTTATTCATACGCGCACATCCCTTCGTAGCGATTCGTTTTTTGCTGTCACAAACCCGCCTTCAGTTTTACATGGCTTGATTGACGCCCTAAGCCAAATATATCATATACGAACCGGATCCGGCAGTTGATTTTCGGGTCTCAACTTGCACAGTAACCTTTAAAAGCGAATAGTAAAAAAATTACGTAAACTTAATAATGATTTACATAAATAATTATAACCAAAGAGTCCGATTGGAAGAAAGCGGGATACATATGACAGAAAAAGGTACAATCCGGGCAGTGAAGAAACAATACACCGTTCAATTTTTAAAGTTCGCTCTTTTCTCGGTATCGGCCGGTGTCATTCAGGTGGCGGGCTTCACAGTGCTCAATGAGCTGACCGGTCTGACCTATTGGCCGGCGTATCTCATCGCGCTCACGCTGTCGGTCCTGTATAATTTTACGGTCAACAGGCGGTTTACCTTCAAGTCGGCGGCGAATATCCCCGTGGCCATGGCGAAGATCGCAGGGTACTATCTTGTTTTCACGCCGCTGTCCACCTGGTGGGGCGATACACTCACCGGCCTCGGCTGGAACGAATATGTCGTCCTCCTGGGCACGATGCTTGTCAATTTCATAACGGAATTTCTGTTTTGCCGCTTCGTCGTCTACAGGAAGACGATCGACACGAATAAGCTGGCCCAAAAGAAGAGAGAAAAAGAACACAGGAAAAACGGCAGCGGAGCGTCAACCTCGGTATAAAGGAGATAACAGGATTTATGGAAAAGTTGATCATCAGACCCGCTGCCCCGGCGGATATCCCTCTCATACTGACCTTTATTAAGGAACTTGCGGCGTACGAAAGACTGTCCGATCAGGTGACCGCAACGGAAGAAATATTAACTGAATGGTTGTTCAAAAATCAAAAAGCGGAAGTTCTTATAGGAGAAGTAGACCGTCAGCCCGTAGGCTATGCCCTTTATTTCTATAACTTTTCGACCTTTTTAGGCAAAGGAGGGATTTATATTGAAGATATATTCATCCGTCCCGCGCATCGTAAAAAAGGATTCGGGAAAGCATTTTTCAGGCACCTGGTCAGCTTGTGCACCGACCGCGGCTGCGGTCGGCTGGAATGGGCCTGCCTGGATTGGAATAAACCCAGCATCGACTTTTACCTCTCCCTGGGTGCGCAGCCGATGGATGAATGGACGATCTACCGGCTGAGCGGTGAAGATATAAAGAAACTAGCTGGAAGTTAACAGCACAGAAGAAAAGGCAGACGGATGATCGATAGTCATCCGTCTGCCTTTTCTTCTGGATCTATAGGTTCAATATTCTTTTGGCGTTCCCGTTTAGAAGCATATCCTTTTCATGCGCTGCCAGCGGCAGCGCTTTCAGGTGTTGGATCTCCGTTGTTGCGTCGCTCCATGGAGAATCGGAAGCGAACAGGATTTTTTCAATGCCGTGGTCTCGGACGATCCGCAGAAACTGCTCTTTTGGAAAGTAATCAAAACCCATAGAGGTATCCAGGTAGATATTCGTGCCGACCATATAGCGCTCCACATCGTCCCACTCGTCGTGTCCGCCAAAATGGGCAGCCACGATGATACCGCCCTTCATGGCGTCGGCGATATTTCTAAACCGGCGCGGACCAGTCTTCACAGGTCCTGAGAAGCCGGGATCAAAGCCGGCATGGTGGAGGATGATGAGCCCGCGGCTCAGGGCATAATCGTAAATCCGGAGCATTTTAAGGTCGTCGGCGATAAAATCCTGATATTCGGCGTGGAACTTCAATCCCTTGAGCCCCAGGCTGACGACAAAGTCGATATCCCGCTTATAATCGTCCGTATGCGGATATATGCCGCCGAAGGAGATGAGCTTGTCTGAGCAGATGCTCTGCGCCCACAAATTTACATCACGAAACTGACTTTGTTTTGTGATGACAGGCTGGACGACAGAGATATCCACGCCGCTTGTACGCATATGGCTGAGAAGGCCTGCCGCGGTGGCATCCGTGACAGGAGTGAAGACCTCGTCGATATTGAACATCAGTGTGCGGACAGCTCTTTCTGCCAGCGCGTCGGGGAAGACATGGGTATGAAAATCAATGATCATTTACTACTCTCCATTAATTATGTACGTTATCGCCAGGAGCTGTTCTCCTTCAAACTCGGAAGCACACAGACCTATCGCACAAGGTTCCCGAGCTCTATGTACTGTCGCTTAAAAATAAAGCAGGAAACGAGCAGAGAGGGGCGGACTGACCGCAGATAGTTTTGAGTATAAGCGTTATGAAAAAATATGTCAATCAGGAAGTCGCAGACGTGCATTGCTATAGAAAACTAATAAGGCCAGCATAAAAAAATTCACGCAATTCTTACGGTATATTTAGATATAAAATAATAACCCCGGTTGTCATAAATGAAGGGAATAACTTGATATCATACGAATATTATGTAAACCAAATCATTATTCAAAGCATTTGGAAAAGTCACCGGATAACAAATAATCTTCAATCGGCAAAATCAGAGAGTGAAGTGACCTAAAAAGTGAAATCATTTTTATCTAACGTTAAAAGATAATATTAACGTACGTTAAGTAGTGAAAAAATACAAATATTAACAAAAATTAAACGGTAGTTAGAAATTAGTAGTTGTAATCGAACTCGTAAGACGGTCGTATGAGCGCATATCAGATTCACAAAATATCGAGCTGTTGTTTGGCTGACATCCCTTCCTGGGTAAAATATGCTGTGATAAAAACCGCTGAACCGAGGGGAGAATAATTTGCGAAAAAAGATCATTATTATCGGCGCTGGGTTGGCGGGACTCAGCGCGGGGATATATTTACAGCATGAGGACGTCGAAACTCAAATATTTGAGATGGCACCCAGGGCCGGCGGCGTGTGTGCAGCCTGGCAGCGGAATGACTACCGCTTTGACGGGTGCATCCAATGGATGGTGGGGACGAAACGGGATGAACCTATATACAAACTATATAAGGAAGTCGGAGCACTGACGGATGACACCGTCATTTACAACACCGATGCGATAGATATCGAGAGTAGGGGTGTCATGTACAATTTGCCGCTGGAAGCGGAGCAGTTCAGAAAGCTGCTGCATACGTTATCACCCGGGGATACACAATTAATCGATTCTTTCTGTGATGACGTTGACAGGGTCAGACGGTCAGCACTGATGATCGGGTTGCCTTCAGAGCTGAAAACCACAGTGAAAGCGATGGTGAAAAGCCGCGGATTTCTCTGTATTGCAATAAAATATAGAAACAAGACGGTTGGTCAGGTTGTTAATAATTTCAAAAGTGATATAATCAGAGAGGTAATGAAACGGCTGATGCCGGCGGAGTTTTCAGCACTGGCGCTCTTTTTGATGCTGGGGACACGTTTGGGCGGCAACGCAGGGTATCCGCTGGGCGGTGCGGACGGCGTTGTTCGGCGCATAGAGGCAAAATATAAGGCGCTGGGCGGCGTGATAAGCTATAATTCAAAGGTTGACGATATCATTATCGTTGGCGGTAAAGCCGTTGGCGTACGTTTAAACGGTGTGTCTTATAAGTCAGACGGCGTGATAGCCGCCTGCGACGCCCGCTATACGCTGAAAAAAATGCTGCGCGGCCAGTACAAACACCCTCAGCTTGACAGTATGCTGGTCAACGCGCGGCTTTTTGAACCTATAGCTATAGTCTCCTTCGGCCTCGACAGAAAATTCGGCATTCCGTTTTCAGCAGCCTGCGAAACGGATAAAGGGTTCGAGTCGGCGCCTGGTGTTATCGAATATGCCTATCAATTGCGCTCCTTTGATTTTGACAAGACAGCCGCGCCGAAAGACGGCAGCAGCGTTATGGTTATACTTAGCGCGCCGCTTGGCTATTGGATAAGGCTGAAGATTGATAATCCGTCCGCGTATCAACTGCAGAAGGAGCGCCTGGCTGAAAGTATCGCCGCGGAGCTTGACATGAGGTATCCAGGCTTTAAAGATGCTATAGCCGTTGTGGATGTGGCGACACCGGCGACGTTTTTTCGCCTGGCGAACGTCTACAAGGGTTCTTTTGAGGGATTCGCGCCCACGCCTGAAGCGCTGAAGGTTAAGATAAAAAAGACGATTTGCGGACTGAAAGCGTTTTGCATCTGCGGACAGTGGACGACCGCCGGCGGCGGCATTTGTACGGCCATTGCCGATGGAAAGACGGCCGCGAAAATCATAAAAAGGGAAATAAGAAGATAGAAAAATATCAATATAGGGGTTTGCTTTATTCATGATGTCATTTTCATATATCGGCTTTGGAATTCTGCTTGTGATCGTCATTACCGGACTGTTACTGCTTTATTACGCCCGTGATTACGCAGCGCCCGTACCGCCCGCAGTACCGGGTACGGTAAAAATCGCCTGTGTCGGAGACAGCATCACCTTTGGCGCGCTTGTCAAAGACAGGGAGGTTAACTGTTATCCCGCGCAGCTTGAGGCACTGCTGGGCTCGGGTTATTCGGTGCGTAATTTCGGTGTCAACGGTCAATCGGCCCAGCAAAATGCGGATAAGCCGTATCGGAAAAATAAGCATTTTAAAGCGAGCTCTGTTTTTGCACCTGATATTGTGCTGCTTATGCTTGGTACGAATGATGCCATGGACCGAAACTGGCGGGGAGTCGACCCTTTCATAGCCGATTACCGGGTGCTTGTAGACCATTATGTTTCCTTGCCATCCCGTCCGAAGGTTTACATAATGACACCGTCCACGCAGTTTCCTGTTGAAAACTACACGAAAGTCATCTACAAGATGAACAACGACCGGCTCGATGAAATAACAGCCGCGCTTAAAAAGCTGGCCGAGGAGTTGGATCTCCCCGTAATCGATGTCAATGCTGCCACAAAAACGCATCCGGAGTTTTTCTGTTTTGACGGCCTTCACCCTGATGCCGGCGGCGCGAGGCTCATCGCCGAAACAGCTTACAAAGCGTTAGCGCCGTCTGATTCATAAATGCAGCTGTAACCATTGATATTTACAAAAGAACAGCCTCCGCGCTTCAAGCGCGGAGGCTGTTCTTTTGGTAGGTAGGAGAGAAGAAGTGGATGTTAATTTACTTGAGAATTCCGAATTGATCAATAATGTAAGGCCTGCCGTTTTCAATGGACGGAGAAAACTGGTAAGCGGTTGCGGTCAGTTTTGTGCCGTCGATGGTAAAACACATAAAGGTCTGCTGGGTATTGTAGTTTCCGTCTCCGATTTTCGGAGCTTTCAGCGTCTCGAAAAGGTCCAGGTATTCCTCATCGAGTGTTGTGTTCTGGTAATAATGCTTTGTTCCGGCTGTTGCCGGCGTCACGTAAACAGGCCCCGGGGGTGACTTTAGATATGTAACGGCGATGCCGTTATAGTCCTCTGTAACGGTCTCGGCCGGGACGGCCGCGCCGTCGACAATCGGCTTGCTCCGCGCGTAGACGTGGTCATGCCCCTGCAGGACGAGGTCAACGCCCAGTTCATTAAAAAGCGGTGTAATCTTTTCGCGCGTCTCAGCAGCATTGGCGTCGTCCACATGGGAGCCGGTCGAGTACGGGCCGATGTGCATAACGATAATTATCCAATCGGCGCCGGCGCTTCTGGCATCACTGATATCCGCCTTCATCCAGTCGAGCTGGTCTTTTGAAAACGACAGATAATCTTCAGATTTGTCGTTCGTGTTCAGCACGATGAAATGCGCGTTGCTGTAGGTGACGGAAGAATACGCCCCAGAGACAGGAGGCAGGGCCGGCGTGTCCAGGTTGTAATGGTGGATAAAGCCGCTGTTGCTGGCTTCGTGATTGCCGACCGCGGGCATGACGGTGATATTGCCGAGGCTGCTCTGCGTCAATTTAAGATATTTATTCCATTCCGATTCCAGATTACTGTCGGCGTTATCCCCGTTGTTGATGATAAACCCGGCGTCTTCGCACATGGCCATGGCTTTTGTAATTGTCTCCGGAACAAGCTCCTTGTTCGTCCAGCCGGGTATTTGTGTATCGGATAAGTCAATGAAGCTGAAGGCGCCGTCCCTGGGCGCCGTTGTGAAAACAGCCGGTTCGCTCCAGATATCAAGAGATGCGTCGCCAACCCTGTAATAATATGTCGCCGCGCTGTCAAGTCCTGTTGCAACGGCCTTATGGACAGATTCGTCCTTGGAATTATCGGAGTCCGAAACAGTTCCTGTAAAAGTTGTGGCGCTGCTGAAGACAGCTTCCTCCTTTGAATACGCGGTGACCTGCAGATCGCTGGCTTGTGAAGTCTTGTCTGTGTACCAGGTAAAGCCCCTTGATGTGGCGGCGTCGCCGTAGAAGGACACCGTGATTTTTCTGACGGACGGTTCCGTTTTCTTGGCGGTTTCAGCCTTTAAATCCTGTTGTGCAGCTTCGCTGTCGGTTTCCGGAGCCGTGTCGCTGATGCCCGGCGGCGTTGCCTCCGTGGTAGGGGTATCGGCATTGCATGAACAGACAGATATGATAAGCACGAGGATCAGGAAAAGCGCCGGCAGCTTTCTTAAAAGGCTCATCTGAGCCATTCCCGGCTTAATGCTCCGGATATGCATGTCTCATCCTTCTTTCCTATATGGCTCAAGTGTAAATAATTTTACCATATTGGAACTCATAAAACCCTGTACTGGCGGCCTGAAAATTTACCGGATTTGTGGTATTTGTGTGTCGAAAGCCGGTGCGCTGGAAGCCCGACTGTTTTTTTGTTCAGGCTTTGGTTTGACACGGGTGAAAGCAGGCATAATAAGTAAAGGCATAAACTGGAAGATTTGCACGGGGAGCATGGAAGCTATGGCGCTGTTTGAGCATATCAACCTGATTTCGGTATTTCTTATGGGGCTTTTTTTGCTGCCCGTGGTTATTGGGATGTTCAGACCACTGACAAGCGCCAGGATATTTCACTCGTTCAGCGTGACGGTGGGCGCGGGGATCATGACCATCTCAGCCTTTGTGGCTGTCAGCGTCACTAATTTGCTTTACTCCAACAACGGGGACAATTTTCTGTCTAATTTATTCAGAAACATTGAGGTCGTCCGCTATTCAATCCTCAGCCAGGACATATTGGTCTACGGTCTTTTTCTGCTGACCCTGCTGATCGCCGCCAGCGGCGCGCTGCAGCTGATTTTCATTCCGCTTCATAAGAAAATTTTCATCCCGCTGTCAAATAAAATGGCTTCGGCTTTCGCATCGGTAAACAAGGTCGTACAGCGGCTTATATGCGGTCTGTGGCAGCTGCCGAAATCTATCGCAATTGTACTCCTGTTTACACTCTTATTTAATTTCTACTCGGTTTTATCGAAAAACACAGCGCTCAATGATTATATTGGCGACTCTGAAGCGTACCGGCTGGTAGAGGAAAATGCCATCCGGCCTATCATCACCTCAGATGCTGTCCGACAAATACCGGAATTTATCGACAGCACTGTTGACAGGGCTGTTCAATGCCTCTCCCCCGAGGGCAGAAAGCTCCTCATCAAGGTCTATATCAACGGTGTGACGGTTGACGATGCCATTCGGTCAAGTCCCGATATCGACAATATTGCCATTGATCTCGTCGGGATCGAGAATGACCGGTACAAGATGGCGGAGATTCTCTATGTCTGGGTTGCCGGCAGCATCAGTTATGACCATACCAAAGCGGAGCAGATTGAAACGGATGCCTTTGAAACATATTCGGGAGCTGTGGCCGCATTCAATGAAAAATCAGGCGTCTGCTTTGACAATGCGTGCCTTTATGTGGCGATGTGCCGTGCTGTTGGCGTCAGGGTCAGGCTCATCACAGGCGACGCTTTCAACGGCAGCCGATGGCTCGATCATTCCTGGAATGAGATATATGATGACAGGGAAGACAGATGGGTTAATGTGGACACGACCTTCGGCGGTTCGAATAGCGATTACTTCGATAACGAAGATTTCGCCGACGACCACAGAGATGCCGAGCTCCAGGGAGAATGGTAACAGGGATTCCAGAACTTGCTCCTTGCGTAAAAAGAAACAATAGGTTACAATCTAGTTACAACTTATTACGAAGGAGTGAGAGCAATGAAGAAATATCTGATAGCGATATGCCTGGTGATATGCTTAACAGCGGGGACATTGATGTCCGCCTCGGCCTTATCGCTTGTGGTTGATAAAAAACCTGCGGATATGACAGTGTTACTCAGGAATAACACCACATACGTACCCCTCCGGGCTGCCACGCAGCGGCTCCGCCCCGACGCTGTTATTACATGGGAAAACAATCAGGGCGTCGTCCGGACGCCGGACCTGACCCTGACGGCCCGGCCCGGCAGCCTATATGTGAACGCCAACGGCCGGATGCTTTATGCAGCGTACGGTGTGAAGCTTGAAAACGGGAGCATTTTTGTGCCTGTCCGCGTGCTCGCCAAGGCGCTGGGCGCGTCCGTCGGCTGGGACGGCAGGAACAATCGTGTGACGCTTCAGAGCGGCAGCGGTGCGATACAGTCCGGCGACAGCTTTTATGACAGCGATGCCGTTTACTGGCTTTCACGCATCATCCACGCGGAGAGTGAAATGGAGCCCCTTACCGGAAAAATTGCCGTGGGTAACGTCATCCTGAACAGAGTGAAGGACGCCGGCTTCCCCGACACCATCTACGGTGTCATTTTTGACAGCCGCTGGGGCGGGCAGTTTCAGCCCGTCAAAAACGGGACAATCTACAACACCCCGTCCGCGGACAGTATCCTGGCCGCCAAGCTCTGCCTGGACGGCGCCAATGTCGCCGGCAGCAGCCTGTTCTTCCTGAACCCAGCCATCTCAACAAACTTTTGGATGATGCAGAACCGCAGCCATGTCACCACAATCGGTAATCATCAGTTCTACGTGTAAAGCAATAATCTCAATGGTTTGTCACCCTGAGGAACAGAGCGACGAAGGATGACAAAGTGACGAAATATCATCAAGCTGAGGTTCATACGACAAACGAAGGCCGTCTCATTTTAATGAGACGGCCTCTTTATCTTTATCGCACCGGTATGTCCATCCCGCCGATGGTGATGGAAGCAACATCCTCGACCGAGATCGGCACCTTGAACGTATTGATAATTTCGTAACCCACAGCGCCGCCGGAGAGGCCTGCGTCATATTCGTTGACAGCAACGTTGGTACCGTCCCTGAGTTTGACGGTGAAATCAGCGGTTTTGTCACGCAGGGCATCCCAGACATCCGGCCAGCGGTCGTCGAGATTATCGAAAAACTCCCTACCGTTCGTGACGATGACCATGCAGGTCAGCGGCGTGATTTCGACGCTTTCGATGATGAAATCGTATTCTCCGGCACTGAGGCTTTGGCCGATAAGAACGGTCCTGCTTGTATCGTCCGCCGGGTCGAACGCAATGTTGAACGACCATTCGCCTTCATAGAGCTCCACAAACTGGTCCGGCTCGTCAAAATCAAAATAGCCGAAATCACGGTATGTCATGCTGTATGATTTATTGATAAGCGGCGCATCGCTGAAAAAGGAGTACCGGACGATATATTGATTCGGCGCAAGGCTGTCGTCCGTGTCGCTGTAAATGTGCCCGATGGTACCGCCGGATAAACTAAAATGCTGTTTAACTCCGTCCTCCAACAGATAGAATTCTTCCAGGCCAAACGTGTGAAACCTGTAATTCATGAGTGGCTCGATGCCTGTGTCGTACAGGACGGTGTCCAAATTCTTCGCCGTGACTAGAATATCGAACTGGGCTTTAGTTCCGCTGATGAGTACGCCCAGCACCTCAACGGAAAAGTCATCGGTATCGATGACAGTACCCACGGTACTTGATACCATATTGCCCAGCTGTGCCGTATTCATGTATCCGTAGCTGCCATCGCTGCCGTCGGCGATGTTTTGATACAGCTGTTTGAAATAATCGCTGCCGGACAGCGTCAGCGCCGCCATAGCCACCCCGGCCAGCAGGAGCATGCTCAGTATCACTGCCGCAACCAGCCGCAGGGCGGACTTGAGTCTCTTTTGTCTGATTCGCGCGTTCGCCGTTCGGAGGCTTGAAAGCAACGCGTCGCTGCGCTCGTCAAATCCTTCAGGCATATGAGGCGGATTGAAAGCTGACCGGGTTTTTATCAAATCATCTATGTTTTCCATATTGACCTCCTTATTCCGTCAACAGTGTTCTGAGCCGCTCCCTGGCCCGGCTGAGCCGCGAATTGACAGTACCGACCGGCACGCGCAAAATTTTGCTGATTTCTTTTATACTCATATCATCATAATAGAACAGCACCGTGACAACCCGGAATTCCTCCGGCAACCGCGCTACCGCGTCCCACAGCGCCAGTGTATCCACCGGGGACGGCGGCGCTCCGCCGCCGCTGACTGAGATGCTTTCCAGCGGCTCGTGGTTTTTTCGTTTGCGGAGAAGGGTATAAGCCTCGTTGACAAGGATTCTCATCACCCAGGGCTTAAAGCTCTCCCGCTTCCGCAACCTGCCGAAGCTTATGTATGCTTTGACGGTGGCCTCGCTGACGGCATCCTCCGCGTCCGTGTCGTTTCTGAGGATTGCCCGCGCCACGCGGAACAAAGCTGTCCGGTGTTCTCGGATCAAGCCGCAGAAAGGCTCATAGGCATCATTCATAGGATCATCCTTTTTCTTATACATACATATATAAGATGCTTTGAAACTGTAAAAACTTCCCGAAAACAAAAAATTATCTCTCGATAAGGGACAACGGGCTGGTCTCCGAATTCCATATCAAAGGGGATAAAAATCTCCTGTCCACCGGACATGAGAACACATCAGCCTGACCTCAGGCGACTCCGGGCTCCAGAAATACTAAAAAGACACGCAAACATAAATCCCGGATTACCGGAAAGCCTGGTAACCCGGGAATTTTGTGCTTTTACAAGTAAGACGTTGGCAATTACAAGACCCAGCCGCCGGTCTCCATATACCGGTTTGCCCGTTCGTGGGCCTGTCTGACAATACCATCCTCAAAGCCCATCAGCTTCAGCAGATTAATCGCGTTTCTTGTCCCCGCGGATCCCGCTTTGATTTTATAATCAAACGTCATGTCCTTTTCACCCAGCTGCTCTTCAAAATGAAACAGCGCATATTGCCCCGCAAGAAGGGAACATAATTCAATGTCGTGGGTGGCCGCGAAGCACAGGATATTTTTCTCTTGCAGTGCACGCAAAACCTCCGTGGAAGCCGAAATCCGCTCGACGGTATTCGTGCCCCGCAGGACCTCATCAACCACGCACAGGATTTTACCGCCTTTTTCCGCCGCGTCGAATATCCGCTTCAGCGATTTGAGCTCGACAATATAGTAGCTCTCCCCGGTGGTCAGTTCATCCGTGACCGCCATGGAGGAAAATATGCGAAACACCGACGCGCGGTAGCTTTTTGCCGGCGCTGTGCAGATGGTCTGAGTCAATATGGCGCAGAGGGCCGCCGTTTTTATGTATGTGGATTTCCCCGAGGCGTTTGAGCCTGTGATGAGGATTGGCGCCGACGTTTTCAAGTCGTTGGCCACAGGGTTGTTTATCATCGGATGAACCAAACCGGCAGCATCATAAAACGCCGGCGCGGTGTCCGAAAAGTCGAGCTCAGGTTGACATAAATACGGATTGCTCTTCATGTGCGACGCAATGGCGATGGACGCGTCAATGCGCCCGAGATGCTCGTCGATTCTAAAAAGATCGTCGCGGTTACGCCAGAGCTTGTTTTTCAAGAACTCGTAGCTGATCAAATCCAGCAGCAGCACGGTGCTGATGGAATTGGTAACCTCGCTGCTGGAATACCCCGATACGCCTCCCAGCCTCACGGCGGAGCGGAACCTGTCAAGGCTGTCGTACGCTTCTGAATTCAGCGTATCAATCTCCGGATCCCGCAGCTTCCTGATCCTTTTGAGCGCGACAATCATCGCCATCGAATAGTTGACCGTGTCAAAATCCCGCCGGATCGTGTGCATTCTTTTTGAGTGGACAGCCATATTGACCGCCAGCACCAGGATAGCGGCGAGAATTGCCTTCTGAACGAAGACGGCAGCGGTTGCACAAGCGAGGAACAGGAGCATCAGGCCGATATACACAAGCAATCGCCCGTACCCGTGGTACTCGGGGCTGAAGGCCTGGCTCATAACGGCGTTTCTGGACCGCCCGAGCCTGTAAAGGATATACTGCAGCTTCAGCCGGAGCGACGGATGGTCCTTTATATGCGTTATCAGCGCGCGCCGCCTGTCATAATCCGCCTTCGTGACAGCAGGATGCCGGAGCGTGTAATAGAGATACTGCTCCCCGGAGGTGGTGAGTCCGGGATTTATGCGCCTGAAAATATCGTCCATACCCAGGTCATACCACGTGGTCTCGTCCAATAGGAAATCATCAAGCCCGTTATCCCGCCTGTAATCGTAATAGGATGCAATATTTTCTATATCGCCCGGGAAATAATGCACATCCGGTACAGTCCCGAAGCGCTGCTCCAGACGCCGCAGGCTTTTCCGCTTACCCATTAATGACTCCTTTTTACGCGTTACTTAAGCCGATTATAACAGCGCAGTAAGAATTTTACAATCAATATGATCTCAGCTTTTTGTGTTTGCTTATTTCCTGGAAATCATGGATAAAGAGACAACTTGTAAAAAAAATAAGAATGTTGGTTATTGACGCGATGCCTGTATTCCGTTATTATTGTCTATAGAAATGCTCGGTATCGGGATCAGAATTTTATCGGGAGGCGGCTCTTTTTTTGTTTTCCGGCATTTCAGGCTGTGCAGGACGTTGTACAGGGTATGTATGAAACGTCCCAAATAAAAAAGGAGGAAATATGAAAAGAATAATAGCAACAATATTAACATCGGTTTTAGCATTAACATTGATCGCTTCCTGCGGGAAGAAAGAGCCGGCCAAGGTCACCTTCGGTGACGCCCAATGGGACAGCATGAAATTTCACAACGCGGTGGCCATGTTTATCGCCCAGAAGGCGTATAACATGGAGACGGCTGAAATGTCCGGGACAACCGCGATCACTTATAACGGTCTGAAGACCGGCGATATCCAGGTATATATGGAGACATGGACAGACAACATCGCGACCTATAAGGAAGACGTGGCTGCGGGCTCGGTCATCGAGCTCGGCTTAAACTACGGCGACAACGCCCAGGGCTTGTACGTGCCGCGCTATGTCATAGAAGGCGATGCCGAAAGGGGCATCGACCCCATGGCGCCGGACCTGAAGTCTGTGACGGATCTGGTCAATTACGCCGACCTTTTCAAAGATCCCGACGATCCGTCCAAGGGCCGCGTCTATGGCGCGATTTCCGGCTGGTCGGCAGATGAGATCATGAGAAACAAGCTGGCTTATTACGGTCTGGACGCCATGTACAACTATATGGACCCCGGCTCCGACGCGGCGCTGTCGGCTGCAATTGCCGGTGCTTATGACAGGGGCGAGCCGATTGTGGCTTACTATTGGGAGCCCACATGGCTGAGCGGCAAATACGACCTGGTCCTGTTGGAGGACGCCCCGTACGATGCCGACAAGCTCCGGGCCGGCGAATGTGCATTCCCCTCGGTGCCGCTGACGGTCTGCGTCCATCCCGACTTTCAAAAGAACAACGCTGAATTTTGTGAATTCCTGAGCAAATACAAAACATCAAGCGCTCTGACCTCGGAAGCCCTGCTTTATATACAGGACAACGAAGCGGATTATATGACTGCGGCCATATGGTTCCTGAAGGAACATGACGAGCTGCTCAGCCAGTGGCTGCCTGCCGATAAAGCGGATCTGGTACGCAAAGCGCTGACGAGCTGACGGGAGGCGCTTACTATTGCCTGATTGGATTATAAACTTTCCCAATGACATTTTTGTCAACATCAAAGAACCGATCAACAATGCCATAGACTATGTACTGCGGAATTGGGGCGGATTCTTTGACGGTCTCCGGACTCTGCTGCGCTCGATCCTCATCGGGGTGGGCAGCGTTGTCAACATCATTCCCTGGTGGCTGCTCCTGGCGCTTGTTTTCATTGCCACGTACCGCATGAGCAGGAAATGGATACGCGCTGTTCTGTATACGGCGCTGCTGTTCTTTATCGGCGCCATAGGCTACTGGAATCACATGTACGAGACGCTGACGATTATCATCTCGTCTGTCTTGCTCGCGCTTATAATCGGCCTGCCGATCGGTGTGCTTATTGCCTCCAGTAAAAAGGCTAACGCGGTCGTCCGGCCCATATTGGATACGATGCAGACCATGCCGGCCTTTGTCTACCTGATTCCGGCGGTTATGCTCCTGAACCTGGGCAATGTGCCCGCCGTTCTCGCCACAACGATTTACGCGCTGCCGCCCGTGATACGTTTGACCAGTCACGGCATACAGCAGGTGAACGCCGAGGTTGTGGAAGCCGCAAAGGCTTTCGGCGCCACAAAGGCACAGGCGCTGTTCAAGGTGCAGATACCCCAGGCGCTGCCCACAATCATGACCGGCGTCAACCAGACGATCATGATGGCCATCTCCATGGTCGTCACCTGCTCCATGATCGGCGCCACCGGTCTGGGGTCGGAGGTCATCACCGGCATTAACAGGCTCGACAGCGGCCGGGGCTTCGCCGCGGGTATCGCCATCGTGATTGTGGCCATCATTCTTGACAGGCTCACCCAGGGGATCGTCAGGAAGAAGGAGGACACGCAATGACGAATGAAGACAATGTCATTCTGCGGGTCGAGCATCTGACGAAGATGTTCGGCGCGAAGAAAGCCGCCGCCCGCGAACTGCTGAAAAGCGGCCGCTCGAAAGAGGAGATACTCAAGCAGACCGGCGTTACGGTAGCCGTTGATGACGTTTCCTTCGATGTGGAGCGGGGTAAAATTTTCACCCTCATCGGCCTGTCCGGCTCCGGTAAATCGACAGTGGTTCGCTGCCTGAACAAGCTGCACCCGGCAACGTCAGGAAAAATTTACTTTGAAGGCCGGAATATAGAGGAGTTCAGCAAACAGGAGCTGATGGAATTCCGGCGCAGTAAAATGTCAATGGTCTTCCAAAGCTTCGGCCTCATGTCCCACCGGGATGTCCTGAGCAATGTGGCCTTCGGGCTGGAGATCCGCGGCGTTAAAAAAACCGCGCGGGAGGAAAAGGCTATGGAGATGATCAGCATGGTCGGCCTGTCCGGCTGGGAGCATAAGAGCATCGGGAACCTCAGCGGCGGCATGCGCCAGCGTGTCGGCATCGCCCGGGCGCTGACAAACGACCCCGACATCCTGCTGATGGACGAGCCCTTCTCCGCGCTGGACCCGCTGATCCGCCGGGACATGCAGTTTGAGCTGATCTCGCTGCAGCGGAGGCTGGGCAAGACCATCCTCTTCATCACCCACGACATCGACGAGGCGTTCAAGCTGGGGGACACCGTGTCCATCATGCGGGACGGCAAGACCGTCCAGACCGGAACCCCCGAAACCCTGTCCGCCACCCCCGCCGACGACTACGTGCGCCAGTTCATCGAAAGCGCCGACCGCACCCAGGTGCTCAGCGTGGGCCGCGTGATGATCACCCCCGCCTGCCTCGTTCGGGAGAACGACGACCCTGCCAACGCCATCCGCGAGATGCACCGGCAGGGGCTGTCCAGCGCCTACGTGGTGGACCAGAAGATGAAGCTTCTCGGCGTTCTGTCCATCGACGCGGCGCTGAAGGCGCGGCAGGCGGGCGAGGGCTTTGCCGGGCGGATTGACCGCAACCCGCCCACCACCACCCGGGACGCGCTGGTGAGCGACGTGATGCCGCTGGCCGCCCAAACTCCCTACCCCATCGCCGTGGTGGACGAAACCGGCATGCTGCAGGGCATCGTCACCCGCGCGGCCATCATCGCCTCCATGCTTTGACCCCCGCCGGGACCGACGGCGCGGAAGGGCGACGCCCTTTCGCGCTCAAAGCATCAAAAACCCCTGCCGGATTTTTTGATGCGGAGGAGAAAGCCTGCGCACCCCTGAAATGCTCACGCATTTCCGGGCGGTGTGCTGACGTATGGTGCTATTTCTCCCCCCAGTGTGCGCACTGGGGGGAGAAACCGTTCCCGACGTACGTGCCGCCGGGAACGATTGAAGTCTGCCGAGGACTTTGTGAATGGTCCGGGCGCGGAAGGGCGACGCCCTTTCGCGCTTTTCTGCGCCCCTTGAAAACCCGCGCCGTTTGTGTTACGCTTTGAGAGAAATCCGCGCATCACAAGGGACGAAGGGTGAAGTGCCCCGTGAAGAAGGCCGCCTCGTTTTTCGCCAACCTGTCGGTCCGAACCCGGCTGACGATGCTGTTTGTCCTGGTATCGCTGGTGCCCGTGTTCGTGATCGGCGCGATCTCGCTGGACGTGTCCTCGCGCACGATGCTGGAAAAGGGCGTGACCGACAGCCAGAGCCGCCTGGAGTTCATCGCCTACCGGGTGGATGAGATCATGCGCGAAAAACACCGGGACACGCTGCTCGTGGCCTTCAACCCCTACGTGCGCGCCTATTTTGACACCGAGGCCCGGCAGGAGATGATCCCCTCGATGGTGGAAGACCAGGCGAGGCGGCAGATCATCCGGCTCTACAACAGCCAGGAGGCCAGCGCGGTGCTCTTTATCGGCGGCGGCGTGACGCTCCGGTACTCCGCGGACGCGTCGGTGGTGCAGCTTCTGCCCTCGGCGCCGGAACAACTGCCCGGCCCCGAGGACTTCCAGCTCTTCGACCTGTGGCAGGACGCCACGCTGGACGGCGGCGAGCGGGTGATCCCCTATGTGCGCCAGGTGCTGGACCGGCACAACCGCCCGGCGGCGCTGATCCGGATCAACGTGCGCGAGAGCCTTTTCCGCAAGCTTTACCAGCCCTACGAGGACGCCCGGGGCAGCCACTTCATGATCGTCAACGACCGGGGCACCATCCAGTCCTGCGCCGACGGCGCGTTCTACGGACAGAACCTCTTTGAGGCGCTGGGCTTTGACCGGGCCGCCCTCTCGGGCACCTCCGGCTCCGTAGACCTGGGCAGCCGGGTGCTGGTATTCCACCGGGACGCCACGCGCCGCCTCACCTACCTCGAGCTGATCCCGGAGGAAACGCTGAACGCGGGCTTCCGCCCGATCCTCACGATGACGCTGCTGGTGGCGCTTTTATGCATCGGGCTGTGCCTGCTCCTGGGCTCCATGATGTCCCGCAGCTTCATGAAGCCGCTGTACCGGCTGATCGGTCGCGTTTCCTCCTACGCGCCGGGCCAGCCCCAGGACCGCCCGCCCGTCAAAAACGAAATCGCGCTGCTGGACGACAAGTACGGCCAGATTCTGGAAAAGCTGGAGGATTCCATCCAGCAGTACTACGAGGAGCAGAAGAACAACCGGGAGGCGCAGATCCGCGCGCTGGAATTCCAGATCAACCCGCACTTTCTGTACAACACGCTGTCCACCATCATCTGGCTGATCGGCACCGGCGAGGACAAAAAGGCGATCCGCATCACCAAGGACCTGGCCTCCTTTTTCCGCATCAGCATCAGCCGCGGGCGCGACTTCATCCCGCTCAGGGAGCAGATCAAGCACATTGAACTCTACATCGGCATCCAGATGGCCCGCTACGAGGACTCCATCACCGTCTCCTACGACATGCCCGAGGACCTGATGGACTGCCTGACCCCCCGGCTGATCCTGCAGCCGCTGGTGGAGAACTCCATCATCCACGGCATGCAGGCCAGCGCCGCCAAGACCTGCCGCATCGCGCTCTCCGCCCGGGCGGATGGCGGTGACATCCTTTTGATGGTGCGCGACGACGGCGAGCGCGCCACAAGGGAAACCATCGAATCCATGAACCGCTTCCTGCACCACCGCACGGAGGCCCCCGCGCCGCCGGGCTACGGCATCGGCATTTCCAACGTCCACGACCGGGTGCGCATGTGCTTTGGCGAGGGCTACGGGCTCACCTTTGCCCGAGAGGGGCGCGAAACCGTCGCCACGGTGCGGATCCGGCGCATCCCGCCCGGCACCGAAAGAAACGCCTGCGCCGCCGGGCCCAATCAGCCTTGACACGGGAGGAATTCCGCATGTTTACCATGCTGGTGGTGGACGACGAGCGCCTGCTGGCCGAGGGCATGCGCGGCATCATCGATGAAACCGGCCTTTTCCAGACCTTCACCGCCCAGAGCGGCGCCCAGGCGCTGGCCGTGCTGGACAGCCGCCGCATCGACGCCATGCTGCTGGACATCGCCATGCCCGAGATGAACGGCATCGAACTGATGAAGCGCCTGGGGAGCCGGCCGGACCGGCCCGCCACCATCATCATCAGCGGGTACGACGAATTCGACTACGCCAAGCAGGCCCTGAGCTACGGCGCGGTGGACTACGTGCTCAAGCCTGTGGACCAGGACGACGTGCGCGCCATGGCCCGGCGTCTCCACGCGCTGGCCTCCGAGCGGGAGTCCCGGGAGCGGCTCATCCGCAGCGCCATGGCGGACCAGAGCGCGCCGCCGGCCCCCCGCTCCGTGGCGGAGCAGGCGCGCCAGGCCATCGACCGCGGCTACGCCAGCCCCAAGCTGAGCGTCCACCGCCTGTCGGCGACGCTGGGCTACTCTCCCAACTACCTGGGCAACGCCTTCAAGCGCGCCTTCGGCATGTCCATCGCGGACTACATCGGCCGCACCCGCGTCGCGGAAGCCAAGCGGCTGATGGACCAGACCGATCTGATGATCTACGAAATTGCCTTCCGGGTGGGCTTTGAGGACCAGCACTACTTCAGCCGCACCTTCAAAAAGTACGCGGGCGTCACGCCTTCGGAATACCGCCGCCGATGAGGGCCGCATCGTTGATTTTTCCACCAAATGCTTTGATATTTATATTCCGTCACAGCCAATGAATAGATACTATAAAACGGTAGGGTGCCAATTGGCCCTATCGTTCAAATTATTGTGTTTTCAGGAAATGGGGGCGGCGGCATGGCGGACGGCGGCGTGTTCCTCCGGCTGGAGAACGTATCCAAGACCTTTCCGGGCGTCAACGCGCTTTCGGGCGTGGGTTTTGACGTCCGCCGGGGCGAAGTACACGCGCTGATCGGGGAAAACGGCGCCGGCAAGTCGACCTTGATCAAAGTGCTGACCGGCGTCTATCAGCCGGACCCCGGCGCGGTGATTGAAGTCGAGGGCCGGCGCGTCGAGAGCCTGACGGCGCTGGACGCGATGCGCAGCGGCATCATCGCGATCTATCAGGATTTTTCCCTCTTCCCCACGCTTTCGGTGAAGGAGAACATCGCCTTTACCGAGCAGATTGAAAAGCGCAACCGCCTGGTGGACTGGCGCGCCATGGAGCGCACCGCCCGCGAGGCGCTGGAGAGCCTGGGGGTGAGCATCGACCTGCGCGCCCGCGCCAACACGCTGTCCACGGCCAAGCAGCAGCTGGTGGCCATCGCCCGGGCGCTGGTGTACGACGCGAAGCTGCTGGTGATGGACGAGCCGACGTCGGCGCTGTCCTCCGGCGAGGTGGAGGCGCTGTTCAAGATCGTGCGCACGCTGCGCGACCGGGGCATGGCGATCATCTTCATCAGCCACAAGCTGGACGAGCTGTTCCGCATTGCCGACCGCATGACTGTACTGCGGGACGGCCGCCTCATCGGCACCGCCCCTGCCGCCGAGATGGACCGCAAAAAACTGATCTCGATGATGGTGGGCCGGGAGATCAGCGACGAGCGCCTGGCCGGAAAGGGCGCGGGCGACGTGGTGCTGGAGGTCAAAAACATCTCCAAAAAGGGCAACTACCAGAACGTATCCTTCAAGCTGCGCCGGGGCGAGGTGCTGGGGATCACCGGCCTCGTGGGCGCGGGCCGCACGGAAACGGTATTGTCCCTCTTCGGCCTGAACCCGCCGGACAGCGGCGAGATCTTCCTCGAGGGCAAAAAGGTGCTGCCGCGCTCGCCCGCCGAGGCCAAAAAGCTGGGCATCGCCTTCGTGCCCGAATCCCGGCAGACCGAGGGGCTTGTAATGCAGCAGGACGCCGAGGGCAACCTGACGCTGCCCATCCTCACCTCCTTTGCCAACCGCTTCGGCATCATCGACTTCCGCCGGCGCAGAACCCGCGCCCAGGAGATGATCAAGCAGCTGGGCGTGCGGCCCCCCTATCCCCACATGCAGGCCATGAAGTTCTCCGGCGGCAACCAGCAGAAGATCGTGGTGGCCAAGTGGCTGGCCACCAGCCCCAAGGTGCTGATCGTGGATGAGCCCACCAACGGCATCGACGTGGGCGCCAAGAGCGAGATCCACCGGCTGCTGCGGGATCTGGCGGACTCGGGCATCGCGGTGATCATGGTTTCCAGCGAGCTTCCGGAGATCTTTTCCATCTCCGACCGGATCCTCGTCATGCGGCGGGGCCGCGTAACCGGCGAATTTGACGGCGCCGCCGCCACCCAGGAAATGCTGATGGAAAAGGCGGTCCTCGCCTGATGCGGCGGCCGGCCACACCGCGGCGGAGCGCCCCGCGCCCCCGCTCCCTTACAACGCGATCCTGAAAAGGAGGGTTCCGCTTGACCGACCGCCTGAAGCGGCTGATGGGCCAGAAGGAGATTTCCGTCGGCGCGATGCTCCTGGGCGTCATGCTGATCTCATGGCTTTTCAACCCCACGTTTCTCTCCTTCGAGAACCTGATGGACGTGCTCAAGTCCAACGCGGTATTGGGCACCTGCGCCATGGGCATGCTGCTGATCATCATCACCGGCGGCATAGACGTATCCATCGGCTCGCAGCTGGCGCTGGTGACGGTTCTCACCGGCCAGATCATGAACCGCACCGGCTTTGACAACCTGCTGCTGATCTACCTTCTGGGCATCGCCATCGGCGGCGCGGTGGGGCTTCTCAACGGGCTGATGGTGGCGCGGCTGAAGCTCCCGGCCATCATCGCCACGCTGGGCATGGCCTCTGTGATCGACGGCTTTTTGCGCTACTACACCAACGGCACCTGGATCAACCAGCTTCCGCAGAAGATTATTGACTTCGGCCTGGTGAAGTTCTTCTCCTTCCGCAACCCGAACGGCTCCGAAATCGGCGTGCCGGTGCAGTTTCTGCTGTTCCTCGTGGCGATGCTGGTCACCTGGTTTCTCATCAAGCGCACGATGCTGGGCCGCTCCGTCATGGCGATGGGCTCGAGCCCCGTCTCCGCCCAGCGGGCGGGCCTCAACAACAAGCGCCTGACGGTGTTTGCCTACGCCTTCTCCGGCATAATGGCGGGCTTTGCGGCCATCACCTACACTTCCATCATGAAGTCGGTGGACCCCAACGCCTTCCTGGGCTATGAGATGAACGTCATCGGCGCGGTGGTGCTGGGCGGCGCGCTTTTGACCGGTGGCTCCGGCTCCGTCACCGGCACCTTCCTGGGCGTGATGCTCTTCGCCTTCATCTCCAACGGCCTGACGCTGGCGCGGATATCCACCTACTGGCAGTCCATCGTCGTGGGCACGATCATCCTGATCGCGGTCAGCCTGGACATGGTCAAGCTCCGGCGCGAGGAGCGGCGGCAGACCAAGGTGGACATCGATACCTCGCTGGACGGAAGGGAGGGCGCCTGATGGAACACGTGCGCGAACACCTCACCCGCAACAAAAACCAGTACTTCCTGCTGGCGCTGCTCCTTGTGCTGA
>CAZVLO010000006.1:52902-60729 GCA_964628265.1 uncultured Papillibacter sp.
ACTTCAAGAACATGGGCTTCCAGATGGCGGAGTTCGGCATTCTGGCCATCGGCATGAGTGTGGTCATCATGACGGGCGGCATCAACCTGTCGCTGGTGAATTCGGCCATGCTGTCGGCCATCGTGGGCGCGTTTCTGATGCGCACGATGAACGAGGCCGGCGGCATCCCGGACCTTATCATCATCGCGGCGGGCATCGCGGCGGTGATGGCGGTGTCGGTTGTGTGCGGCATGGTCAACGGCTACTTCGTGGCCTACGTGGGGGTGGCCTCGCTCCTGGTCACGCTGGGCACCCAGACGGTGTTCAACGGCATCTCCCTCAACGTCACCCGCGGATCGGGCATTTCGGGCTTTCCCACGCTGTTCCAACGCATCGGCGCGGGCTCAATCGCCAACTTTCCCTATACGATGATGGTCTACATCGCGGTGATCCTCCTGGCCTATTTCATGGTGGAGCGCACCCCCTGGGGCGTGAGCATCTACATGGTGGGCGGCAACGAAAAGGCCACCCGCTTCAGCGGCATCAACACGCGGGCGGTGCTGATGAAGGTGTACATCTTCTCCTCGATCATGGCGGGCATCGCGGGCATCCTGATGGTGTCGCGCTACAATTCCGCCCGCGCCGACTACGGCTCCAGCTACACGCTGCAGGCGGTGGCGGCCACGGTGCTGGGCGGCACGGACATCAACGGCGGCAGCGGACACGTGCTGGGCACGGTCACGGCCGTGGCCATCCTGCAGGTGGTGTCCTCGGGCTTCAACATCATCGGCATCAACCGCAACATCACCGACATCGTCACCGGGCTGATCCTGGTAACGGTGCTGTCCATCAACTTCCTCGCGGCGCGGGAGCGCCGTGCCAAAAAGGCCTGACGCTGGATTTCTCAGCCCGGCCCCCGGGCAGCCCGGGCTGTGGAACGGGATAAACATAAAGGAGTGACTCGCATGAAGAAGGTTCTCTCCCTCGTCCTCATGCTCTGCCTGGTTCTCTCCGTCGCTGCCAGCGCGGAAACCATCGTGGTCATGCCCAAGCTGGTGGGCATCCCCTACTTCAACGCCTCGGAAGTCGGCGCGCTGGAAGCGGGCAAGGAACTGGGCATCGAAGTCATCTACACCGGCCCCACCGAAGGCGACGCCGCCCAGCAGGTGCAGATGATCGAGGACCTTTTGATCCGCGGCATCGACAGCCTGGCCATCGCCCCCAACGATCCCGACGCGGTCTCCCCCGTGCTGCAGAAGTGCGCGGAAGAGGGCGTGCTGGTCGTCGACTGGGACACCACCGCCAAGGGCGACGACGTGAAGTACTCCATCCATCAGATCGACGACAAGGCCTATGGCGAGTTCATCTGGGATAAGCTCGTGGAGGCCATGGGCACCGATTCCGGCGAGTACGCCATCGTGACCGGCTACCTGACGGCCGCCAACCTCAACACCTGGATCAACTACGGCCTCGAATACGCCAAGACCAAGTACCCCGACCTCAAGCTGGTCACCGATCCGGTGCCCTCCGACGAATCCGCCCAGGAAGCCTACACCCAGACGCTGGCGCTTCTGGCCGCCTATCCGGACCTGAAGGGCATCGTGGGCGTATCCACCCCCGCCCCCATCGGCGCGGCGATGGCCATCCAGGAGAAGGGCCTGCAGGACAAGGTCGCGGTCGTCGGCTCCTCCATGCCCACGGACTCCGCCCCCTACCTGAAGGACGGCTCGCTGGACTTCGGCATCCTGTGGGATCCCGGCATGCTGGGCAAGCTGACCGTGTACGTGGCCCACTATGAGCTGAACGGCACCAAGATCGAGAACGGCATGGAAGTCCCCGGCGTGGGCGCCATCACGCTGCTGGACGACGGCAAGACCATCATCATGGGGCCCCCGTCCGTCTGGACCGCCGAGAACGTGGACCAGTTCAATTTCTAAATTTCTTCGCAAGGAAAGCCGCGCGCGGATTGCTGCCCGATCCGCGCGCGGCCTCTTTTTCTTTTGGGCTCAGGCTTCGCCGCAGGCCTCCCGGACCGCGGCTTCGAGAATGGCCGCCGCCCGGTCGCAGTCCGCCGCCGTCACGATGAGCGGCGGCACCATGCGAATCACGCGGTCGCCGATGAGCGTTACGAGAAGGCGCCGGTCGGTGCAGCCGTGCTTGATCGCCCGGCCCAGCGGGGCGTCAAACTCCACCCCCACCAAAAGGCCCTTGCCGCGGACCTCCTTCACGTGGGGCAGCGCCTTCAGCCGCTCCATGAAGTAGGCGCCCACCGCGGCGGCGCGGCCGGCGAAGTCTCCGTCCAGCATTTCGGTGACGGCCGCCAGCGACGCCGCGCAGCACACGGGGTTGCCGCCGTAGGTGGTGCCGTGGGCACCGGCGGAAAAGGCGGAAGCGGCCTCGGCAGAGGCGCAGACGGCGCTGATGGGCATGCCGCCGCCCATGGCTTTGGCCATGGTGAGGATGTCCGGCTTCACGCCGTAGTGCATGAAGGCCATGACCTTCCCGGTGCGGCACCAACCGGTCTGGATCTCGTCCAGCAAGAGGAGCAGCCCCTTCTCGTCGCAAAGCGCCCGGAGGCCCTTCAAAAATTCCTCCGTGGCGGGCACCACGCCCCCCTCCCCCTGCACCGGCTCCACCATAATGGCGATGGTATTCTCCGTCACCGCGGCGCGGAAGGAATCGAGGTCGTTGAATTCGGCGTAGGTAAAGCCTGGCAGCATGGGTTTAAAGCCCCGCTGGCAGGCGTTGTCCGGCTGGCCGGTGGCGCTCAGCGCGCCGTAGGTGCGGCCGTGGAAGCTGTTTTTTGCGGTCACAATGTGATATTTTTCCGGCCCGTATTTTTCGGTGCCGACCTTGCGCGCCATCTTGATCATGGCCTCGTTGGCCTCGGCGCCGGTGCTTTGAAAGAAGATCTTGTCCATGCCCACCGCGGTGCAGATCTTCTCGGCCAGCAGCGCCTGGGGCAGGGTGTAGGGGTAGTTGAAGGTGTGGATCACATCCCCCGCCTGATCCCGGACGGCGGCGACCACCGCATCGTTGCAGCTGCCCACGGAGTTGACCGCGATGCCGCCGTAAAAGTCCAGGTACGCCTCGCCCGTCTCGTCGTATAGATACATGCCCTTGGCGCGCTCGCACACGAAATCAAAGCGCTCGTAGGTGTCGATCATGTAGGTTTTGACGAGGGCCTTTACGTCCGCCGCGGTCAGGTTCCGGTCCCTGAGTTTCATACTCTCTCCCCCTCTTATGCCGGACAGGGCTATCCGCCCACCAGAAAGCCGTATTTTTCGGGATCGTCGCCGTTCAAAATCAGCCGGTTGACGCCGGTGATAAAGGCGCTGCCGGTGATTTCCGGGACGACGGCCGGGTATTCCCCCACCCGGGTTTCGCCGACGACCACGCCGCGAAACCGCGAGCCGGTGATGCCCTCGTACACGAAGGGCTGGCCCATCTTGAGAAGCCCTTTGCGGTACAGGCAGGCCAGCTTTGCGCTGGTGCCGGTGCCGCAGGGGGAGCGGTCGATCTGCCGGTCCCCGAATACCACCACGTTTTTCAGGTCGGCGCACCCATCCGCGGCGGGACTGAAAAACTCCACCAGGTCCACGCCGCATATGTCCGCCTCCGGATGCCGCACGGGGACGGCGCGGTTGATCACCGCCATCAGCGCCATGCCCAGCTCCGTCAGCGCCGCCAGGTGCGCGCCGCAGACGCAAAGCCCCACCTTCTCCGCGTCCACCAGCGCAAAGAAGCTGCCGCCGAAGGCGATGTCGCAGGGCACCTCGCCATAGCCCGGCACCGGGACGGAAAGCCCCTCCCGGTATACGAAGGCGGGTACGTTGACGAGGGTGACCTCCCGGGCCCGCCCCTTTTCCACCCGCACACGGGCGCGCACCGGCCCCGCCGGGGCGTCCAGCGTCAGGTGGGTATAGGGCTCCTCCACCGGGACGAGTCCCGTTTCCACCGCCACGGTGGCGGTGCCGATGGAGCCGTGGCCGCACATGTTCAGGTATCCGGAGTTTTCCATGAAGATCACGCCCAGGTCGGCCCCGGGGGTGGCGGGCTCGGTGATCAGCGCGCCGAACATGTCCTTGTGGCCCCGGGGCTCCAGCATCAGCGCGGTGCGGAAGTGGTCATAGTTGCGGGCCAGGTACTGCTTGCGCTCCATCATGGTGCGCCCCTCAAGGCGGGGAAAGCCCTTCAGAATGATGCGCGTAGGCTCGCCCATGGTGTGGGAGTCCACCACCAGGAAGGTTTGCTCCGCTTTTTCAAGGGCCGAAAAGCAGTCCATACGCACTCCTCCGGAAGCATCTACACATTGTGCCTGTACTCATAGGGCAGAAGCTTCATCTGACCGTAGTGGTCAAACTCGGCGACGCAGCGGAGCGAATCCTTCAGGATGCCCGTCTGCATGGCCTTGTTGCCCGGTTCGCCGGCGTTGGAGCCGATGGGCACGTGGGCGGCGGCGATGCGGGGCGCGCCCTGCTGCTTTGCGATGGGCGGCAGCGCCGCGATCACGATGCAGCTCATGCCCGCCTCCTCGCAGGCGCGGGTCACGATGGTGGCGGAGCGGTGGCAGGTGCCGCAGCCGCCGGTGCAAAGGACGATGTCCACATCCTGGGCCTTGAGCTTGCGGGCGATCTCCGGACCGGTTTCGCTTTTGAATTTTTCCACGTTGCCGCCACCGCCCATGAAGCCGTACATCTCCGGGGCCAGGCTGCCGATGAAGCCCTCGGCCACAAGCTCGCGCAGCCGGTCCAGCGGGAACATGGCATTGACGTCCCTGTTGATGTCGGAGTTGTCAAACCCGCCGTGGGTGACCATCAGCTCCGACGTGGGAATGTCCGACGGAATGGGCCGGTAGGTATGGTCTCCGGCGGTGTTGAAGGGCTTCTGGTCCTTCCGATGGATGCCGCCGGCGGTGATGAAGGCCACCCGGCACTCGGGCAGCGGCCTGGCAAGGGGCGTCCACACGGGCCGGGGGGCCGTGGGCACGAAGATTTCCGATTGCAAACCCTCGGCGGTTGTCAGCTGCATGGCGATTCCTCCCGCATTGAATTCAAGTGGTCACGTCGTCCGCAGATAGCTGAAGTAGAATTCCACGGCCTGGCCGGGCGCGGGCGCGCTGTCCGATATGAGCCATCTCAGCGGCACCGTGACCACGCCCAGCCGCCCCGCGATCTCCACGCGGACGGCGGTGTCGTTGACCGCCACAATGGTTCCCCGGGTAAGCACCGGTATCAGCTCCACGCGCGTCACGCTCCGTCCGCAATCTTCTGGTTCCGATCGATCACCCGCTGATCCCACTTGGGCTCCGGCGGCAGGACGGGGATGCCGGCCATCCGGGTTTTGAGCATCAGCACGGCGCGGCGCGCGTCGGCCGCCGTCAGCGACGAGCAGCCGGCGACTTCGTTTTCAAAGCCCTGGGCGTCCTTATTCAGCTCGATCATGGCATCCATGTAGGGGTTTCCCACCACCATCTGGCCCTGATAGGCGCAAAAGCTGACGCCCACCACCGGAATGCCCCGCATGCCCACCTGCTCGATGTGGGACGCGAAGTCGATGTGGTTGTTGCCAAAGCCCTCGGTGGTCACGATGGCGCCGGCCACGTCCAGCGCCTCCACCAGCGTGCCCAGCCGCTCGGAGACGTACGCCTTTTCGTCGTTCACCTGGGGGCTGCCCACAAAGATCACGCCGGCAAGGTCCAGCTCCCCGTCCTCGGCCAGCGCCTCCACCAGCGGCTCGCGGAAGTAGTGGCGGGTCATCTCCTTGGTGGCGGGGCCGATGCAGGTGAGGGCGTGGACCGCGCCGTCGCGCACCTGGTTGGGCGTCATCATCACCGGCACGTTGCCCAGGTCCACGTTCTTCTGGCCCCCCTGGATGCCCGCGGGTTCGACGGGGCACAGCACGTTATCGTGCATCGCCCCCTGGCCCATGATCTCCTTGATGAGCACCACCCGGGGCCGGCCGATCCTGCGCACATCGCGGCAGATTTCCTCGCGGACGACCGGCGCTTCGGCGTCCTTCAGCGCGTTCCGGATGGCCGTGATGATCACATCCTGGGCGACGTGGGCGGCGAAGGGCCCGCGGCGCTCCATGCCGGCCCCCCGCTCGATGGTCGCGTGCACGCGGACGATGATGTCCCCCTCGTCGGCACAGCCCGGGCGGCCAAAGGCCATCTTCTCGTCCAGATACCCCTCGGAGGAGCCGAACTCGTGGACCTGCACGCCGTCCTCGTCCACGCCGGTGAGCATGAACACCACGCCGTCCAGCACGTGGGACACGCCCTCGCCCAGCTTGCCGGAGGCCTTTGTGGCGACGGGGCACACGTCCATGATGGTCTGGGTGCGGATGTGGCGGCCCTCCGGCGGGATCACGTCCATCTCCAGCGCCCTGATCAGCGGGCTTGTGGCCTTTGCCGCCTGCAAAAGGCCCCGGTCGATGGTGAGCACGCCGCCGGAGAAGGCGGTCCTGTCGCCCAGAACCACCCGGCGCACGGCAAAATGCTTCTTCACCAGGGTGCGGATGACCCTGTCCTCCGCCGCCGGTCCGGCCGGCGCGGCCGATGCGGCGGGCGGTGGGGGCGGCATGAATCCCGACAGAAGGCCCGCCGGAATGTCGATTTTGAGCCCCTCGAGCTTTGCGATCTCAATGTGCACGCCGCCGGAGGATGCCGGGGCGGCCGGGGCGGCCGGAACCTCCGGCGCGGCCTCCACCATCTCCGGCAGGATGGCGGTGAGCGCCTCGCAGTCCCGGGCGAGGGTCCTGCCCAGCGCGGCCTCGATGGTGAGGCCCCGCGGGTCCAGCGTCACGAGTCCGGAGTCCAGCATCTCCTTGAAAAGCGAGGGGTCCTCCAGGTCCCCGGGGCCGATGACCGCGCCCGCCTTCCGACGGCAGCAGAAAACCGCGGGGTCCTTCAGGTGTTGCCGAAGGGTATCGTTTGTGATGGACATAGGCCGCCTCCCGTATCAGAATGATGCCCGTCAGGGGATCAGTTTCCGGATCAGAGGGTGGTTCACGGCGCGCAGCGCGCCGTCCGTGGCGTGGTGGACCACAAGGCCCAGCCGCGGGGCGCAGGCCATAACGGTGTTGGTGCAGTCGGCGCAGTTGGCGATGAGGATCTCCTCCGCGCCCGCCCTTTTGAGCGCCAGCACCTTCGCGGCCTGCCCGGGGCAATGGCCGGGGTTTTCGCACTTGAGCGCCTGGCGGACCTTCTTCGCCTGACTGCAGGTTTCGACGAGCGCCACCGAACAGTCCATCGAAGCCGCGATCTCCCTCAGCCGCGCCTCGCCTGCGCCGCAGGCGCAGACGAGAAGGCCCAGCCTGCGCCCCCGGCGGGGAAATTCCTCCGCCGCCAGCACGCCCCCGGTGGTCTTGAGGATCGGATCGTCCGCGCCCGCGCGCCGCCCGGTGAACGGGCCGCCCAGCAGGATCTCCCCGTACCCCGAGGCGCCGCCCGCCATTTCGAGGAGCGCGCCCGCCGGAAGGCCCACCGGCACGTCGTAGAACACCCGCGTTCGCGGCCCGGCCAGCTTGCCGGCCACGGTGACATCTTTGTCGATCATCGGCTTTTTCTCCTCCACAGCCTCGCAGAGGCGGTGGAGCGTTTCGGCGTTGAACACCACCGCGCCCGCGGCGGCGGGCAGTTCGTCCACGCCCGGCAGCACGCCCAGTGCCTGCCGCACCACGGCCCGCTCCTCGCCGGCGGGGTAGTGTGTCGGCAAAAGGCACAGCCGGATCCCGTCCGACAAAAAGGGTTTCAGCGCCGCCAGCGCCCGGTCGTGCCCGGGCTTGAGGGCCACGAAGCCCCTGTCGGCCCCCGGCAGCGCCATGACGGTGCGCAGCCCCTTCATC
>CAZVLO010000007.1:0-11808 GCA_964628265.1 uncultured Papillibacter sp.
CTGAACCCCCTTGGCATCAAGGGGGTTCCGCTATTAAATCCATTGATGTAAACGCTTACGTGTTTTCCGTCTCCAGTGGGATACCGTTGATTTCGGCGTCATCGCTGATTTCGATCTCCAGGCATTTTCTGCCCCGGGCATTGATGACCTGCCGGACGGAGACAAGATTTTCGAGCTCCACACTGATATCAGACACTCCCGTGCTGATCTGTACGGCACGCGCGCTGCCGCCCACCAGGCTTTCGGCCCTGAACACATAGCCCTCCTCTGCGGCCTCAAGAAAAGCATCGTCAAAGCCGCTGATATCACTGATGCCGCTCTCCTCGAAGATTTCCCTGAGCTCGGAGGCGTCTAGAGTGACAATCTCATCGTCTTCCTTATATGCCTCAATCTTTTCGCTGATGGCGCCGCTGATGTTTTTCAGAACCTCCGGCTTGATTTTGCCGCCGCTGACGAGGCGGAGCAGCTCTTCGAAACGCTCCTTTTCTTCGCCGGCCGTCAGGTCAAGCTGGCAGTTGAGGACATTTGTAATTAGCTCCTCGTTTCGGACATTGGCCTTTGCCGTATAGTAGATCAGCTTATTGACGTCCGGACCGAAATCACCGATGGCTGGGTATATGAAGCCGTCGATAGGTGATGAGAAGTTGACATCTCTGTTCAGCGTGGAACTGAGCTCAAATCGTTCTGAGGCGGCGCTGTAATAGATACCCCGTTTGGAATCGTCAGCCTTGCTGACGCTGCATAGAATAAATTCATAGCCCAGGGAAGTGTCGTCAAAGCCGTCAAGGGAATCATCTTCACTCCTCCGGCTTTTTTTACCCGTAGGTTTGCTGTATTTACCGCCGGCGAATGTTATGACGGTGTCTGAATCGTAAGTATAATGGTCAGCGAGCCTTTCGATGTAAGCGTTGCAGTAGTCGACAAAGTCTCCCTGCCCTGAGCCCAAAAGCCTCCGGCACAAAGCCTGCCCCTCGTTTTCTACGGTGCTGTTGTCAAAGGCCAGCTCGAATATCTTGCTGTTGAGACCGCCGGTTAAAAGCTTTTTAAAGCTGCCCAGGTAAATTTCCTGTTCCGGCTCGCTCTTCATATCAAAAGAAGCCAGCTCGGCGTACAGAATCTTTTTATTATCCTTTTTAACGTAAGCCGTGTAGAGATTATTGATTTTTAACCTGTAGCTGTCTGTCTTGAATTGACGCCGAAACGCGGATAAATCTTTTTTATTCATTGATGATGCTTACTCCCAACTGCTTTATTTGTCAGGAGACTATATTACTATTTTTTGTACGAAATATCAATCTTCGCCGATGCTAAGACCGGAGCAAGTCTGCCGGGCCTGTCAGCATGACATCGCCGATCCGGTCCCACTCCACCTGCAAAGTGTTTTCACCCATCAAGACACTCGCCTTGTTTACCATTATTTTTTGGAGCATCCTGGCAGCCGCTGCCGATGCGCAGGCGGCCTCGGGTGTGAATACAGTTACACCTTCACCGCGCTGCCAGAGCCGGGCTTTGACGGTTTCATCGTCAATTATCTGGACGAAAACAACGCTCGCGCCCTTTGGAAAGCGTGCGTGCATACCAAGGGAAGACCCCAGTGCCGAAACGTCCACATTATCAACATCGTCGACAAAAACAACACCATGGGGTGTTCCCAGAGACATAGCGGTTACTTTATATGCCTCACCGTTCACCATAAACGGCTCGCTGATGCAATGAGGCGTTGAGGTATGCAACACAGGAACAAGACAGGGGGCTGTGACAGGCGTGCCTAATGAAATGGTTATGTTATCAATTGTATTCATGTCGTATACCTCCATAGTTTTATGATCTGTTAAACAGCACCCTGCTGCAGCATTGCCTCCGCGACCTTCTCAAAACCTGCGATATTCGCACCCGTGGCAAGATTTCCCTTCATTCCGTACTGTTCTGCGGCGGCAGCGCTTTTTTTGTATATCTCTCGCATAATCGTGCGCAGCTTACTGTCGACTTCCTCGAATGTCCATGACATACGCACGCTGTTTTGTGACATTTCAAGCGCTGATACCGCAACACCGCCCGCATTGGAGGCTTTACCCGGTGCGAACAAAATACCGTTTTTCTGCAACAGATGTGTTGCTTCCAATGATGTTGACATGTTGGACCCTTCTGCTACCGCAATACACCCATTATGTATAAGTAATTCTGCACCCTTCTCGGTCAGTTCATTCTGTGTGGCGCAGGGCAGGGCAATATCACAGGGAACAGACCAAATTAAGCCGTTTTCATAGTATTGTGCGCCCGGGCGGTGCTTCAGGTACTCCCTGATCCGCTCCCGCCGGGTTAATTTGATCAGTTTGACCGCCTCAATGTCTATGCCTTCAGAATCATAAACATAACCGTTGGAATCGCCCATGGTTACAACCTTCGCACCCAGCTGTGCCGCCTTTTCGGCTGCATATATAGCAACATTGCCGCTTCCGGAAATCACTACTGTCTTGCCCGCTAATGTTGTTTCATTAGCTTCCAGTATATTTTCCATCATGTATGCCAATCCGTAGCCAGTGGCTTCGCAGCGCACCAGGGAACCGCCGTATGTGAGCCCCTTGCCGGTCATAGCGCCTTCATATCGCCCGGTAAGACGCTTGTATTGTCCGTACATATAGCCGATCTCACGGCTGCCCACACCGATGTCCCCCGCGGGGATATCCTGATCAGCACCCATATACCGGTAAAGCTCGTTGATAAAGCTTTGGCAGAATGACATGATCTCACGGTCTGATTTGCCTTTGGGATCGAAGTCTGCTCCGCCCTTGCCTCCGCCGATAGGCAGCCCGGTCAGGGAGTTCTTAAAAATCTGTTCAAATCCCAAAAATTTGACAATGCTCAAACTTACGCTCGGGTGGAAGCGCAGCCCGCCTTTGTAAGGTCCGATGGCGCTGTTGAATTGAACCCGGTAACCACGATTGACCTGAACTCTCCCGGCATCGTCGATCCAGGGAACCCGGAACATGATCTGCCGTTCCGGTTCCACAAGACGCTCCAGAACCCCGGCCTTTTCATATTCCGGATGTGCATCCAAAAAAGGCTGAAGTGTGGGAAGAATTTCGGTCATGGCCTGGTGAAATTCCGGCTCATTTGGGTTTTTGTTTTTCACCCATTCCAATACATTCATTGTGTATGACATAGCATTATTCCTCTTTCAAAAAAAGAAAGACGTCTGACAACAGACCGGCAAAAAACCGGTTGCTGACAAACGTCTTTGTTTATCATTTATAATATATTATATTATCACTTAACTGCTTTGTTGTCAACTGCCTTGTAAACTGTTTTTTGATTTTATTCGGGTCCGCGGATTCCGCGTCGGGCAGTATGTCTTTACGTACCCAGGCACGGGTTTTAGAGACTAATGATACTTTCCCTTTCTGGCCCGTTGCCTATATATCTGATTGGTACACCGGTTTTATCAATGATCGATCGTACGTATCGCTTGGCATTTTCTGGCAAGTCACTAAAGGTCCTGCAGCGTGTGGTGTCCGACAACCACCCCGGTAAAACTTCATATATCGGCTCAACACGGTAGAGATCGCTGGTATTTGGCATATTCACGCTAACCTTACCATCAAGCAAATAGTCGGTGCATATTTTGATTTCGGGCAGCGCGTCCAGTTTATCCAGCTTTGTCAGTGCCAATTCGTCAAAACCATTGATTTTATCAGCATATCGAAGCACCGGCAGGTCAAGCCAGCCAAGGCGGCGGGACCGTCCTGTTCTCGCGCCGTATTCGTCGTCGGGATTCATGCCCGTTCCCCGCAGCAATACCGCGTCGGATTCCTGCATTTCAGTGGGAAAAGGCCCGTCGCCGACTGTACTGGAGAATGCTTTACAGACGCCGGTAATCGAATCGATCAGCCTGGGTGAAAAGCCCCCGCTCACTGCGGCAAACGCGGCAACAGGATTTGACGATGTAACATAAGGATAGATACCCAGGTCGATATCCTTCATCGCGCCGAGTTGTCCTTCAAACAAGATACGGGCGCCTCTTGAGAGCTCGGAATGCACCACATTAAATGCGTCGCACAGGTACGGCGCCAGCTTTTCCTGCCAGTACAGGCACTTATCCATGATGTCATCGAGGGTGAATTTCGCAGCGCCCATAAAGGTGAGCTGTGCATTGACAAATTCCAGATGGCTGGAAACCTTGTCTCTTATCACTGTCATATTATGCAAATCACCCGCGCGAAGATTTTTGCGCAGGAACTTATCTGCATAAGCCTGCCCGATGCCGCGTTTTGTGGTCCCTATGCCACCGGCGCGTTCCATCGCCTCATCCAGTTTCACATGCCAGGGCATAACAAGGTGCGCGTTTCCAGAAAGCAGAAGCTTCGACGTACTGATTCCCGCATTATTGAGCATTTCAATTTCCGCAATCAGAACATCCGGATTTACGACTGTGCCGGTTCCTATAAGGCATTGGCATGCCGGACGAAATATGCCGCATGGAATGATGTGCAGCTTGAAGACGCCGTGCGTGTTAATCACTGTATGTCCCGCGTTGTCCCCGCCTTGAAACCGCACAACTAAATCCGCATCCTTCGCCAGCCAATCCACCAGCTTGCCTTTGCCTTCATCACCAAACTGTGCTCCGACAACGACCTTAACTGACATGCAATGCATCTCCTTTTGAAATCAAAGTATCAGGTGTTTAATTCTCATATGTTTTCAATATCTCTTCCGCAACGGCTCTTCTTGTAGTCCGCATATCCATCGCCTGTTTTTCAATAAATCTATGTGCGTCCTTTTCATTCATGTTAACGTTGGAAATCAAAACGCATTTAGCCCTGTCGACAATACGGATATCCTCGATTTTTTGCTTGAGCAGGGTGTTTTCGTTTTGTACGCGTTTGAGTCTTTTCTGCGATGAATTCGCCAGTTTGAGCGCGGACCAAAAAACAGCCTTATTCAGCGGCTTTGCAATGGTCAGAACGCCATCGTCCTCACAGACGGCGGATACCGCGTCATAATCCTCGCTTTTTACAATCAGCATAACCTGCGAAATACCTTTTAATGCAATATGCCTGGAAAGGTTTTCACCGGATTCATCACGGAGCGGTGCGTTGATAATCACCAGGTCGTAATCATTTTCCAAAACAGACCTTCGTGCCTCGCCGGCGGTCTTTACAGCGGCGATTTGATGAATACCGGCCGCGTTTAAAAGCTCGGTAAAGGATTCTGTGCCTTGGATTGTACTTGAAACGATTAAAGCGCTTTCCATCATATCGCCACCTTTCCGTAAGGATATCAAAACAGCAAATGAATGCGGTTAGTTTTAGATCATGTTAAAATAACGCTCTTTGTAAAATATCGTTTTATCCTCAGCGGCAATAAAGTCGGAAGCTTCAACTTTCTTCGCGGCAATATATTTCGAAAGCAGATCATCGCCGACCACGCCTTTTACGAAAGCACTTTTTTCCGCGAGAGATATTGCCTTTGCCAGGTTATCCGGTAAAGGGGCAAGTCCTCGTGTTATACTTTCATCAGCTGAAAATAAATCCACGTCAACAGAGGGCGGCAGCACCGCACCGTTTTCTATTCCGTCAAGCCCGGCGGATATGATTAAAGCGAACGCAAGGTAAGGATTAACCGCCGGGTCCGGAGAACGCAGTTCCATTCTGACCTTTTCACCCATAGCCGCTGGAATTCTGATCAGCTGGGAACGGTTCTGGTGAGACCATGACACATATTTCGGGGCTTCGAATTTACCCAACCGTTCGTATGAATTGGCAATTGGATTCAAAAAAACAGTCATTTCGGGTGTTTTATCAAGTATCCCGGCGATAAAGCTTTCAGCTGCGCTTGAATGCTTCTCGCCGATACTGCCGAAAATATTATGCCCGTTCTGGGAGAGCGAAATATTGACATGCATCCCGCTGCCGGGAGCGCCCAAAATAGGTTTGGGCATAAAGGAGGCAAACAATCCGTTTCGCGCGGCAATTGCCTTTACGGCGGATTTAAAGCTCTGCAGATTGTCGGCGCATTCCAGCGCGTCGCTGAATCTGAAACCGATCTCGTTTTGCCCGGGACCCTGCTCGTGGTGCGAGGTTTCCGGCTTCATCCCCATTTCCTCAATGGTCAGGCAGATTTCGCGGCGTATGTCCTGACAGCGGTCAAGGGGGGCGATATCCAGGTAGCCACCCTTATCGAAGGTTATATGTGTGGGCTCGCCGTCCTCGTCGGTTTTGAATAGATAGAACTCGCACTCAGCCCCGATTTTGCAGATATACCCCAAATTTTCAGCACGACGGATAACTTTCTTTAATAATCTCCGACCGTCGTTAATAAACGCGGATCCGTCCGGATTTTTAAGGTCACAATAAAACCGCACGACTCTGCCGGGACCCGGCCGCCACGGCAATATCGCCAATGTGGCGGGATCGGGAAAAAGCAGCAGATCAGACTGGTTGACATCTCGAAAACCGCGCACTGCATGCGCGTCAAAGGACACGCCGTTTTCAAACGCATCCTGTAACGTATCTGCCACAATGGATATATTTTTTTGAAGCCCGAATATATCGCAAAAATTGAGCCTGATGAACTTCACATCGTTTTCTTTTACGAATTCCAATACTTCGTTTGCTGTAGAGTTCATAATAAAATCTCCTCCTATTCAGCCATAACGCTTTTGTCCGGAATATGGGGTCTGTCTGTGATCCCTGGGATAGCACAGCCGGAAGGTGTTCTTGTTTTCCCTCTGCTCATAAAACAGAGAGGCGCCCACCGCATGGTGCACTTCACACCATATGATGAACGCCATTGTTCTATCTAAACAACAATATATAATATCACAAATTAAAAGTCAATAATTTAATGTTTATGCAAGTGTTTCCGCTCGAATCAAAGCGTTCGCATCAGATTAATTATACAGAAAATGCCTATACAGAAAATGCCGAATACCAAGGGAATTTTATCAGAAAAAGTCCTATGCACTTAAGTACATAGGACTTTTTTTGCCTGGTAAAGTCTTTAGAATTAAGCGAATTCTAAAGCGGAGGGCACCGTTTTCCTGACACTGCTATTACCCCAGCTTGACAGACACTATTATCCCGGAAATCATCCCTGCGATACTTCCCATTGAATTAATCCTGCCTCTATACATATATTTCGATTCCGGCAGCATATTGACAAACACGATGTACAGCATGGCGCCTCCAGCAACAGCCAGACTAATGGCAATATATGTAGCAGTTATTTGACCGGTCCATACACCAAAAATCGATCCCAGCCCCATGGGTAAACCGGAAGCCAAGGCTAGAGCAAAGGCCTTCATTCGATTCATACCTCCGGCGCGCAGGGGTATCGCTATTGACATACCCTCGGGTACATCGTGAAGCATGATGGCGATGGCCAGAGCTACCCCGAGAGTGTGTTCCGCTTCAAATCCTGAACCCACAGCCATTCCCTCCAAAAAATTATGCAATGCAATACCTAGCGCGATAACCATTCCCGTATTCTTTATGCCGCTGTTTTTTCTAGCCCTGCCGGGAGATGCGTTGCTTATATTGTCAGATAATATCATGAGAAAAACACCGGCCAGAACACCCAAAATAACAGCGCTCAAAGGCGCGTACTTAAAAGCATTCGGCAAAAGATCAAAACAGACGACGGCAAGCATCAGCCCCGCTGAATACTCCAGCAGCAGACTGACAACACGTTTGTTTTTAGCAGGTAAAAAGCAGGCCAGGAAGCCTCCCGCACCGGTGCCGATTAAACCGGACAGAACGCCATACAGTCCCGCCGTCCATAGATTGTTCAGTGTAACCACATCCACAAATAATAAGATATATATGCAGACATGCCTGTAAATATTAAAAAAGAAAAACCCCGCACTGCGTGCGAGGCTCCTCATGATATGCCTTTTTTAGCTTGGGAATCCAGTGAATATCCGCGTAGTCGCCTTCTTTGCGAAGGAGGTGTTTGTCAGGGCTTTCCGGATTTGACAATGTGTTCGTGCAGCTTTATATACAGCGCTGGCATGCGCTCAAACGCCTGAACACGCACGGGTTTGAGTATAAACGCAAAGCCCATGCCAAAATTGAACAATTACTGCCCGATTTTCTTCTGGGGAAAATCATACAACCCATGCTTTTTATAAAAACGATGGTCGTCCCTGACCAAGCCCCGCATGCCGTATATCAAATCCCGGAAGATCTTGATTCCGCCAAGGCCCAAGAAATTGACGCTTTTCTGGTAAAAAGCCGCAACTGCTGTTGACAAACGCCTCGCAAGGTCCCGCAGCAGCCCCTCCAGCAAAGCCGAATCCTCGTACTCGTCGCCGATGATACCCATGCAGTTTTCCCGGCCAACATTATCTTTACCCTCCAGGAATTGCCGCACATTCGGTAATGCCCTGAGCGGGCCCGCTACGAGATAGGCGGTGTGCTTTCCCATCATGCTTAAGCCAAGCATGGTCATAGTTCATGTCAGAGAGTGCTTCGCCGGCCTGCAGAATTCGGTACTCCACCTCTTTTTCTTGACCCAGCATGTACAAACTGTGCTGTAGTGTCAGGCTATAATCTCCCTTTGGGCTTCCATTGACAACAAGGACTTTTATGCTTCTTTCCATCCGCAGCTACCTCTTTCTTTTATATCAGGAGGAATCTTTTGCTCACGGTATGAAGCCTCTCGTTTCTTTGCTCTCCACTCATTCGTAAGGTTATGAGTAGCCAACTCACTGACCTTCTGGAATTGCAGTAAATCATCTGTGCTGATACCGTGAAAACAGGCGGTTTCCCAACGTTCAAGAATCTCATGCAACTGCGGCGTTAATTGATTACCTTGCTCACTAAGAAAGCAACCCTTGGTTCTTTGATCAACCGCAACTGTCTCACGTCTTATTAACCTTCTATTTTCCGGAACCTGCAATAGTTTAGGGACATTTGCCTTATCAGTCTATACAACTAATCATATTTCAACAGAAATTTCAAAATAAATTCTTGATTTCTACGCATTATCTGTTGTTGTGCAGAAATCTGCTTGGTGATCTGAGGGATGGCTGGTGCCGGTGGCCGGAGCTCGATAGTTCGAGTCCGAAATCAAAAACGAGAGCCCCACATCGTGTAAGGCTCTCACTTTTAGTGCCGGTGGCCGGACTCGAACCGGCATGCTGTTGCCAGCGGCGGATTTTGAGTCAGTGTATTTTTGTAAACTCTAGTGTACTTTAGTGGACTCCAGTGGAATCTTGTTCCTGCTGAAAGCGTTGCAATTAAAGCACTTTTAGCGCATGTCCCTCAAAAAAGCCCGCCACAGTTGAGTTTCTCGACAAAGCTGATTTTGATGAAATTCATGCACGTTGGAGGGACACTGGAGGGATGTAAGAAAATGACAAAAATTATTTTATGAAAAACAGCACAGCAGCAAGCACCTGCCATTGACAATAACCTATAGGAGCTGCGCCTCTTTGTAAACCAGGCTGCTATCCTCTATTTCTTTCTTTCACCAAAGCATTTTTGCTTCAGCCTCATCCATGGCAGGCTTGCTGGCTGTCAGCAGTTCGTTGAGTATGTCCGGGCTGAATTTGCTTTTCCCTTGAATCGCAGTGTACCCAGCTGATACGGTTCGCCGATTCTCGTTTCTCCGGTGCAATAGGAGCATACGGCGGCGGGTGTTGTAAAACGCAATTTCCTGTCCTTCAGAGCTGTGATTTCCTTGGCATTTTCAAGATGCTTGGCTATCATAAAAGCCCCCTGGCCTGTAATCCAGTTTATACCTTAATTAATCCAAAAAGACCGAAGGGCTCTACTTTACGTAGAATCCTTCGGTGAAAATTTTCTTTTGGTGTTTAAAACCTATTCAAGTTGTGGCAACCAAAGAATACCTTAATATGTTATTTTGGTTTTACTCCGAGATTCTTGACTTTGTTGGCCGGTGGCGCATCCTGAAGCTGCTCGATACAAGGTGTGTGGAAAAATATAAGCAAAATAGAAGGTTGCCTTTATACTGATTAATACCTGAGCATTCTGTCAAGTTCTCCCGGAAGTGAATCTCTATTGCATATATCAACGGTAATTATAGTTACCTTAGGATGACTCCGAATATTGTCCACCCAACCAGCGGCTGATAGCTTGACCATACCCAAGATGGGTATGTCACCATCCAATGCGCGGAGTATCTCATTTTGAAACACTGTTGCTTTGTTTTCGAGATTGCCGCATTCATCCATAATGATAATTTGGGCGTTTTCTCTTGCCTCTTTTATATATGTTGAACCGAGTCTGTCGAAACGTTCGGAATACACTTCGGGGCGATAATTATGCCTTAGGAACGCAATAGCGTTTTCGTCTTCATAATAATGCGGTAAAGACGCCTCGCTAATATATAGCTTGTGATTCGGGCTTGCCCTGTCGGGTCCGAAGAAGGTACAGAACCCGCCATATTTGAGCTTAAGCCGGGCTAGAGTCTTCCTTATAACGGTACTTTTACCTATTTGAATTTCACCTGTTAGAAATATATGATTCATAATTACCTGTCCAAATTGAGTCTTCAAGTTGCATTTAGGACCGCACAAACCTAGATATCATTTATCATAATACTTGCCCGCATGATACCTAAACAGGCCTTGGAGCATGGACGTAATATTCCCTGTCGAAACTGTTGCGCCGGTCACCGCGTCTGAATCCACGCATGAAAGCTGGCTGCCGTATCCCTCCCAGGCGTCGAATTCGCTTTTTGTTGTTCCGACAAGGTGCTGGACAAAGTTTTCATCCATGTAATCCTCTGTATACGCCGGGATGTAGTAGTTTGGGTTGCTGTCGCCGTAAAGCCCCATGTTATCTCCGAAGGTAATGGCGCGAATGGCGGCAGCTTCCGTGGTCGGCTTTGTATTGAGCAGTTCGACATAGCAAACTGAGTAGTAGTTGACCAGAGAATCTCGGCAGGTGCAGGATACAAAGGCCACTTGATACGCCGTGAAGGTTGAGCAGGCCTGCTCAAATAGGATGACGGCGTTATATTCCTCCGGTGTACCGCCAGAGGAAAAATGCGTAAACGTGAATTCTTCGAATGAACCCTGCGCTTTTTTTTCCGATAAGCAGCCGGTCAGGAGCAGCAACGCTATGATTAGCGCAAGTAATTTTATATTTCTCATCGTCATTCGCGCACCATGTTGAGACGCGAAAAATCGATGTAGGCGTAGTCGGCGCGCCAGGTAGCGTAGATTTTATCGCCGCCGGCGTCCTCAGGGTATACGATGAGTTCAAGCGCATGGCTGCCGGTATAGCTCCAGTTGGCGCCAATATTATAGAGCTTCGTCTCGTCCCAGCCAAGAAAAATCAACAGGGTTTTTATCATGCCGGAATAGCCGCCTCCGCCGCACATGAGGAAGATGGCTCTGTCCTTTGGGAACAGTTCTTCAAGAATCATCATTGATTCGGCATATTTGGCTTCGGCGGTGTTAACCGTGCCATCTGCCCCCCATGTCACGGCAAACAGGCAGTCGCCGGAATAAGCGCCGGTTACAGGCAGAGCTGACAGCGTCGCGATAAAGGGATAGGGCACAACCTTGAAACCCTTAATGGTTCTGGTTAGATCTGCGTCACCACCGATGGCACCATAATCCGCAGGGTCGAAGAGCAAACGCACGTCCCGATAGGCAACGTCCTCTCGGCCCAGCCAGTTGTCAATGGTGCTGATATTAATATTCTTGTCAACGCCGAACATGCTGCTTGCATCAGGTGCAGCCGGAGGCAGCGGTGCAGGCACCTCGGCAGTCGAACCGGTGCCGCATGCTGAGAGAAGAGCGAGCAGCATTAGGAGCGTGATAAGGTAAGTGCATTT
>CAZVLO010000007.1:11936-12496 GCA_964628265.1 uncultured Papillibacter sp.
TTTGGATATGGCGGGCGCCGTGCGCCCGCCACTCAATTTTTTGTGTATCTATTTATTGCGCAGTGATTTCGGTGACCAGCTTGCAGTAACTCTTGGAGGCTGTTTCACTGCAGGGGGCCACCCAGATGGTGTGGTCCTCTCCCAATTCCTTATCCTTTTCGATAGCGACCAGGGTGTATTCGCTGTTGATCAGCTCGGCAGCCAGTTCGGTCTCATAACCGTCGTTGGCGACAGCCTTAACAGCCGCGGGGGACTCAATGCCGGCGGCTTTAAGCACATCTGACAGCCTGTAGCCGGTGTAGGTCGATTCGGACAGCTCGCCCGACTTATTTTCAACAACGACAGTGATTTTGTAAATTGACAGATCTTTAAGGGTGTCGTTCGTGACTGCTGTGCCATTGACCAGGAAGGAGTACGACGCAAACTCAACCTTGTCGGTTCTGTCCATAATTTCGGGAAGCTCACCGGTGAGAATGAGTTCACCGCTGTCGCCGCCGGAGGGGGCAGCGCTGATTGTAGGAGCACCGTCCGTGGTGTTTACAAGAATGGAAACACAGCCC
>CAZVLO010000007.1:12506-14301 GCA_964628265.1 uncultured Papillibacter sp.
CCTCTATCCCCACATATTCATTCGCTGCTAATGAGCCCTTGAGGTAATCACCGGTGGTTTCCGAGGTGCAGGGGGCGAACCAGGGCGCGGCGCCGAAGGGCTCGCCATCCTTTGTCATCGCCAACAGCGTCGTGGCCGCGAGCACGGTCTCGCCCTTGGTGGTGACGGCGTAGCCGTCGTCAGCGGTTGCCTCAAGCCAGACGTAAGCTTCCTTAAGCCCTGCGGCGGTCAAAACATCGCTCATTGCAAAACCCACATAGGTGATGGTGGATTCGGTACCGGCACTATTGATGCTGGTCGCCTGTACGGAATACATCGGGTAGGCTGCCATGGCGTTCTGATCGACGGCGACACCATTGACGGTGACTGAAAAGGCGGGGATTGTGACGCCCTTGACCTCTTCAGCCACTGGCTTTTCGGCAGCGGGAGGTACGGAATCGGCGGGGGCGGAAGTCGAAGGGGTGGAAGCAGAGGGAGTCGCGGCATTCTCCCCGCAAGCGACGAGGCTGAACGATAGAAGAATCGCCAGAATGAGAGATAAAGTCTTTTTCCTTTCAAGTCATGAAATTTTTCAAAATCCTCTTTCGAAGAGTTTTTGCTTATAAATTCGGATAGGTACAGACCCTTCGCCCCAACTCGTCGATATATGTGAGCTTCAGGTCGGTGCAATAGACACCTCTGAGGGTATCCTCCGTTATGATCTCCTCGGTTTTGCCGGTATGAAGACACCCATTGTTGTCGAGAATAGCAGCATGTCCGCCCAGTAGCATCGCGTGGTCCGGATTGTGTGTGGTGATGACCACAGCAAAGCCCTTATCGGCCAGCTGCTTAATGATTCTCAGCACCTTGATCTGGTTGCCAAAGTCCAGATGTGCGGTGGGCTCGTCAAAAAGAATGATGCGGGGATGGGTGACGATGGCACGGGCGATAATCGCCTGTTGCTGCTCTCCCCCTGAGAGCTTTGTATAGGAGCGTTCGGCCAGATGCGCGATGCCCATTTCTATCAGGATGGCCTCGGTGTCGGTACGATCTTGTTTGCTGGGTCTGGAAAAGAGCCCGACGCGGGAGGCGCACCCCATCTGCACGAAATCAAAAACGGTGTGGTCAAAGGCCTGGGCGTGACTCTGGGGTACATATCCGACAACGGAAGCAATCTCACGTTCTGTCATATCCCGAAGATTTCTGCCTGAAAGGAAGACTGCACCGGCCTGCGGCTTCATGAGTCCCAGCATACAGCTGAGCAGCGTCGACTTGCCTGCGCCGTTGCGCCCGAGAATTGTGATGACGTCGCCTTCAAAAATATCAACGCTGACGCCGTCCAGAACCTTCCGATTGAGGGAAGGGTACGTAAATGATAATTCTTTAATGCTATAAACGATACTCACGACAACGCCCTCCTTTGACGGATCAGCAGCCAGCAGTAGAAGGGCGCACCGATAATGCCGGTCAGTATGCTCACAGGCATTTCCTCAATGCCGATTGTCCGGGTCAGGGTGTCTACAATAAGCATGAACAGCCCACCGGCAAGTCCGCAGAGCGGGATCAGGCGGCGATTGGAGGGGCCGGCTAGCAATCTGCAGAAGTGGGGAATGATGAGGCCTACCCAGCCGATCGTTCCGGCAATGCAGACGGAGCCCGCGGTCAGGAGCGTCGCACAGGCTATTGCTGTTCCGCGGATCAGCTTGACGTTGGCGCCAAGCGCGCGCGCTTCGTCTTCTCCCAGCGAAAGCACATCGATCCACCACGCCAGCAGGACGAGAATAACGGCGGGGACAGCAATAATCATCAAAACCAC
>CAZVLO010000007.1:14347-21064 GCA_964628265.1 uncultured Papillibacter sp.
GGAGCTCTGACAGTCGGATGTAGGAAAAGCTGCCCATGGTCCAGTAAGTAATGGACGCAAGCTGCGTATTCGGATCGGCGATAAACTTTATGAAGCCAAAAACGGATGACAGCGCGGAACCGACGATGACGCCGGACAGCACCAACACGATGTTGGAGCGGTTTTTGATAAGCATCGATATGCTGACCGTCAGCAGTACGGCGATGATGCCGCCGACAAAGGCGAAAAGGGAGACAAAGGCTGTCGTGAGCGACAGAAGTATCGCCACCGCGGCGCCGATGCTGGCACCGCTTGAAACGCCGAGGAAGTCGGGCGATACCAGCGGGTTCTTGAATATGCCCTGGTAGGCAGCGCCGGATATTGACAGCGCCGCGCCGACAACGACCGAGGCAAGGATTCGTGGTATCCGCAAGCCCATGACGACGTTCTGCGTCATTTCGGGAGCCTCGGAGGGTAAGCCGAATAATCGACGCCATAAAATATGAATGCTTTCAGACGGCGAAACCGGGTATTTCCCCACGCAGGCAGCCAGAATAATGCCGCCCAGCAGAAGAAAAAGGAGGATTATTCCAATCATGACTCGGTTGGTTTTTTTCTTTGTTTGTGTTTTCTGCTCCATTGTCAGCTTTCCAAATCGTATCCGAGATAATCCGGTTCAAAGGTTTTACCGAAAATAAACGTATAGTATTCATCTATCTCTTTCTGAAGGTTCTCTGCGGTGAAATAGTCGGGGTACATCCGCCATAGCATATACATTGTTCCGATGACGCAACTGATACCGGGCAGATCCCACGCGTCGTAATTGGCGGGGATGCGGTAGACATGGCCGCCCTGCACCGCGCTGACCGAGCGCCACGTAGCGTCCTTGTTAAGCCCGTCCACCGTGTAGTCAAGTCCCGTTGAGCCGGTACAAAAAAGAAAATCGGGATTCCAGTTAAAAATCGTCTCCACGCCGACATTGGTCCAGTTATGGTCCGCCTCGATCTCCCGCGCGACGCAGATGCCGCCGGCCTTCTCGATCATCCAGGATTGAAGCATATCACCGCCAGCGACACGCCCGAGCTCGCCGCCCATGACAAGTGCGGTCGCCCGCGCGTCCTCCGGTATGGCCTCGACTATGGAATCTATGTAAGCGAATTTATCGTCCATCCATTGGCAGACCTCGTTGGCCCTATTCGAGACACCGAAGTATTCGCCCATCATTGTGAGGGTGTATTTGATGTCGTCCAGGTCCTCTGCGGTGATACACAGAACATCGATATTGAGCTCGGCTACCGCCGCCAAGGTTTTAGGGTCATTCGAGCGATGGATGAGCACGCCGGGTGCGTATTTTGCAAGTGCCTCAAGATCAACCACGCCTCTGCCGATGCTGCCGGCTTCGGCGAGCTCCTCAATGTTGTCTGTCCAGAACCTGGATTTGACATTGATGGCTGCTACCCTGTCCGATAACCCCAGTGACACGATGAAGGGGACGGACACGGCGTAAACAGAGGCAATGGTCGTTTCAGTATTGTTTTCAGGGATAACAAGTACCGCTCCGGCGCCGTCGGTGACGGTTTTCTCCCCGGGTACATCCAGCGGGGGGGATTTTGCTTTGCAGCTGGAAAGTGAAAGCATCAGGGCAAGAGCTAGTAAGAGCAAAATGACTTTTTTCATGATACCACCTATGATGCGCCGTCGAAGATGGCAGGATCGACAGTGATATTCAATTCGCCGGAACCCGGGACAGTGACAACAAGCTTGGTTACGTATTTTACAGACGCGCCCTGATTTGTCTCGGCAACGACGCGCAGGGGGCCAGAGGAATTTCGAGCAAAGCCTGTATAGCCCTCGTGGCTTTCGGCGTCTACCAGGGGGTAGCCGTTCACCGCGTAGGCGAGGATCAGCTTTTTAAGATCACCGTTTTCGTCCTCAACACCGTTTATAAGGCCATTCTTATAAAACACGCTTAATATATCGTTTTTATAACCGTCCGACGCGTAAAACGTGACGGAAACCGGAGCATCGATGCCCGGTACGTCTCCTCCAAACAGCTGAATGAATTTCCAGATGTCGAGGCCCTCGCATTCGCCGAGCTCCAGGACAGAATACGTGTCGCGAACAATAAGGTCCGAGAGCGATTCCAGCTGTCCGACGGTGAAAACCTCGGACCATTCGCTGTCCTCATTCTTGACCGTTAAAGTAAACTCGTACTCTAAGAACTCGGCATACAGATCGCTCATGGCATGTCCCCAGGTGTCAATCTCGTTGGCGGTCACCTCGATGGCAGCCACGTTTTTCACACACAGGCCGGCATTGACATCATTCTTGGATTCCTGTGGCATGATGAGCATGAGCGGACCGCCGGAGTTTATGTAATCGGGGTCATATCCGGAGGAGCTTTGATAAGGGACAAGGGGCATGCCGTTCATGACTTCGCTGCCGGTTATACCGGTGCCGTATGCGAGGATGGCACCAAGCGTCTCCTGGCTTTGGGAGATATAGTTTTGATAATTCTGCTTTTTAAGCTGGGAAAGTGAGAAGGTCACACTGGTGCCATCCTCGGCATAGACGGTGACATCACCCGCGTTATTTTTGATGCCGATATCGGCAAAAAGGTCATAGACCGAAACGCCGCGATAGCGCACCTGCGTCAGTGTATCGTTTGAATCCAGTATGCTGTAATCCAGCGTCACCGCGCGTGTCTGCATGCGCTCTAGGTCAGAAACACTGTAAACCCTCTCGCTATCCAGCCCGGCACCGTATAAACGCAGGGTTTTATCCGCCAGATCGGCATAAGGGGCGGACGTGTGCGCGTAAGCGTCGGGCTCTAGCGCGACGGTGATGCTTTTGATGTTCATCACAGATAAGGCGGTGCATGTCTCGGCATCAGCGCTGGGGATGAGTACGGCCAGCGGCCCGCCGCGGTTATCCACCTTGTAGGACACCGGGTCAACGTCAAGAAACGGGTTCAGCATATATTCCGTTATATAACCCTTGCTTTGATCGGACGGGACCATGGGTGCGCCGTTTTTGTCGAAAGCCAGCAGCGACGAAAGACCCTCGCGGTTCAGGGACGTGTTGTATCCCTTGGCGAACAGTTCCGTCATCGCGACAGTGATTTCCTCCGCTCCGTCGGAGAAGGTGACGGTGCCGTTGGTACCAGGCAAGCCAAGAACCTCCATAAGAAGGTATTCAAGCCCCACACCTTCGTATACGGAAGTGACGGGCGCGCCATTTTCAATAAGCTCATACAAGTCCTTAATCCGGGCGGCCTTGAAGGTTCTGCCGTCGGTGCCCGCGCCGTAAATGATGTCTTCAATCTCACTTACGGTCATTGAGGTGTCGGTCAGGGTGCTGCCATTTTCATCATAGACGACGATGGCAAGGCTGTTGTCAGAAAGCACATTCTGCTCCGGTTGCGTTGTGTATTTATGCGTGTTATAACGCACATCGTTCCCGACGATGACATCGCTCAGATACTGTACCTGATAGGAGCCATTGGCATGGCTGTACTGGGTCTTGCCGAAAACAACACGCAGGGGGCCGCCATTGTTTGACAGGCCGGACAGGTAGCCGTCGTCGGTCTTGCCGATGGTGTACGGATAGTTGTTGACACCATATGCCAGCAGCACGGGATAGCCAGAATCGACGAGGTCCGCGTTGGTGGGCTTATAGCTGCCGTCACCGGTGTCCGCCGCGTTTTTCTTGTACTACCCGAAGCCGTCGGGGTAAGAGAGCATATCGACAGAGAAGCTTTCCGGTGTGACGACGCCGTCTGCGGCCAGAAAGCTGATCAGCGTCGTTCTTGCGGCGGCAGTTCCCATCTCCTCGGCACTGTCCATGCCGAGATAGAGCAGCAGCTTATACAGGTCAAGTCCCTCGTATTCGTTCACATACCAGTAACTGTTGTTGGCAAGACTGTAAAAATCAGAATACCCGATGCCGTCCGCCACAGGTTTGCCGTCTTCTCCGTGTTTCGAGAGGGTCTCCAGTTGTTCCACGGTGAAATTCAGCTCATATCCCAGCGCGTCGCCCCTAAAAGAAACGATGTAGTCGGTCAGCTTGGATGAGCCGTATGTCTCGGGGTCGGCCTCCGTATGCTTGAAGCCAGGCTCGGCGTCTTCCCGGATATAAACATAGGCGACGTTTGAGAAGCTTTTATAACTCTTATTTTCACCGTAAGTACGCAGATCGTAAACCAGCCTCAAACAGCCGTCGTCGTTTTGAAGCTTGTCCACGAAGCCGAGCGAGCGCTCGGCTTCATTGGCGGCGTCATAGACAAAAGGTGCCGCCAGCTTACCGTCTAAGGAGCCGATGCCATAAGCAAGGAGGATCGGGCGTTTATCGCCCGAAGCATCGAAAACAGTATCCAGCGTAAACGTTGCAATCGTTTCGCGGTTGCAGTCTTTCAGATCCACCTGATAAGCCTTGTCGGTAAGAAGGATGCCGTTGTCACCGTCGGTCATTTTCTTGAGCATATAAGCCAGGTCAACGCCTTCATATATGTATTTACCGGACGTGTCGGAATAGACACCCCGAAAAAGACCTTCCGTCCTGTTTTCCAGCTCGCGGACAGACAGCGGAATACTGGCTACAACACCGGGGCCCTCAACAGTAATTGTGGCGCTTGAAATAGCGTCTATATTATACGGGAGGCCGGATTCGTCGGCGATGCCTCCGTTATTAATGTGTTTGTAGACACTGCCGGTGAAGTCAATGCCGGATTGATCAAGAGTGATATGTCCGCCACAGGCCGTCAGCGCAAGCGGCAGAATCAGGAGCAGAAGAATGGAGATACATCTTTTCATTTTTGGCCTCCGCTGTCAAGGATACCGTATTTTCTTCCATATAAGGGCATAAAAAATGCCACCTCCGAACCAAACGATGAAACACCGTTATGCAAACAGTGTCAGGCATATAATGTTACAGGTTCTGCACCTAGCATATATGCCTTTGTATCATCTGATTTCGGAGAGTGGCTCGTCCACCGCTCTCAGGTAATTTACTCGGCTATTTAGTTGTGTATTCCGTTACATGTTTTTCGTCGAAACTACGAAACAGAATGCCTAATTCGCTATTATTAAACAGTATGGATGGCTTTTTGTCAAGATCATTAAAAAACCTTCCCGCTGCAAACAAGTGAGTAGATTATAAAGATAATTTGCATGGAGAACTGATCATTGCTGAGAAAGACGGTACGAAAACGAAGTCATGCTATCGTACCCTCCCGCTGATAGCGCCCTTTGAAGAGCTTCTTCATCGGGTAAAAAAGGAACAGAAACAAAATCGAAAAGTATGCGGGAATGTGTACTGCAAGGATTATCTTGAGTATGTCTATGTAAATCAGCTTGGCGAGTTAATTCGTCCGAATTACATAACCCAGCACTTTGCTCGTGTATTAAAAAACAACAAGCTCCGAAAGATTCGCTTCCATGATCTGCGACACAGCTGTGCCAGTCTCCTGTATGCAAACGGCGTCAACTTGAAGGAGATCCAGGAATGGTTAGGGCATAGCGATATCTCAACCACATCCAACATATACACGGAGGGACATTTGGAGGGATGCTGGGCTTTTTAGACCGAAAATTTAGCCGGTTAAAGCAAAGCGCCGTTACCAGGAAACCTAGTAACGACGCGCTTTTCAGGGCTGGTGCCGGTGGCCGGACTCGAACCGGCATGCTGTTGCCAGCGGCGGATTTTGAGTCCGCTACGTCTACCAATTCCATCACACCGGCATGATGTGTAAAACAGGTGAAACAAATTATACAACAGGGGGACAGGGAATTCAAGCAAAATATTCAGAATCAGAGCGTGTTCACTGTCTCCTTCTTTTGGATTTTATCTCTCAGTCTGCGGAAAAGCTTTTCCTGCTGACGAAAAATAAAGTTGACCGCGATTGAAAACGGCAGACACAGCAGGATTACCCACAGTACGACAAGGACGGGATTGCGGGGCAAAAAGGCGATTTTCTGAAAATGTGGCCGCAGGACCGGAGTAAAAAAGATAGAATGCAAAAACCAAATGTTCATGGCGTTGCGGCCGAGGAATTCAAGTATTTTCCTGAAGACGGCAGCGCTATTCCGCAGCAGCATGACAAGTGAATAGATGATGACAGGTGCGTAAATAATGTCCAGATTGATTCCCAGCACGCGCCGCCATTTCAACCGGCACCCCATGATAAGAAGAATAGTGCAGAAATACAGAATTTTATACGGGTGTGCAAAGTGCTTGTGCAGCCGGTTTAAAAGGTTATATTTTGAGAAAAGATAACCTGTGAGAACGCAGGGATACCAGTAGAGGCAGTTCAGAATTCCTCCGGACAAACTGCCTGTGAATATTGTAATGCGGGACACGAGATTGTACAGCAGGGCACAGTAGGCAACGGCGAAAAAGAAATCAAACAGCAGCCTGCCGTTAAAAACCTTTGTGACGAATGGCAGCGACAGCATCACGAAAATGTAGAAATAGACGTACCATGCGAAGCTCACAAGGTCGACTCTGGCGGCGAACATGTTCAGCAGGATGTCTTTTGCCGACGGCAGGTAATTGGAGAGAAGGGCAGCGGCCGGCACGAAAATAATCAGGAGGATGAACCAGTAGTATTTTAGAAAATTTACTATTTTGATAATACTGTACTTTATTGAGGGCTTTTCTTTGGCAGCGTAAGCCCATCCTGTTAAAAAAGCAAAAATCGAAACGCAGATATGGGTGGAGTAGGTGATCCATCCCGACAGG
>CAZVLO010000007.1:21074-28723 GCA_964628265.1 uncultured Papillibacter sp.
CCTTGATGGCTGTAGAAATGCTGATATCTGGTCCAACACGCGCTTCTGTGTCCATTTTTCCGGTCCCTTCAATAAATTGAAGGAGGATTCAAAACCTCCTTCAGCAGCAGGGCAGCGCGAAATGACGCGCTGCCCTGAATTATTATAAGACGAATCAAAAAACGATGACAGGTTTGAGCACACCGCCGGTGTGACTATCTTCAAAGGCCTTTTCGATTTCTTCAAACTTATAATACTTATTCATCTTGTCGACGGGCAGCTTGCCTTCTTTATAGAATTTTACAAGCTCGGGAATGAAGACCTTCGGATTGCTGTGGCCCTCAACGCAGCCGGCGAAGGTGACGCTGGGATTCATGATCTGCGGCTCGAGCGCGATCGGTACTTCCGCGCCCGCGGTGACGCTGACGGTGACGGCGAGTCCTTCTTTCGCCATAACGTTGAGCATTGTCACGGCGAGGGGCGGTTGGCCGGAGGATTCAAGCGCGTAGTTGACACCCTTGCCGTTTGTGATCTCCTTCACTTTCGCGACGACATCTTCCTTGCGGCCGTTGATTGTATGAGTCGCTCCGAACCCAAGCGCCTCCTCGCGGCCCTTGGAACCGTGGATGGCAATAATGGTCGAGCAGCCCGAAAGCTTAGCAGCCATAATCGCAGCAAGGCCCACAGCACCGCAGCCGAATATCGCAATGCTTGAACCGGGACGCGGCTTCATTCGGTTCAAAACGGCGCCTGCGCCGGTCTGAACACCGCAGCCCAGTGAGCAGAGCGCTTTGAGTTCGTCCACATCAATGTCGACTTTGATGGCGTTGTCCTGGTTCGCCACGGCGTAGGTGGCGAAGGAGCTTTGCCCGAACAGTACGCCGATTTCCTTGCCGTCTGCGCCGGTCATACGCTTTGTTCCGTCGCGGTATTTACCCCCGAAGAACATATTGAAGTTATCATCGCAGGAGTAGGGGTGGCTTTCCTGGCAGTGTTCGCACACACCGCAGGAGGGGAAGGTGAGAATAACGCGATCGCCCGGGGCTAGGGACGATACGCCCGGTCCGACTTTTTCGATGACGCCGACACCCTCGTGTCCTGCTACCATCGGGAAGACGACCGGCAGATACTGCTCAATGACAGCAGTGTCCGTGTGGCAGATGCCGCTTGCGACCATTTTGACCAGTACTTCACCGGCCTTGGGTTCGGCAAGTTCCACTGTTTCGATTGCGAGTTTTCCTTTTTCGCGAGTGACAGCCGCTTGAACTTTCATTCTGTTCTTTCCTCCGTAATATATAGATTTACTGTTAACATGATTTATGTCAGTGAGATAATTATACAAATAATACCGGCTGATTACAATAGCTTGTCAGCATTTTAAATTTTCCGGCCTCCTCAACCGCTTTTCCGCTTATTGAATTCTCAAAGCAAATATTGTACTACCAATCTACAGACAGATATGATAAAATATATAGGATATTGTTAAGATATCGATGCAACCGTAATGTGTTTGTGTTGTAAAAAGCTGTCAGCACAGCGAAGGAGGCAGGCTTTGTGTCAAAAAGCAGATATATCATTGTCGTATTATGCCTCGCGGCTCTGCTGATGACGGCTTCCGGCTGCTTCAGCATGACAGCCGACGAGCTTTACAGCCTGCCGCAGGTTTCAAAGGAATATCTGAACCTGCAGGAAAAGATCAATGAGGAGTTGGCAAAAGGCGCCGAGTATTCACCGCCCACGGCAGGTCCCAACCGCCAGTCCGTACAGCTGAAGGATATTGACGGAGACGGGCGTAACGAAGCCGTGGTGTTTTTCAGGACAAAGGAGGACAAGCCTCTAAAAATCCATATTATGAAACAGACGGAAGGCGCGTGGCAGACAGCGGATGTGATTGAGGGCCTGGGCACGGCTATAGAGAGTATCCGGTTTGCCGATATGGATGGCGACGGTGTGAGCGAGATCATCGTCGGATGGCAGATGAGCGCCGTGGTTCTTCAGATGTCGATCTACTCTGTTAAAGAATTCCGGAATTTTCAGATGATAAGCGCCGACTACAGTGAAATTTACTTAAATGATATGGACGGCAACGGCAATACGGATGTCATCGCGTTGCGTCTGCCGTCCTCGGAATTCCCCGGTGAGGCGGAAATGTTCTCACTGATGCCCGACGGCGAGATAAGCATGGTTAAAACGCAGCTGTCGAGAGGCATTGAATCCATTTCCCGGATATTCAGAGGCAGGCTTTCGGACAAAACACCCGCACTTTTCGTGGAAGGCGGATATAGCGGCGGTGTGGTTACGGATATTCTGGCCTGGCGGTATAACGACCTGATTAATGTATCGATCAGTTCATCCAGCGGTGTGAGCGAAAGCACACTGAGGGCCTATGCGATTTACAGCGCCGACAACAATAATGACGGCATCCGGGAGGTGCCGCAGCCCAGGCTCCTGAAAACGTCTACTGAAACGCAGTATTACGTCATCGACTGGTTGGCGTTTGACAGATTCGGAAATGCCGACCAAGTATTCACAACATATCACAATAATTCGGACAACTGGTATATGATCCTGCCCGACGACTGGGCGGATAAAATAACCGTCAGCAGAGACGATTCGGTGCCCGGACAGAGGACGCTGATCTTCTCATATATTAGCGAATCTTATATGACAGGGTCCGATCCAAATGCGGAGAACGAAAAGCCGGTGGATTTTCTTGAGATATATACGCTGTCCGGCGACAACAAGGAAGACAGAGCGAAGCTCCCCGGGCGGTTCGGGCTCCCGGGAAAAGGCAATATGATTTATGCTGCCGCAATCCTGACAACTGATATTGATTTAACGGTGAATAAGACGGTTGTTTCCGAGAACTTCAATCCGATTTACCCCGAATGGACCACCGGCGTAATGTAACAGGGCACTCCGGGGGTATACGCAAACTTTCAAAGGAGGATATGCAATGAAGAAGGTCCTTGTACTGGAAGATGAGACAAGCATACGCAGCTTTGTGGTGATTAATCTGAAGCGGGCCGGCTATGAGCCCATTGAAGCCGGAACCGGGGCCGAAGCCTTTGAGCAGCTCAAGGCCAACCCCGACATCAAGGTGGCGATACTGGATATTATGCTCCCCGATATAGATGGCTTTGAGGTCTGCCGAAAGATAAGAGCTGCCGATCCGCATATTGGCATCATCATGCTGACAGCCAGAACACAGGAAATGGATAAGGTGACCGGGCTCATGACCGGCGCCGACGATTATGTGACAAAGCCTTTTTCACCGGCAGAGCTGACGGCCCGCATCGACGCGCTGTACAGGCGCACCGGCGGATCCGAGCAGCCTGATACCGGCGAGATCGTACAGGGGCCCTTCCGTCTGAACACAAGAAACAGAACCCTTGAAAAAAGCGGTGCGCGAATCAAGCTGACGCAGGTGGAATACTCGATCATGAAAATGTTTATGGACAACCCCGGCAAGGCTCTCTCGCGGGAGGATATACTGAACACTGTCTGGGGCAGGGACTATTTTGGCGAGCTGAAAATCGCCGACGTCAACATCAGGCGTCTCCGGCTCAAAATAGAGGACGACCCGACGAACCCGAGCTTCATCACAACAGTCTGGGGTTATGGGTATAAGTGGGGGCTGTAGTGTTTCCCGTTCTGTGTCATTCCGCGCAGGCGGGGAAGCTATATCGAATATGCAGGCGCATGGATTCCCGCTTTCACGGGAATGTCAACCCATAAATATACCCGCGCATAAGGCAGGTGAAAAAGTGAGCGAGAAACACATAAAGAAAAGCGGCGGCGGACTGAGAAAGCGCTGGCTCAGAAGCAGCGTCTTTACTGTAATTATTACGCTGGTCGTTGTTGTTCTCGCGTTTTCCCTGTTCATCTACTCGAACTATTACTCGACAGTAAAGACGGGGCTTGAGTCAAAGGCCAAAACAGCCACAGACTTCTTTTCCAACTATGTGGCGAACACATCCGCCGAATACTATATTTACGCATCCAGATACACGGAATCCTTTGATGACAGTCATAAGCTCGAACTGCAGTTTATCGACTACGATGGCAGAGTGATGTTTTCGACCTTCGGAATCTCTGCCGGGTCTTCACCAAATACGCCGGACATTTTACAAACAATCAGCAGAGGCCAGATTTCAACTTGGGTCGGTAAAGACCCGTCAACGGGTGAGCGGATTATGTCGGTATCCGCGCCGGTGATGTATCCCGAAAACCAGGTTGTGGGCGTGATGCGGTACGTCACAAGCATGAGACTTGTGGACAGGCAGATTGCCGTCAGCATTTTGGCAGTCTTCGCCCTCGGAGCCGTCATTATACTTTTTGTGGTGTTTATAAATCTTGTTTTTATCCGCTCTGTTATCGAACCGGTCAGCGAGATCACAAAAATGTCCAAACGTATCGCTCAGGGCAGTTATGGCATTCAGATCAAAAAAAACTACCGTGACGAAATCGGCGAAATGGTGGATTCCATCAATGAGATGTCCCTGAAAATCGCCCAATCGGAAAAGGTGCAGACTGAGTTTATATCGTCGATCTCCCATGAGCTGCGCACACCGCTGACGGCGATTACGGGCTGGGGCGAAACGCTGATTTACAACGAAAATCTGGACAGCGAGACAAAGAAGGGCATGGTAATCATTTTGAAGGAAGCCCGGCGGCTGACAAAAATGGTTGAGGAGCTTCTGGAATTCACGCGTATGGAGGACGGGCGCTTTACACTCAATATTGAGCTTATCGATATTATCGCCGAGTTGGAGGATTCGATTTTCACTTACCGGGAGCTCATGAATCAGGACGACATGGAGCTTGTCTACGAACCTTATGAGAAGGAGATGCCACTCATACCGGGCGACCCCAGCCGGCTAAAGCAGGTGTTCCTGAATATATTCAGCAATGCCGCGAAATACGGACGCGAGGGGAAACGCGTCGAGGTCTCCGTCAATATGGACAACAGCTATGTTTACATCAGCACCCGCGATTTCGGCCAGGGTGTTCCGGAGGACGAGCTGGACCATATCAAGATGAAGTTTTATAAGGGTTCAAACGCGAAGGAACGCGGCAGCGGAATAGGTCTCGCTGTCTGCGATGAAATCATCCGGTTCCACGGCGGAGAGTTGATTCTGGAAAACGCTGCCGGTGGCGGGCTGCGTGTGACAATCAAGCTGCCGGTCAGCAGTTCAATCTAGGGAATAGTATTTATATGTTTAAGGAGTATATAACCAACTATAATGGCTGAAAAGAAAGAAAATAAGTGCTTCCGCACATCGATCGGAGGCCAGGCGCTCATTGAAGGCATCATGATGCGCGGTCCGAAAAAGCAGGCAATCGTCGTCAGGGCGGCAGACGGGCTTGTCACAAAGGTAGAGGAACTGAAACTATTAAAGGACAAATACCCAATTGTCGGATGGCCTATCATAAGAGGCGGTGTAAACTTTATATCATCAATGGTGAACGGTGTAAAAGCATTGATGTTTTCAGCCGAACAAATGCCGGAGGAAGAGCAGGAGGCGCCATCGAAGCTGGACCAGTGGATCGAGAAGCGTTTCGGCGATGAAAAGGCGGAAAAGCTGATCATCACTATAGCTGTCATCATCGGCGTGGGGCTGTCCGTTGGCCTTTTTATCCTGCTGCCGACATTTCTGGCCGGATTCCTTGACAATTATATCCATAGTGCCATCCTGAGAAATTTGGCGGAGGGCGTTTTGCGGATTCTTATTTTCCTGGGCTACTTATGGCTGGCAACAAAGATGAAGGATATAAGGCGCGTTTGGGCTTACCACGGCGCGGAGCACAAATCAATATTCACCTATGAAAAGGGCCTGGAGCTCACCGCGGAAAACGCCCGTGAGCAGAGCAGGCTGCACCCCAGGTGCGGCACCAGCTTTCTGTTTATCGTCATGATCGTGAGCATCCTTGTTTTCTCTCTTGTAAGATGGTCGAATGTCTGGGTCAGGATGGCGCTGCGGCTTCTGCTTCTGCCGGTTGTTGTGGGGCTGAGTTATGAGCTGTTAAAGCTAGCCGGCCGCTATGACAACCTGTTCACCCGTATCCTGTCAGCGCCCGGCAAGGGGCTCCAGCGCCTCACAACAGCCGAGCCTGACGATTCCATGCTGGAGGTCGCGCTGGAAGCGTTAAAGCTGGTGATACCGGAAAAAACCGGCGAGGAGGATAAGTGGTAAGGTGCCAGCGCCTCACAATATAAACGATTTTCGGGCAGAGATGACCTGTTTACAGGGACGCAAAATTTCCATGGAGGGATAAAAATTAAGACGTACAACGCTGTGTTTCTTGAGATACGAAGGAAGCTGCGAGAAGCAGGGATCGAAGCGTTCGACCTGGAGGCACGCCTCCTCGCCGTAGCTGCTTCCGGCAAGACAAAAGAACAGCTCATGCGAGACAGGCACCTATATGTGCCCGACGATTCTTTTGAGAATGCCGCCGACAGTCTGCTGCAGAGGCGAATCTCGGGCGAACCTATGGCGTATATCCTGGGCGAGTGGGAGTTCTATGGGCTGCCGATTAATGTAAACCGACACGTGCTGATACCGCGTGTGGATACCGAAGTTCTGGTTGACGCCGTCAGGGAGCTGTTCAGGGACAACCTGGGAGGGCTGCGTGTTCTGGACATGTGTGCCGGCAGCGGATGTATCGGGCTCGCCCTTGCCGCGAATCTTCCTTTCTGCCGTGTGCTGCTGGCGGACATATCGCAGGAAGCACTCAAAATCTGCCGCGCCAATACATTGAAGAACAGCCTGACCCGCCGCGTGACAAGTATTGAGCTCGACGCGCTGGAGCCCCCGCCGATGCTATTAGGTCTGTTTGACATCATTGTATGCAACCCGCCGTACATCGTCACAGGCGACATCAAGGCGCTTGACCCGTCTGTCAGGGACTTTGAGCCGGTCATGGCACTGGACGGCGGCCCGGATGGCCTCATGTTCTACAGACAAATAACGTCCGAATGGAAGTCGGTGCTGAAGGACAACGGCTATATGGCCTTTGAGTGCGGAGAAGGACAGGCGGACAGCGTGCGCGAGATCATGGAACAAAATGGTTTTACGGATATAAAAATATATAAAGACACATTGAATATAGACAGAGTCATCATCGGATCATTACATAATCTGGGAGGGTCATAACGTGGCGGAAAAGAAAAAAGTTGAGCAGGCGGGACCGGCAGACGACAAGAAAAAAGCGCTTGAAACAGCAATTTCACAGATAGAGAAAAGCTATGGCAAGGGATCAATCATGCGGTATGGCGAAAACCTCGCCATCAACGTGGATGCGATCTCCACAGGCTCACTGTCCTTAGACCTGGCGCTGGGCATCGGCGGTGTACCTAAGGGCCGTATTATTGAGATATACGGACCTGAGTCGTCAGGTAAAACGACGCTGGCGCTGCATATCATCGCCTCCGCCCAGAAAAACGGCGGCGAAGTTGCGTTTATCGACGTGGAGCATGCGCTGGAGCCGGCGTACGCCCGCGCTCTGGGCGTAAACATCGAAAGCTTATTGATTTCGCAGCCTGATACCGGAGAGGACGCGCTTGCCATTACGGAGACACTTGTCCGCTCCGGTGCCATAGACGTCGTTGTCGTGGACTCGGTGGCGGCGCTTGTTCCGCGCAGCGAGATCGAGGGTGAGATGGGTGA
>CAZVLO010000007.1:28762-39433 GCA_964628265.1 uncultured Papillibacter sp.
CCAGCGTCGGCGTCGTGGCTCGGCTCATGTCCCAGGCGCTTCGGAAGCTGGCGGGCTCCATCTCAAAGACTAACTGCATCGTCGTCTTCATCAATCAGCTGCGTGAGAAAATCGGCGTCATGTACGGCAACCCCGAAACGACGCCGGGCGGGCGCGCGCTGAAGTATTTCTCCAGCGTCCGCATAGATGTCCGGCGCATTGAATCGCTGAAAAGCGGCTCGGAGATCATCGGGAACAGAACGAGAGCCAAAATCGTCAAAAACAAAGTCGCGCCGCCGTTTAAAGAAGCGGAATTCGATATAATGTACGGCGAGGGTATCTCCAAGACGGGCGAAATTATTGATCTGGGCGTCAAGCTTGGTCTGATTGATAAGGGAGGCTCATGGTTCACTATCGGCGAGACCCGGGTTCAGGGCCGGGACGGTCTGAAGGAGTATTTGAAAACAAACCCCGATGTGGCCGACGAGCTGGAGGCAAACATCCGGCGTGACGCCTCCAAGCTCATGACGCCGCAGGAAAAAATCGCCGCCAGGGCTGCCGGGCGCGCCGTTGACGTCTCAGCCGAAGATTTCGAAGGATAGTTTGTTCAGTGTTCAAGTGCGGAGGGTGGAGTGATCGGTGAAGATCGTTAAGCTGACGCGTTCCGAGAGGAAACCGGACGTGTATTATGCCGAGTTTGAGGACGGCAGCAAGCTGCGCGTCACCGTGGCGCTGATCGCCGACCACAGCCTGTATGCCGGGCGGGTGCTTGATGAGGATGAATACGAGGCGCTCAAAGCGGCGGCCGGGTTGGCTGACGCCAAATCCCGCGCCCTGCGTATCCTCGGAAAACGCAGCATGTCCCGCCGGGAAATCACCGAAAGGCTTATGCAAAAAGGCGAGAGCGCGGAGACAGCAGGGGAGACGGCCGGTTGGCTCGAAAAGATCGGGATTGTCAACGACGCGGACTATGCATCGCTCATCGCGCGGCACTATATATCCCGCGGGTATGGTCTCATGCGCGTGAAGGACGAGCTGTACCGGCGCGGTATCGAAAGGGAGCTGTGGGAGGACGCGCTCAGCGGGTTGCCTGAAACGGATGACAGGGTATATGATTTGCTGGCAGCAAAGCTGAAGGGGGCGGAGCCGGACCAGGCGTCGCTCAGTCGCGCTGCCAACGCGCTGTACCGCCGGGGCTTTAACTGGGACGAAATCAAACAGGCCATAGAGAGATACAAGAGGGATACAAAGACATGACAAAGGCTAAAACCAAAAAAGGATAAAATCAAAGATGGACAAAGTTGCGCTCATTTCTCTGGGCTGTGCGAAGAACCTCGTCAACAGCGAACAAATGCTATATCTCCTGCGCGAGGCAGGATACATGATTACCGGCGAAACGGACGGCGCGGACGCCGTCGTTGTCAACACCTGCGGCTTTATCGAGAGTGCCAAGACAGAGGCTATCGATACGATTTTGGAGCTCGGCCAGGCCAAAAAGGAAAACCGAATCAAAAAGCTTATTGTCGCCGGCTGTCTGTCTGAACGCTATAAGGATGAAATACTGAAGGAACTGCCGGAGATTGACGCCCTCGTCGGCGTCGGCAGCTATCAGGATATCGTCAATGCCGTCAGGACGGCGCTGGAGGGCAAAGCATATTCAAAATTCGGCGACAACAGCCTGCCCGACCCTGAGGTCAAAAGAATCATCACCACCTCGGAGGTTTGGGCTTACCTGAAGGTCGCGGAGGGCTGCGACAACCGCTGTGCCTACTGCGTCATCCCTGATATCAGAGGGCGCTTCAGGAGCCGCCCGATGGAGAAGATACTGGCCGAGGCGCAGGAATTGGTCTCCCGGGGGATTAAAGAGTTAATCGTCGTCGCACAGGATACGACGCGGTACGGTCTTGACCTGTACGGCAAGCGGAAGCTGGGGGAGCTGCTGGAAAAGCTCTGCGGGATCGAGGGGCTTGAATGGCTCCGGCTGCATTACCTTTATCCCGATGAAATCGATGACGCGCTTATTGACGTTATAGAAAAAAATGATAAAATACTTAAGTATCTCGACATACCCATTCAGCATATCAATGACGGTATACTCAAAAGAATGTGCCGCCGGGGTACAGGCACCGATATCCGCGCACTCTTTCAGAAGCTTCGGGACAGGATTCCCGGCGTTGTCCTCCGCACAAGTCTGATCACAGGTCTGCCGGGAGAAGGCGAAAAAGAGTTTAAAGAGCTGTATGACTTCCTGAAAGATGCCAAAATCGAGCGGGTCGGCGTATTCCCGTATTCGCCCGAGGAGGGCACGGCAGCGGCGTCCATGGAATATACCGATGAGGACACGGCGGCGGCGCGCGCCGAAGAGATCATGGCCCTGCAGTCCGGTATACTGGACAGCTACGCACAAAGCCGCATCGGCAGTGTAACGGACGTTCTGCCTGAGGGCTTTGACGGAACATACTACTTCGGTCGCAGCTATGCCGAGTCGCCGGAGATTGACGGTCTTATCTATTTTTCCGGTAACGGTGTTAAAATGGACGGCTTCAACAGCGTCCGTATTATTGACACGCTTGACGGCGAACCGCTGGGCGTTCTATTGGAGGAGTAAATGAACACGGCAAATAAGCTGACGATGCTCAGAGTCATCCTGATACCGGTATTCCTAATTGTATTGTATATTGGCTTTGAGGGCAGCCGCTATGTTGCCCTCGCGATATTCGCGCTTGCCAGTCTGACGGATTTTGCTGATGGGTATATTGCCAGAAGCCGCGGACAGATCACAGACTTCGGCAAATTTATGGATCCGCTGGCTGACAAAGTACTGGTTTTCGCCGCGCTCTTGTGGTTCACACAGCAGGGGCTGATTCCCGCCTGGGCCACACTGATCGTCATCGTTCGTGAATTCGCCGTCACGGCGCTTCGACTGGTGGCTGTGAACAGGGATCGCGTCATCGCCGCGGGGATTTCGGGTAAAATCAAAACCGCGGCGACAATGGTGTGCATCATGCTGATGTTTTTGCCGATACCGAAGATAATGGTAAATATCTGTATCGGTATCATCATCGCTGTGACTCTGTATTCCGGCATAGAGTATTTCGTGAAAAACAGGGATTCACTGAACTGGACGAAATAGTGGGGGAGAATCTTGGACTTTAGAGCTCTGGGCCTTGAGCATATTGAAATGCTCAGACCCTATTTTGCAAATAATCTCTGCCGCATATGCGACTGCACCATCGGCGGGACGTTTATATGGCGGGATCTTTTTGAAACCGAATATGCGATTTTCGATGATATTCTCTATCTGAAGGTCAAGTATTTAACAGGCGATATCGCCTTTACACCCCCTATAGGGGAGTCGTGTCCCGAGAATGAAGCCTATGACAGGATTATCGGATACTGCCGTGAGCAGGGTGTTACACCGCGGCTTTGCGCCGTCTCGCAGCACCGGATGGAGCGGATTAAAATGCTCTATCCCAACGCTGAGACGTATACAGACAGGGCGTGGTCGGATTACCTGTACGCTGCCGATGATATCAAGGATCTCACCGGACGCAGGTACAGTGGTCAGCGCAACCACATCAACAGATTTTTGCGGGAATACACGGATTGGAAATTTGAAAAAATCGGTCCGGATAACCTGAAGGAAACCCGGGATTTCTTCAATCAGTATGCCCAGGGGCATCATAAGGATTACGCGGCTTACGACGAGGGCAACATCAAAACGCTGGAGGTCCTCGACAATATGGAACGGTATCGGCTGTTCGGCGGTGCCCTGAGAGTGAACGACCGGATTATTGGCGCGGCTATGGGTGAAATCGTCGGCGATACGCTCTTTGTCCACATCGAAAAATCACTGACGGAGTTCGGCGGGTCCTATCCGATGCTCGTAAACCAGTTTGCGAAAATGTTTGCCACCGACGGTGTCATGTACATCAACAGGGAAGAGGACGACGGCGTTGAAGGGCTGCGTATCTCAAAAATGTCGTATCACCCCATCGAATTGCTTGATAAGTATTTGGTGATATTGAAATAAGACGCCGTTATCGGTGCCGTAGGGGCAGACCTCGTGTCTGCCCTGCTTTATTAACTGCCAAAACGATGCACCTCCTGTTCCATCTTCGTGATTTGTGAAATAGAATGATATGAATGAGTCGCACAGGGATATTTTCATGAGGTAAAGCTATGAAGGAAGTATCCGTTAAAAACATAAAGCTCTTCGAGGTTCTCGGTGAGAATGCGCAGATATATTATGGCGGCTGGCAGGAATGGTATGGCGCCTGGTGGAAGCGCATGTCGGGCTGCGGCCCGACGACGGTGTCGAATATTATGAGCTATTTGTGCCGCAGCCGCGTTGGTGCGGAAATTGAGACCGCGCCTCTTTCAAAAAGTGACTTTATGGAGCTAATGGAGGATGTCTGGCAATACGTGACGCCGGGGATGCAGGGGATTCCGTCGACGGCGGCGCTTAAAAAAGGCGTGCTGGCTTATATCGCCTCAAAGCAGCTGGATATCCTGCCCGAGGAACTAGATATCCCGAAAAAGAAGATATACCGGCCTGCCTTCACAGACCTCTTCACTTTTATCGGGGACTCACTTCGTAACGACATGCCTGTGGCTTTTCTCAGCCTGGACAAAGGCGATGAACCCCTGCTGGACACATGGCACTGGGTCACCATTCTGGCGCTTCAATATGCCGAGGACGGCAGCATCGTCTTTGCCGACGTGGCCGACGAGGGAAAGCTCCTGCGTGTGGATCTGAAAAAATGGTTTGACACGACCAGGCTGGGCGGCGGCTTTGTACGGTTTGTAAAGAAGTAATAAGTATAAATGAGAAGCTTTCTTTAACTAAGTGAGGAATCTCCGGGTCATCTAATGTTTTGTACCGACTTTAGATTTCCCGGAGATTTTTCTCTCTTTTCGGCTGAAGAATAATAGCCTGTTTGCTTTAGCTAAAAATCGCGCTTTTTAGGACGCTCCTTCTGAAAGTCGTTATTGATGCTGGATGTCTGCTGGGGTTTATTGTACAGCTCGGAATAGGATTCGGCTTCATATTCCTGTGTGGGGGGACGCGGTTCCAGTCCTGTGCAATCGCTGGATGATACCACCTGCTGGATCATACCTAATTCGTCTTCTGCATAAACGGGGTAACCTCTTTGCCTCTTGTCTTCCATAAAATAACCTGCCTTTCGCTGTGTTCCATTCGTTATTCCGTATACTGCGACTTGTCGCGGATATCGTAAAGCCTGTAATAATCCTTTGTTTCGGGGTTCTTTTTAACCTCTGACCGTTTATTATCAAGAAACCGGACAATCTCGAAGACGTCAATCCAGATTTCGCTGAGGCATTCCTTCTGTGATTCGTCAAAAACCAGCTGCATGCCAAAATGCAGGTGCGACGTATTAATGTTGTTTACATTCTCTTTGCGGCTGTAGCCCGACCGCCCTAGATAGCCGATTACATCACCGCTTTTGACGACTGAGCCGACCTGCAGGTCCTTTCTGTAAGGATGATCCTTTCTCAGGTGCGCGTAGTAGTAATATCGTTTTGTATCAAAGGAGCGTATACCGATGCGCCAGCCGCCGAACTGATTCCAGCCCAGGGCCTCCACCACACCGCCCTCTGCAGCGATAACGGGAGTACCCACTGAGCCCATCAGATCGTTGCCCAGGTGGGTCCTTGAGAACCCGTAGGAGCGCTGATTGCCGAAGTCGTGGCAATGGCTGTACGGGTAATTCTTGGCGATGGGCGAAAAGACCTTGATGCCGTACTTCGTTTCCCAATGCTTGCCCGACCCGTCCTGATTGGGAACCTCAATCTCATATTCGCCGAGAAATCCGGAGAGGACGGCGCTGAACGCCTCCAGATAATAGTCGTAATATTTCATGTCCTTTGTGAGCTCTGCCATCGTAACGCCGGAATTGAGCTTAACGGCCAAATCGTCCAACTGCTTGTCCTTATACTGCTTAAAGCTATTGCCGTTTTTTGCCGCCAGATACGCCAGCATTTCAATCCAGTTGAGCTTTACATCCTTTTCGTAAGATAAAATATCCAGTGCAGCGGCTTTCTTCATGGCGGCGCTGGTGACGTTGAAGTCGACCCACTTAATGAGTTTTTTCTGTTGCGGTGAAGGTTCCGGTGACACTTCAACCGCGGGAGAAGGCTGCACATGGAAAAGTCCCGCCTGTACCGCGCTGCCCGGTAAAATGCCTGTGTCCGTTAATATAAAATAAGAAAACAGAAGGCAGATAATACAGATAAAACATAGAATGCAGATGACCTTTTTTCTTGTCGCATCCTGCAATGAAAATCACACCCTTTATAGAAAAATGCGGCAAAAAGCATCAGTTAATCGCGAATTATAATATCATGCTTATTATGACGGGTTTGCTTTTCTCTATCCCTTCTAAATTTTACACGGTTCTTTTTGATTATTTTTAAAATTACTATTGACAAAATAAAACTACTGTGTAATATATAGTAGTATATGATGACCAGACCGAATACCCAAAAGGAGGGACCCATGAACAGTCAATACAAAAAGGGCGTCCTGGAGCTCTGCGTCCTGTCCCTGTTATATCAAAAGGACTGCTATGGCTACGACGTGTCGGAATACCTGTCAAGGCACATTCAGATTGCCGACGGCACGGTGTATCCGATCCTCCGTAAGCTGAAGAGCGACGGCTTTGTCACAACGTATCTTTCTGAGGACAGCGGTGGTCCGCCCAGGAAATACTATTCGCTGACGAAAACCGGAAGAGAAGAATATTTAGATCAAAAAGACGAATGGCTGGCTTTTGCCGATGCGATCAGAAATCTGCTGGAAGGAGCGATGGAAAGTGAATAGGCAATCCTATCTGAACGAGCTGAATAATCATCTCAAAGCAAACAATGTTGAGGATATCGATGAGATCCTCGCTGAATACGAGGAGCATTTCACCCAAAAATCGGCTGACGGCTACTCTGACGAGGAGATTGCCGCCAAACTCGGAAAGCCAAAGGAAATCGCTGCGCAGTTCAAACTTGGGGAGACACAAGCCGAACGCAGGAGCGCGGGCAGAGCCGTCATCGGGACCGGACTTGTGTTCGCGGATATCGTTGTCATCTCTTTTTTTATCCTGCTGTTTGCCTGGACGATTGTACTGGGCGCAGCCGCGGTAAGCTCGGCTGTCATCGGCATCGGTTTGTTGCTCAGGCCGCTGCTGCCGGAAAACATTATCTTTCTTCCACCGATGCCTTATATCGGCGGCCTGCTCTGGGGTGTGACCATGCTTGCCTTCGGCCTTCTCATGGGTGTGGTGACGATTTACAGCTGGTCACTGGCGGTCCAGTTGGGCAGAGCGTACAGGAGATGGCATAAAAACATGATGACGGACGGCAAATACCCGCCGCTTCCCAAGTATCCAATGCTGAAGGACGTGACGCGCCGGAAACTGCGCTCCCTTGCCTTGATTGCTCTTATTGCCCTGGGCCTCAGTCTGATTATCGGCTATGTGGTTATGGCCGCTGTTGCCGGAGCACTGGAATTCTGGCATGTATGGAATTGGTTCGTTTGAAATTAATTATTAAACGTTGAGAGAAAATTTTCATTGTTTTCTCCAAGGAAGGGGTGATCAAAAAATATGAAAACTGTTGTTGTGACGGGTGCGACCTCGGGGATCGGGTTTGCCGTCTGTGAGGAGCTCCTTAAAAACGGCTGCCGGGTTATCGGCCTGGGGCACAGCAAAACGAATTGTCGTTCTGCCAGGGAAAAGCTTCTTGAGGTTAACCCCTCTTATGATGTGACTTATCTCTGGGGTGACCTCATGCAGCAAGCGGAGGTCGTGCGCCTGGCGGGGAGAATAAAGAGCGATCATTTACGCAATAACGAGGGGAAGCTGGATGCCCTTATTAACAACGCGGGGTGTGTCCGGAGCTGGTATATGACGACGGGTGAGGGATACGAGCAGCAGTTTGCGCTCAATCATCTGGCGGGCTTTCTTCTGACCCACGAGTTGTTTGTAAACCTGATTAAAGGCGGCGGGTGCATCCTGTTCACCTCCAGCAATTCTCATAAAATGATGAAAATGAACTGGAAGGACCTCATGTTTGAGAAGCGTTACCGCCCGCTTTTTGTCTATAAGCAGTCAAAGCTCTGCAATATGCTGACGGCGCTTGAACTCAATGCGCGCTACGCCGGGCAGGACATCCGGGCTTACGGCGTCGACCCGGGCCTCGTCCGGACGCAGATCGGTTGCAAAAACACGGGAAAGCTCGTCGCTAAGTCAGACGGACGCGGCTCGTCGATTTTGTTTGGAAGCGCCGCAGCAGGCACGGCGTCGACCCGTCGGTACCGGCAAAGGTCTATGCCGGCATTGTATGCGCCGAATCAAAACCCGAGGGCCTTTATCACGGTATTAATGGCCTTAATAGACACAGCGGGGAAGTGAATAAGCAAAACGCAAAAAAACTGTTTGAAATAAGCGAAAGCCTGTGCGGCATCAGATTTGGGGTGACAGATACATGTATGTCCTGATTACCGGGGCGGCCGGCGGTCTCGGCAGGGCCTTTGCTGTCGACTGTGCCAAAAGAGGGTACGACCTGTTCCTGACCGACATCAACGAATCGGGCTTGAAGCTGCTTGAGAAAGGCATTTCGAGCCGCTACCCCGTGAAGGTGTTGACAAAGTCGTGCGATTTGACAAGTGACGCCGATGTGGACGCGCTTTTCCGGTTTGCCGGTGATCATAACGTCCGCTTTGAGATGCTCCTCAATATTGCAGGTGTCGATTTTGAGGGTGGTTTTGTCGAGCGGAGCACCGAGAACATTCTGGATATCGTCCGGCTCAATGTGGAGGCGACACTGCGCATCACCCACAAGGCGCTGAAACACAGAGTCGGGGAGAAACGCTTCTATGTCCTGTTTGTCTCGAGTCTCGCGTCCTTTTATCCCATGCCCCTCAAGGCGACCTATGCCGCGTCCAAGAGCTTTCTCAGGGAATTCGCCTGCGCGCTGGGGCAGGAGCTCAAGCCCCATAATGTCTCGGTGCTGACACTCTGCCCCGGCGGGCTGCCCACGACGCCCGAATCTCTCAGCGGTATCGCAGCCCAGGGCTTCTGGGGAGATGTGACCACAAACTGTCTCGAAAAAGTGACCCGCCGAACGATTTCACGTATATTGAAGGGGTATTCAATTTATATCCCCGGCTTCGTTAACTCGGTATTCCGCTTCGCCGGAGCGCTTGTTCCAAAGCCGCTCATTGCCAGACTCCTGTATGCCCGCTGGAACAGCGCCCAGGAGCAGTGGCTGAAGGTATCATAACTAAAAACATTCCGGCCGGGAGCCTCCTGCTCGATTCGATGCGGGAGGCTTTTTACATGGTGCGGATGATATTTGCATATTAGCGGCGCATAAAGTATGATATGGATATGTTAAACGTGTGAAAAAGAGGTTTGCCATATGAGGAGAGTAATAACGGCCTGCTTTTTGGCGTTGTTTCTGCTTACCGGCTGTTCTGTTTTTGTGACGTCGGGCCCGCCGGAGCAGGCGGCTTCACCACCGCCGCTTTTGACACCGACAGAGGAGGCTTCCGCCAGCGCCGCGCCCTCGCCGTCTCCTGAAACGGAAGCCGAACCGTCTGCCAAGCCTGTTATTTCACAGCCGTCACCTGAAACCCCGCTTTGGCAGGATACGCTCAAAAAGCAGCTGGACAGTCTTTTCACGAACCTTCCGGGATTTCACGGCAGCGTGCTGATAGAAAAGGCCGGGCAGGTGGTTCTGTGCAAAAGCTACGGTATGGCCGATATCGAAAAGGGCATCCGGAACACACCGGATACCAGGTATCTTGTCGCTTCGGTCACGAAGCAGTTTACCGCTATGGCTGTCATGCAGCTTTACGAAAAAGGACTGCTGGATGTCAGTGACAAGCTCTCGGCTTACCTGCCGGAATTCAACCGGGGCAGCGAGATTACACTAAAGAATCTGCTGACTCATACCTCGGGGATTATGGATTATATGAACGATGATATGTATTTACTGCCCGGTATTCCGTCGGACGCTTTAAGTGCGCAACGAATTATTGATGTGATCAATGAAAAACCCCTGAAATTTGAGCCGGGTTTGAGATACTCCTATTCCAATTCGAATTATTTGATTTTAGGCTATATCGTGGAGAAAATCAGCGGCCTCAGTTACGGCGACTATCTGGCACAGAACATTTTTGATCCCCTGGGCATGGAAAACACCGGTATGCTCGATATCAGCAATCCACCGGAGAATTTGGCGGTGGGCCACAGAAATCAGGACACGCCCGTCCGTTACTATACGGACAAAGGCGAGATTATAGCGGAAAACGCCAATTTTGTGATAGGGAGCTACGGCACCGGCAGCCTGTATTCAACGGTGGGTGACCTGTACCTGTGGGATCAGGCGCTGTCCACTGAAAAGCTGGTCTCAAGGAAATATATCAATTTGATGTTCAATCCGCATGTTCCTGTCCCCAATGCAGAAATCGAATGCGCTTACGGCTACGGATGGGTGATCGACAACGACCCCGATGTGGGAACAATCATCAGGCACACAGGCCTCTTGTCCGGCTTCAGGGCCTATAACGGGCTGTTTGACGACAGCGGCGAAACCGTCATTATACTTTACAATATCAGAGAGTTTGAAGGCATGGATGATATGCTGCCCAAGCTGAAGCAGGTACTGAAAGCG
>CAZVLO010000007.1:39443-41465 GCA_964628265.1 uncultured Papillibacter sp.
GTTTACGGAGGTGCTTTTTATGTGTCATATATGGCAGGTACTGAAAGCGGCATAACTCCGCAATACAGGTCAAGAAAATCCTTTCGTTTATGAAGTATATTGTTCTCAGGCAGGTGAGATGAATGAGCAGTCTGGAAGCGGCACGGGCGGCAACGGTGATGCAGGAATATATCGAGGCAAAACTTCGGGAGCCGATTACGCTCCGGGAGCTTTCGGGTGCGGCGGGGTACTCGCCATGGCACGCCGCGCGTCTTTTCAAGGAGGCTACGGGGCTCACGCCCTTCGATTACATCCGGTCCCGCCGTCTGACAAAGGCGGCGCTGCTGCTCCGGGACGGAGGCGAGCGCGTGCTTGACGTGGCGCTGGATTTCGTCTTCGACTCACATGAGGGATTTACGCGCGCCTTCTCAAAGGAGTTCGGGATCGCCCCGAAGAGATACAGCCGGAATACGCCGCCGATCAAACTGTTCATGCCTTACAGGGTCATCGATTCCTACCGATTTTATAACAGGGAGGAGACAGCGTTGAAAAGCGAAAAAGTAAAAGCGATATTCGTCCAGATCATCGAGCGCCCGGCGCGGAAGGTGATTCTCCGCCGCGGCATTAAGGCGGAGGAATACTTTTCTTACTGCGAGGAGGTGGGCTGCGATATCCACGGCGTCCTGACAAGCGTTAAGGAAGCGCTCTACGAGCCCGTGGGCATGTGGCTGCCGAAGCATCTGATCAAGCCGGGCACCTCCAAATACGTCTCAGCTGTCGAGGTGCCCCTTGACTATTCAAACGTCATACCGGAGGGGTACGACCTCATCGAGCTGCCGCCCTGCACCATGATGGTCTTCCAGGGAGAGCCCTTTGAGGACGAGAAGTTCCACGAGGCTATCGGCGAGATATGGGAGCATGTCAAGACATTCGACCCGAAGCTCTACGGCTACGACTGGGACCCCGAGGCGGCTCCGCGCTTTCAGATGGAGCCTGTGGGTTACAGGGGTTACATCGAAGCGTATCCTGTGAAAAAGCTGAATAAATAGCGCGCTTAAAAAACATGGCATCCCGTGGGGGCGGACCTCGTGTCCGCCCTTTTGCGCGCGCAATAAGCAATTGACAATTACAGTTTTGTAAAATATGCTGTTGCCTGAGGAGGTGTCTATATGCTGTATGAGCTGCTGTCGGAGTATAATAGAAGGAGCGTTGTCCCCATGCATATGCCGGGCCATAAGAGGAACGGAGCGATGTTGGGGGATGGGCTGCCCTACGGGATTGACATCACCGAGATCGACGGGTTTGACAACCTCCATGACCCCGGGGGCGTATTGAAAGAGACGGCGGAGCTGGCGTCCCGGCTGTACGGGAGCGGGCAGGCGTTTCCCATGGTGAACGGCAGCACCGGCGGCATCCTGGCTGGGGTTCGGAGTGCCGTCCGGTACGGCGATACCGTCATCATGGCAAGAAACTGCCACAAGTCTGTTTATAACGCCGTGGAGCTCTGCGGCCTCAGGCCCGCATATCTTTTGCCGGACATCGACGAAGCGTCGGGCATTTGCGGCAGTATCAGGCCGGAGCAGGTGGAAGAGGCCATTAAAGACAACCCAAAAGCAGGGCTTGTCATCGTCACATCCCCTACTTATGAGGGCGTTGTCAGCGATATAAAGACCATCTGCGATATTGCCCACCGGCATGAAATTCCAGTGCTTGTGGACGTCGCCCACGGGGCGCATTTCGGGTTTTCGGATGCCTTTCCGCCGAATCCCGTCTCCTGCGGCGCCGATATCGCAGTCATAAGCCTGCATAAAACACTCCCCGCTTTAACCCAGTGCGCGCTGCTTCATGTGAGCGGCGGTTTGATCGATAGAAACAGGCTGGCATCAAATCTGGCGGTCTTTCAGACCAGCAGCCCGTCCTATGTGCTTTTAGCCTCCATCGACCGCTGCCTCAGGCTCCTTGACAGTGAAAAGGAAAAGCTTTTTAAGACTTATGCCGAAAACCTCGAAGAATTTGACAGGAGCGCTGCAAAAATCGGGCAGC
>CAZVLO010000007.1:41478-45796 GCA_964628265.1 uncultured Papillibacter sp.
ACGGGGCGGACAGCCTGAAAAACCATGAACGCTTTTATGCTTTCGACCCCGGAAAAATCGTCATCAGTACACGGCAAACGACTCTGACAGGCAATGCGCTGGCACATTTGCTCCGGACACGGTACCGTATCGAGCCGGAGATGGCGTCAGGGGATTATGTCATCGCCATGACGAGCATCTGTGATGACCGGGATGCATTGTCGCTGCTGAGCAGCGCGCTGCTGGAGGCCGACAGAAACGCGGAAGCCGGAGAAAATCCGGGAGGGATGGCCTTTCCGCCGGTGCTGCCGCACCGGATCATGACGGCCTCTGAGGCCACTGGGCTGAAAGGGGAGCGCCCGCCCCTTGAAAAAGCCGGGGGGATGATGTCGCTGGAATACATCTGGGCCTATCCGCCGGGTGTTCCTTTTATCGTCCCCGGTGAGATGATCGACGCGGGTATTATGGCGTATCTCCGCCAGCTGTCCGCGGCCGGCGTGACGGTCGGGAGCAGCGGGGGTAACGTGAAAAACCGACTTGTACATGCTTGTCGTATTTCGGACAAAACATAGGATATCGGAAGCATTTCAGCTGAAAACGCGGTCTATTTCTAGAAAAAGCGTTTGTATTTATGGGAAAATATTAAGTTAAAACAGCCTCATCAAGCGCCGAACCGCTGCAAATAAAGGGTTTGTGATTTTGTTTGTGCAATATTACATGTATCATATATATATTTTTTCGCGCAGGCCGGATTTCATAACCGCCCGTTGGGATCATTATAGCATGCAAAAGGACAAAATCCCGTGATGCGATGGCTGTCTGTCCACCCGATGGGGCATCATTCGGCGTTGACAAAGACGGCTGTTTATGGTAATTTGTTTGCAGAATAATCATTGGGGAGAGTAGTCATATGAAGAGAATCATCACTATTGAGACGCGCGATTTGAAGGAGAGCATGGAAAACGGCGGCTGCGGCGAATGCCAGACCTCCTGCCAGTCTGCGTGCAAAACCTCCTGCGGCGTTGCCAATCAGCAGTGCGAAAAAGCACAGGACGAAAATAAATAATTGCCGAACAGATAGAAACAATTGCCGTTTTTCACCTTACGGAGATAAACGGCATTATGTTTTTTACAGGGTAATTCATGGAGTAATTCATTATGATACATCAATACAAGGTGAACGGATACAATATTGTGATTGACGCACACAGTGGTGCAATCCACGCGGTAGACGATCTCGTCTATGATATCATCGCGCTTTATGAAAACAATGACGCGGATACGATCACCGATAAAATGCTGATGAAATACGCCCGGGATTCGGGCCTCACGGAGCGTGACATCGCCGAGGCAATCAGCGAGGTCGAGGAGCTGATAAAAGCCGGTAAGCTATTTGCCCCCGACTGCTTTGAAGGCCTCAGGGACAGAAAGAACAGGAGCACGGAGATCAAGGCCCTGTGCCTTCATGTGAGCCATGCCTGTAATTTAAGCTGCGACTATTGCTTCGCCGGGGAAGGCCGGTATCACGGAGAAACGGCCCTCATGACGCCGGAGGTCGGGAAAAAAGCCATTGATTTCCTGATTGAGCATTCGGGGAAAAGACGGAATCTTGAGGTGGATTTTTTCGGCGGTGAACCCCTTTTGAACTGGGTTGTTGTAAGGCAGATTGTTGATTATGCAAGGGAAATTGAAAAAAGCAAAGGGAAGAATTTTCGGTTTACGCTGACGACCAACGGCGTTTTGATTGACGACGATGTTATCGAATTTGCCAACAGAGAAATGCACAACGTCGTATTGAGTCTGGACGGTCGGAAAGAGATACATGACGGGTCGAGAAGGTTTCTGAACGGTGAGGGCAGCTATGACCTGATTCTGCCGAAATTCCGGGAGCTGGTGAATAAGCGCGGCGGGAAAGGCTATTACATCAGAGGTACCTACACCCACCGCAACGTGGATTTCACAAACGACATTTTACATATGGCCGAGCAGGGGTTCAAGGAACTTTCCATGGAGCCCGTCGTCTCAAAAGAGGGCGATCCGTACGCGCTGACGGCGGAGGATATGCCGGAGCTTTTACATCAGTATGAGCTGTTGGCTGTTGAGATGCTCAAAAGAAAAAAAGAGGGCAGAGGCTTTACCTTCTACCACTTCATGCTGGACCTGGACGGCGGCCCCTGCATCTACAAGCGGGTGGCCGGCTGCGGCTCCGGGACGGAATATCTGGCTGTGACACCCGCCGGTGATCTGTATCCCTGCCACCAGTTCGTCGGCGACCCCGCGTATAAAATGGGAACGTTATGGAACGGTGTGACCAATACGGCGCTGCGCGACGCGTTTGCCGGGTGCAATGTCTATACGCGGCCCGGCTGCAGGGATTGCTGGGCGCGCCTCTACTGCGCCGGCGGCTGCGCCGCCAACGCGCTGCACGCGACGGGCGACATCGGCGGCGTGTATAAGTACGGCTGCGAGTTATTTAAAAAGCGCATCGAATGCGCCGTGATGATGAAGGTCGCGGAGGCCGTGGGGGAACAGTAGGGAACGGTCTTGACCGTTCCGTTGCGCCATAGAAAGAGCAGGGGCCGACGACCTCGGCAACCCAACGGGGAGACAGCTATAATGCAGGGGCGGATTCCATATCCGCCCGAGAACCGATGGTATCACGGCAGGTTGGGCACGGGGAACAATAGTCGCCGCAAGCGGCGACAGCTCCTTTCAAAAGGAGCCTTTGGCGCGTTGGAAAACGGGGGCGGTCCGGGAACGGTCAAGACCGTTCCTGAGGAGGATTGCGTTTTTCCGTGTCGGTCAGCTCATCGGAAAACTCTGTGGCCATACCGGGATTTTTAATCTGGGGCAGAATGAACCTGTCCTTATTGCGGCTTCTAAAAAACTTCAGTAAGGAAAAGGCGAGCTCGAAGAACGCCACGAGAATGATGCCGGCGATGAGGCCCCAGGTCTGGCCCCTGACAAGGGGCATGCTCAGGATCGCCACGATCAGCGAGACGAGGACGAAAACAGAGGTGTAGGGATAACCGGGGAGCTGGCACTTGCCCTCGGGCGGGCAGCCCTGCTTTTTGCGCAGGCGCATTTGCGAGGCCATCATGACAGCGTAGGTGAATAAGACCGCGAAGCCGCCCGAGCTTAAAAGAAAGAGATAGACGCTGGGAAACAAGAGCCCGAACCAGAGCGCGACCAGCATGCCTGCGCCGGAGGCGAGGATACCCCTGTACGGCACGTCGGTATTTTCCCTGAGCCAGCGGGGCGCCTGATGATCATCGGCCAGCGCCCGCATCATCCGGCCAAGGCCGAACATGGTGGCCAGCATTGAAGATATAATGGCCGATATGACGACAGCGCCGATGACGGTTCCGGCCCAGTCGATGCCGTGCCGTGTGAGGGAAGCCACGATAGCGCTCGTGGTTTCATCCAGTTCCCCTGTGGGAATAAGCGGCAGCAAAAGAAAGATATATAAAAGAAAGAGGGCCACGAGGCTGACGACCGTATACCGGATGGCTTTCGGTATTGTTTTATGAGGCTCTGCCGTTTCGGACGCGGCAAGACCAATGACTTCAAAGCCGCAGTAGGAGAACATGACGATCAGCATACTCCCAAAAAGACCGCCCATGCCGCCCGGCGCTAGAGGTTCTCTTGCAACCTCACCCAGACCGACGGCCGGCCGTCCCGCGAGGCCGGCGATCAGGAGAAATGCGATCACGATAAACGAGATAACGGCGGCGACCTTAATGCCGGCGAGCCCGCTCTCCAGCTTTGACAGCCGCACAGCGCCCAGAAGGTTTAAAAGCGTGACGGCGATAATGGTGGCGCTGCCCATCAGTGAGATTGAAATAAACGGGAACCACTGCCTCAGAAGGATGGAGACCGCTGTCGCCTCGCTGGACATACCCAGCACCATGCCCACCCAGTAGACCCATCCGGCAACGAAGCCTGTCCGCTCACCGAAGGCTTTGGCGGCAAACGTCTTAAAACCCCCATAATGCGGGTGGGCGACCGCCATTTCAGACATGGCATAGAGAATATAATATACGAGCACGCCGCCGAAGATATAAGCGATAACGATGGCCGGCCCAGCTGCATTGATCGCGACGGATGATCCCAGAAAGAAGGAGCCGCCGATGACGGTACCCAACGCCATCATCGTGAGATGACCAGCGGAAATACCTTTATTGTGTTTTTCCATAAATACCCTCTTGCTTAAATATTGCTGTAATTATTCTTTCTCATTTTACGGACAGAATACTCAGAATAAGCTGATATCAATAGAAAATGATGGGCAGAACAGAAACAGGAGGTAAAAAATGAATAAGATCATAACCGCGATTAT
>CAZVLO010000007.1:45806-51301 GCA_964628265.1 uncultured Papillibacter sp.
ACTACTGCTGACAGGCTGCGGCCTGATTCCCGGTGACGTCAGTCCGTCCCCGTCGGAAGCGTCACCGTCACCGGACGCTTCGGTTCAGCCGCCGGTTTCGCCACAGCCGTCGGTGCCGGCGGACGCGGAGGAAGTCGTCGCCGATTACTTCCCGTTCAAAGCAGACGTCACTATGTCATATCTGGGGACGGGTATGGAGTTTGCCGGTTTTGAGACCTGGGTGGATTATATCGGCAACGACGCTATTCAAATCAGAACAGATAATTCGGGCACCACAATAGCCTCGGTTTACGTCATTGAGGACGGGGCGCTGAAAGAGGTATTTACGCAGGAGGATGTATATTACCGGTATGATTTCACCGCGGAGCGGGAGAAAGGTGAAATTCTGATCATGGAGCCTATCGCCGTGGGTACCACATGGCAGCTGGAGGACGGGACGCAGCGCAGCATTACGGCAACAGACGCGGATGTCACGGTGCCCTGCGGCACGTACAAGGCGCTGGAAGTCACAACGGATTATGAGGACAGCATCGTCATGGATTACTACGCCAAGGGCGTAGGCCTTGTGAAAAGAGAATTCACAACGAAGGAGACACCGCCCTATATCGTCACAAGCGAGCTGGAAAAATACGTTGAGGGCAGCCCCCACAACGAAAACGCGCAGGTTTACTATCCCGATTTTAACAACGACAGGCTGGCTTATATCCGCCAGGGCTTTGAGTTCTATACAGGTGACAGCATTCTGCCGAAGCTGGAAGAGGTGTTTAGAAATCCGCCGGCCGACAGCGCGCTGAGCCGCGTGATGACCGACGGCGCGTCCATCAGGAGCATCACGCGTGACGCTGATACCGGCGTTGTGACGATTGATTTCAACAAGCAGTTTGTGACGGAAATGAATGCCGGCACCACATTGGAGGGGATGATTCTCGGCAGCATCGCCAATACCCTGGGGAGCTATTTCCTGACGAATAAGGTGCAGATTACGCTGGAAGGCGGTCCCTACGAATCGGGCCACATGCTCTTCAGGCCTGGTGAATATCTGCCCTTCAATCCCGAGGACGCGGTGGAATATCAGGGGTCATGATTTACAGTGTATAGGTTTGGCGATTACAGATCATTCGTATTTCCGCGCATTTCCCAGCAAGTATTATCTGAACAAACAAAAACTGCCTTGCGGAAATCCGGGTGACTTCCACAAGGCAGTTTTCTTTATTCTTTATTCTCTTTTATCCATATCCTGATTGTATTTTGCCCGGCTCTTTCGCGTCGACACCCTGACGATGATGATGATGACCACGGTGATGACAGCCAGAATCAGCAGGACGGGCAGGGCGATGACGATGGCCTTGAACAGACCCTTGAAGAAATGGCCGATGCTCTTCAGTGTGGTGTTGAAGCCGTCTCCGATTTCCTCCCAGTAGGTACGCTGAAGGGGCGGTTCTTTATCCGTGAGCTTGGCGACTTCCCGGATGCTCAGCTCCACCGTACTGTAATCCACCTGATTCTGCCAGTTGTTCAGCCTGGAGGTAAGCGATTCGATCTCGTAGCGGACATCGGTCAGGCGGGACTGCACCGCCAGAATGACCTCCACCGTTTCTGCCTTTTCCAGCATGGCAATAAGGCTCGTTTCCTCGGCCCTGCATGCCTTCAGGCGTGACTCGGAGTCAATGAACTGAATGGTGATGTTCTGAGACTGCTTGTTGCTGTTTAAGACGTTGCCCAATGTGGGCAGGCTGTCGGTCATGGCGTTGAGCTTGTCGGCGGGGACGCGGATGATATAGCTGGCGTAACGGTATGTTTTATTGCCGTAGAAGCTGTCGGAATAATTCCTGCCGCTGATATAGGAGTTCTCCACATAAGCCCCGTAGGAGTTTATCAGCGCGTTGACGCTTTTCAGGGATTCATCGAATTCCGTTGTCTCGATTTCAGCCGTGACAGTGTAAATCATTTTCTGTGACGGCGGAATTGCGCTGCCGCTGCCGGCGAGGCCGCCTGTACCAACAGCAACCAAATTGTCTTCCTCGTACTCGGGCGCCTCCGCAGCCCCGCCGTAGTCACCGTTATTGTAGGAGCTGTCGTTCTTTTCGGGATAAGGTGCGGCGGGGGCTGTCTGCGGCATGTCCGCGACTGATTTGCTGCTGGCGCCGCAAGCGCTGATCATTGAAACAAGGAGCACTACGGCGAAAAATACTGCAAGAACTTTTTTCATATAGAATCCTCCTTCTTTTTTCGGTTGCCGGCTATAAGACGCCGCCGGTTCAAAAAATGTTCCAAAACGTAAAGCGGTGTTGTTATAGAACACCGCTTTACGTTTATAAAACCTTCGCAAGGAAGTTTTTCAGACGATCGCTCCGGGGGTTGCCGAAAAGCGCGTCGGGGGTGTTTTCTTCGACGATTTTGCCGTTGTCCATGAAGACGACCCGGGAGCCGACTTCCCGTGCAAAGCCCATCTCGTGGGTGACGACGACCATTGTCATGCCGTCGTGGGCCAGCTGCTTCATAACGTCCAGCACCTCTCCGACCATCTCGGGGTCAAGGGCGCTGGTGGGCTCGTCAAACAGCATGACTTCAGGTCCCATGCACAGGGCCCGGACGATGGCGATGCGCTGCTTCTGGCCACCGGAGAGCTGGCTGGGATACGCCCCGGCCCTGTCCTCAAGACCGACGCGCTTTAAAAGGGACATGGCTTGTTCCTCTGCCTCCGCTTTCGTTTTGTTCAGCAGGTTCATCGGTGCAATCGTCAGGTTTTTCAGCACCGTCATATGGGGAAAGAGATTGAAAAGCTGGAATACCATGCCCATCTTCCGCCGGTGCAGGTTGATATCGGTTTTGGGATCGGTAATGTCAATCCCTTCGAACAGGATCCTGTGGGAACCTCCAAAAGGTTCAGGCAGCGCAGGAACATGGATTTCCCGCTCCCCGAAGGACCGATGACGACGACGACCTCGCCGCGCCTGACCTCGGCGTCGATCCCGTCCAGCGCTTTGATTTCCCCGCCCTTGAAATGCTTCTGGAGGCCGCTGACTTTTATAAGTGTATCAGTGCTGATGGCGTTAGTGGTCACTGTTTCGAAGCCTCCTTTCAAGCTTGCCGACAAGCCAGGTAAAGAACACGACCAGGATGAGATAAATGAGGGCAACGGCAATAAGCGGCATAAAAGGTGAGTAAGTACGACCGAGAATGATGTAGCCGCCCTTAGCCAGGTCCTGTACGGCGACATAACCGGCGACGGAAGTTTCTTTCAAAAGGACAATGAACTCATTTGCAAGAGCGGGGAGCACATTTTTAAAGGCCTGCGGAATAATGATATGCCGCATCGTCTGAATGTAGTTGAAGCCCAGACTCCGTCCGGCTTCCATTTGGCCGGGGTCAATTGACATAATGCCGCTTCTGAAAATCTCGGCGACGTAAGCGCCGGAATTGATACCGAATGTAATGATACCGACAATGACACCGTTTTTAGAGGAAACAAAAATTAAAAAGTACGAGATCAACAGCTGAACAACAACCGGTGTTCCGCGGATTACAGTCAGATAAACCCTGCAAATGGCATTTAGTATAACTAAAACGATACGGCCAAACCCTGGCTGGACAGTGTCTATCGTTTTGTCATGCGTTGAACGTATGATAGATACAATAATGCCGATTGCAATACCGATGATAACGGCAAAGAATGTGATTTCAAGCGTCACGCCCAAACCGTTCAACAGGTATTTCCAGCGGTTGTCCTCAATAAAGTTCAAGACAAACTGGTCCTTCAAATAAACGAGCCATTCAGGCAATATGCTCACTCCCTTTTGTCCTAAGTGAAGAACAGTATCAAATAGGGGCGGACAGGCCGCCCCTACGATATTCACGATTGCTATTTTTTATGACTTGATATACTTATCGATGATTTTCTGGACGGTGCCGTCTGCAATCAGGCTCTCCAGAGCGTCATTAACAGCTTTGCTGAGCTCGGGATTATTTTTAGGCATTGCGATAGCGTACTGCTCTTCAATATATTTTGTATCGAGAATAACAAGGCCGGGATTTGCCGCGACATAAGCTTTGGCGGGCTCGTTGTCAATGACGACGCAGTCGACCTTGTCGGTGACAAGAGCCTGCACGGCATCGGCGCCCTTGTTATAACGGCTGATGGTGGCAAGTCCCTCATCCTCAAGATCCCATGTGGTGTAGAGGTCACCTGTTGTGCTCTGCTGTACGCCGATCGTATAACCGCCCGCAAAGAGGTCGTCGACGCTCTTAATCGGGCTGCCTTCTTTAACAATAATCACCTGAACGCCGGTGGCATAGCTTGTCGAAAAATCAACGTTAACCTTGCGGTCATCTGTCACGGTCATGCCGGCCAGGCCGACATCGGCTTTGCCGCTTTGTATTGCCGCGATGATAGAATCGAAGTCCATATCACTGATTTCAAGCTTCAGTCCGAGTTTCTCTGCGATAGCAGCGGCGATTTCAGCGTCGATACCGGAAATTTTGTCGCCCTCATGGAATTCGTACGGCGGGAACTCAGCATTTGTTGCCATCGTCAGGACGCCCTTTGTTACCGTTGATGTTTTTTTGCCGCAAGCGGTCAGCGCGAACAGCATGACGATAGCCAGGACGGCCGTCAGTATACGTGCATATTTTTTCACTTTCTTAATCCTCCATAACTTTCAGATTTCTGAAAGGATTATACTACCGGCAGGGTCATATTGCAATATCGAACAGCAGGAATTATGTATAAAAAATACAGACCGATGCATAACACAGCGGTCTGTATTGTATAGAACTACTAATAAAAGTAAAATAAAACAAGAAATTTCAAAATTATTAAATGCTGAAGAATGCGTTTTTCCCCGGATAATACGCCGCTTGGCCCAGTTCCTCCTCAATGCGTAAGAGCTGATTGTACTTGGCAACCCGGTCGGTGCGGCTGGGGGCGCCGGTTTTGATCTGGCCGGCGTTTAAAGCGACGGCAACGTCGGCGATCGTCGTGTCCTCCGTCTCGCCGGAGCGGTGGGAGATGACGGCAGTATAACGGTTGTTGTTGGCGGTTCTGACGGCCTCAAAGGTCTCGGTGAGGGTGCCGATCTGGTTGAGCTTGATGAGGATGGAATTGCCCACGCACAGCTCAAGTCCGCGGCGGAGCCGCGCGGGATTTGTGACGAACAGGTCGTCGCCCACAAGCTGGATCTTTTTACCCAGGGTGTCGGTGAGCAGCTTCCAGCCGTCCCAGTCCTCCTCCGCCATACCGTCCTCGATGGAGATGATGGGGTATTTGTTGACAAAGTCCGTCCACATGGAGACCATATCCTGTCGGGACATGACGGTTTTGCGCTTGGGCAGGTGGTAGCAGCCGTCCGACGGGTCAAACCATTCCGATACCGCCGGGTCCATGGCGATCATGAAATCACGCCCCGGCGCATAGCCGGCTTTGTGGATGGCGTCCATAAGCGCTTTCAGGGCGTCCTCGTCGGTATCGAGATTAGGCGCGTAACCGCCCTCGTCTC
>CAZVLO010000007.1:51311-54526 GCA_964628265.1 uncultured Papillibacter sp.
GGTCATACGCAGGGCTTCTCTGAAGCTTTTCGCCGAAACGGGCATGATCATGAATTCCTGAATGTCCACGCTGTTGGACGCATGCGCGCCGCCGTTTAAGACGTTCATCATGGGGACCGGCAGCGTATGTGCGCCGGTGCCGCCCAGGTACCGGTAGAGCGGCAGGCCGAGCGCCAGTGCCGCCGCTCTCGCGCAGGCCAGAGAGACGCCAAGGATGGCGTTTGCCCCCAGGCGCGACTTGTTGGGCGTGCCGTCCAATTCGGTGAGCTGCATGTCAATCAGCATCTGATCCAGCGCGTTTTTGCCCAGCAGGGCGCCGGCGATCTCACCGTTGATATTCGATACCGCCGTCAAAACGCCCTTGCCGTTGTACCTGCTTTTGTCGCCGTCGCGCTTTTCACATGCCTCAAACTGCCCTGTGGACGCGCCCGAGGGGACGGCTGCGCGCCCGACGGTACCGTCACACAGCATGACCTCCGCCTCGACAGTGGGGTTCCCTCTTGAGTCGAGAATCTCTCGGCCGAGGATACCTGTTATCTCCAGTTTACGTTTCATGATGCCCTGCCTCCAAACACAAAAATATTATTATCTTTTTGCAATAAGTGAAGTACCCGTCATTTCGGCGGGCTTTTCAAGACCCATCAGCTCCAGGATCGTCGGCGCAATATCAGAAAGCCTGCCGGGATGGAGGCGCACATCAGCGCCCACCAGGATGAAAGGCACCGGGTATGTGCTGTGGGCTGTCTGCGGTGTCCCGCCGTTTGCGTCGACCATGACCTCGGCGTTGCCGTGATCCGACGTGACGATGGATATGCCGCCCATCAGGGAGGTGGCTTCCACCACTTCGCCCACGCAAGCATCTACCGTCTCCACGGCCTTGACGGCAGCGCTGAACACACCCGTGTGGCCGACCATGTCGCAATTGGCGAAGTTCAGGATAATAACGTCATACATTCCGCTCAGTATTTTCTTTACGACTTCGCGCGTCAGTTCCCTGGCGCTCATCTCGGGTATCAAATCGTAGGTGGGGTATTGCTTCGGAGAGGGGACCAATAGTCTGTCCTCGTCCTTATAGACCATCTCGGTGCCGCCGTTGAAAAAGAACGTCACATGGGCGTACTTTTCAGTTTCCGCGGCGCGCAGCTGCGTGAGGCCAAGGCTGCTGACCGTCTCGCCGAAGGTGTTTTCCAGCAGCTCCGGCAGGTAGGCGACGGTAACGTTCGGCATTTTTTCATCGTACTGGGTTGTACAGACGAAGTGGAGAGGAAACCAGCCGTTTCTTCTTTGGAAGGAGTTGAAATTCTTGTCTGCAAAAGCCCGTGTGATTTCTCTGGCCCTGTCGGGTCTGAAATTTATGAATATTACGGAATCACCCGACTTGATGAGGCCGTTTTTGTCGCACACGACGGGCTCTATGAATTCGTCCGTCACGCCGGCGTCATAGGAGCTTTGGATCGCATGAACCGGGTCGGCGTCATAAACGCCTTCCCCGAACACCATGGCGTTATAGGCGATGCGGACGCGCTCCCATCTGTTGTCTCTGTCCATGGCGTAATATCGGCCGGTGATTGTCGAGATTTTACCGATGCCGATGCTCCCGCATCTGGCGACAATCTCTTCAATACAGTCTTTGCCGGAATTGGGCAGCGTATCGCGCCCGTCCATAAAGCAGTGAATGTACACCGAACGGAGCCCCCGCCTTTTGGCCATCTCGAGAAATGCCCACAGATGGTCGATATGGCTGTGAACACCGCCGGTGGACATGAGCCCCATCAGGTGGAGGGATGTGTTGTTCTTTTTACAGGCGTCCATCGCGTCGGCGTATGCTTTGTTCTGATAAAACCCGCCGGACGCGATGTCCATTGTTATCCGGGTCAGATCCTGATAAACGACGCGCCCGGCACCGATATTTGTATGGCCGACTTCACTGTTGCCAATTTGACCCGCGGGGAGGCCCACGTCTTCTCCGGCTGCCGACAGGACGGTGTTCGGACATGTTTCAAACAAACTGTCCAGCACCGGTGTTTTGGCGGATGAGATGGCGTTTCCCGGCGACTCGGGTGCCAGCCCGTAACCGTCCATGATGATCAGGGTTGTTGGTATCTTCATTTGTACTCCCACCGCTGTGAGCGGTTTCCGCCGCGAAATACGGCGCTGATAGGTCGGATGCTTAAATGTTTTCCTCTTGATTTGCGTCGCCGACGATAGCGGCAAAATCAGCCGGTGACAATGACGCGCCGCCGATGAGACCGCCGTCGATATCGGGCTGGCTCAGGAGCTCGCGGGCATTATTGGCGTTCATGGAGCCGCCGTATAAAATAGAGACAGCCCGCGCCGTGCGCGCGCCGTACAGGCTCCGGATGACCGCGCGGATGGTGTGGCACACTTCGCCGGCTTCTTCGCTGGTGGCTGTTTTACCCGTGCCGATGGCCCATATGGGTTCATAGGCGATGATAGTGCGGCGCATTTTTTGTGCCGGAACACCGTGAAGCGCCATTTTGACCTGAAGCGAGACGAGATCGGCTGTGACGCCCATTTCCCGCTGCTGTTCGCTCTCGCCGACACAGATAATCGGCCGCAGGTTTTCATTGAGTGCCGCGTGGACCTTTTCGTTGACGACCCTGTCCGACTCGCCGTAGAGGCTCCGCCGTTCACTGTGGCCGATGATCACATATTGGACACCCAAATCGGAGAGCTGGGCGGCCGAAACCTCGCCGGTATAAGCGCCGCGTTCCTTTTCGCTGAGATTCTGAGCACCTGCCGAAATCCGGCTGCTGCGGAAAGCCTTCATGATCCCGGGGATCATGACAAAGGGCGCGCAGATGACGATATCACACCATTTCGCCTGTCCGACCAGGGACTTGAGCTCGTCGGCGTACGCCTTGACCTTGGAGGGAAGCATATTCATTTTCCAGTTGCCGGCGATAACAGTATTACGGTATTTTCTGTTCATATTCTTCTTCTCCTCTATTTATCCAGCAGGCACGATATGCCCGGCAAGTCTTTGCCTTCCATGAATTCCAGTGTTGCGCCTCCGCCCGTGGAAACGTGGGTGACCTCGTCATCCAGGCCAAATTGCCTGATTGCCGCAGCGCTGTCGCCGCCGCCTACGATGGAAACAGCGTCGGATTCTGCCAGTGCTTTTGCCACGATGCTTGTCCCCTGGGCGAATTTCGGCATTTCAAAAACCCCCATGGGACCGTTCCAGATAACAG
>CAZVLO010000007.1:54680-56602 GCA_964628265.1 uncultured Papillibacter sp.
GTGGGCAGCAGGACCCGGACGCCCAGCTTCCCGGCCTTATCCAGCACGTCACGCGCATAATCCAGCTTATCCTCCTCGCAGAGCGAAGTGCCGATTTTGCCGCCGCCGGCTTTAATGAAGGTGAACGCCATGCCGCCGCCGATTAAAAGCGCGTCGACCTTGCCCAGAAGGTTGATGATGACGCCCAGCTTGTCGGAGACCTTGGAGCCGCCCAGAATGGCGGCAAACGGCCGCTTTGGGTTGTCCAACGCGCCGCCGATGTATTGCAGTTCCTTCGCCATAAGAAAACCGCCGACAGCGGGCAGGTAATGGGATACGCCCTCTGTGGACGCATGGGCGCGGTGGGCGGTGCCGAAGGCGTCGTTCACATAAATGTCGGCCATATCGGCCAGTGCCTTGGCAAAGGCAGGGTCATTCTGTTCCTCCTCCTTGTGGAAGCGCAGATTTTCAAGCAGCAGAATCTCGCCAGCCCGAAGTGCCGCCGCGCGTTTTTTCGCGTCTTCACCGACTACATCCTCTGCCATGATGACTGGTTTTCCCAGCAGTTGGGACAGGCGCGGGGCGACGACCTTCAGGGATAGCTTCGGTTTCCATTCGCCGTCGGGTCGGCCCAGATGCGAACAGATGATGACAGCAGCCCCGTTCTCCAGCAGGTATTTGATGGTGGGAAGGGAGGCGGTAATGCGGCCTTCATCGGTAATCACTCCGGTTTCTTTATGGAGGGGGACATTAAAGTCACACCTCAGGAGGACCCTTTTTCCCCCCAGGTCGATGTCTGTGATCGATTTTTTGTTATAATTCATAACTTCCTCCGCTGATACGTATAAGAACATCCGGTTGGCAAGCTTATTGGCATTTTATACATTGTATATCTGTACCAATGACATTTCAACATGTATTTCAGAACATTTTTACTGATGTTTAAATCATAATTACCCCATATTTAATAAACTTATGCACAAATAAGGTCAAAATACAACGATATACGGTAAATTGGCTAAAATGTTTGCATATGACGATTATTTTGATTATACTTTGCTTAATCCACATATGCCTTCGCTTCGGGCGGAGGCATATAAACGTCAGGAGAGATGAAATTGGAAAACACACTTTTCATTGTCGTTCCCTGTTATAATGAGGAAGAAGTGCTGGGCGAAACAGCCGCCAGGCTAAAAGCGAAAGCGGGCAGCCTGATGAATGAGGGCAAAATCTCCCGGGACAGCCGCATCCTCCTGGTTGACGACGGTTCGAAGGACAGAACATGGACGATGATAAATGACCTGTGCGCGTCGGACAAGCTGTTTGCGGGGGTATCCCTCAGCCGCAACCGCGGGCACCAGAACGCCCTTCTTGCCGGTCTTATGACAGCAAGGGGGAGAGCTGACATGACGATATCCATGGATGCCGACCTGCAGGACGACATCGATGCGGTTGATAAAATGGTGGACGAATATTTACGCGGCAGTGACGTTGTATACGGTGTGCGCGACAAAAGGGATAAGGACACCTTTTTTAAGAAATTTACGGCGGAGGGCTATTACAAGCTCTTAAACGCCATGGGGTGCCAGGTGGTTTTCAACCACGCAGACTACAGGCTCCTGTCCGCCCGGGCGCTGGACGCCCTCAGCGAATACGGTGAGCAGAACATGTTTATCCGGGGGATCATCCCCATGCTGGGCTTCAGGACGTCAACCGTTACCTATGAGCGTGGCGAGCGCTTTGCCGGTGAAAGTAAATATCCTCTGAAAAAGATGCTCAAGCTGGCTTTTGACGGGATATATTCCCTGAGCATGAAACCCATCAGGCTTATTACGGGCCTCGGTGTTGTGCTGCTGCTCCTGGCGGCGGCGCTCTTGGTGTATTCCATTGTGCGCTTGTGTGTGGGCCACACGATTCTGAACTGGAAAATCATTACGATATCC
>CAZVLO010000007.1:56629-58200 GCA_964628265.1 uncultured Papillibacter sp.
GTATAATCGGGGAATATATCGGCAGGGCTTATATGGAGCTCAAGGGGCGTCCGCGTTATCACATCGGCGAGACAGTCGGGCTTGAATAATTCGTTGGGTAAACAAAAGTTTTTGTAGGGGCGGATTTCCATATCCGCCCGTGTGTTGAGGCAGAAACGGTGCCGGAGCGGGACGCCGAGGACGGCGTTCCCTAAACAAGACAGATGAACCGCCTACTTGTCTTAGGGAATCCCCCAGTCATCTGCGATGACAGCCCCCTTTAACAAGGAGGCCTTATAAGGAAGGAAACGAATGGAGCTCTGTAATCAACGTGAAATTGAAAGGCTGCTGAAGAAGCACGGCTTTCGGTTTTCGAAAGCCCTGGGTCAGAATTTCCTGATCGACGCTCTGGTACCGGAGAAAATCGCATCAGGCGCCGGTATTGACGGCTCCTTCGGCGTTTTGGAGATCGGTCCGGGCATCGGCGCGCTGACAAGCCCCCTCAGCCGGCGGGCGGCAAAGGTACTGTCGGTGGAGTTGGATAAGCGCCTTTTGCCTCTGCTTGAGGAAACGTTGGCGGATTCAGCCAACGTCAAGATCATCAGCGGTGATATTATGAAGCTGGATATCGCCGAAACTGTGATGTCGGAGATGCCGGGCCTCAGGTACGCCGTATGCGCCAATCTGCCGTACAACATCACGACACCGGTGCTCACGGCGCTGATCGAGGCGGAAATATTCGAGACAATGACGGTTATGGTGCAGCGGGAGGTTGCTCTCCGGATGTGCGCCGCCCCCGGTACGGCGGATTACGGCTCTTTTTCGGTTTATATCCAATATTACGCCGAGCCGGTAATCCTCTTTGACGTGCCGCCGGAGAGCTTTACACCCCGGCCGAAGGTCACGTCGTCCGTCATCAGCATGCGCCTTCGGGAGAGCCCGCCGGCCGATATCGATGACGAAACGCTGTTTTTCCGCGTTGTCAGGGCATCCTTCGCCCAGCGCCGCAAAACGCTGGTCAACAGCCTGGAATCCGCCTTCGGCGGAAGGCTGAATAAAAATGAATTGAAGCAGGCTGTGACGGACTGCGGTATTGATGCCATGACGAGGGGAGAGGCGCTGGATATCCGCGGCTTCGCGTCTGTCACGCGCAGGCTTGGGGAGATGCTGGGATGATCATACCCAGAGAGTTTTACGAACGTGACACGCTGACAGTGGCCAGGGAACTTCTCGGGCAGATCCTCGTCAGAAGGACAGAGAAGGGCGAAACCCGCGGCATTATTGTCGAAACGGAAGGCTACCTGGGCGAAAGGGACGACGCTGCCCACAGCTATAAGGGAAAGAGTGACCGGGTGCGCGTTCAATACGGACCGGCCGGCATGGCGTATATCTATATGATTTACGGGATGTACAACTGCCTGAATATCACCTCGGGACCCCCGGGTGTGCCGGAGGTCGTCCTGATACGGGCGCTGGAACCCGCGTCGGGCATTGCGCTGATGAAGGACAGGCGGAGGTCTGATAAGCTGACGCAGTTATGCAGCGGCCCGGGGAAACTCTGCATGGCGATGAATATTGACAGGACGCTCTAC
>CAZVLO010000008.1:0-2214 GCA_964628265.1 uncultured Papillibacter sp.
AAGGTGAGGGAGACGGGCTCCGGAAATACGCCTTCGGGGGCGAGGATTCCAAAGACTTCCTCAATGCTGGAGGGGTTGAAGACCTCGATCTCCGGCTTGATGCCCAGCTCCATCATGCGCCTGGCCTGCTTTAAAAGCCACGGGCGCTCCCACCTGTAAATAAAGGACAGGTCGCCCCATACAGTGGTAATGAGGGATGTATCCAGCGAGCACATCTCAGGCAGGGCATCCTTGATCGAATCGTCGTACAGGAGCGCGACACCGTCGTCCGCCTCGGAACCGGGCTTCGTGGCAGGCGCTGTTGAATTCTGCGTAATGATTGAGCACTTGGCACGCACGCCGGTGTTGATTTCGGCAAAAACCTTCGGATCATTACACGAATTACCGGCTTTGTCGCGGGCGTGGATATGGACGATTGCCGCACCGGCGTTGTAGCAGTCATAAGCGGACTGGATGATCTCGTCCGGCTGCTCGGGCAAATTGGGATTTTGGGCCTTCCCCTGGAAATTGCCTGTTTGGGCGACGGTAATGATAACTTTTCTCTTGCTTGCCATATTTATAACCTCTTTCTTAATTCATTCAAGTCACAGATTGCTGTCTCAAAATTGTCAGTAAACCGTTCCTATTATTCTGTAAAGTAGCCATTTTTATTATAAAATAAGGAAAAGCTGTTGTCAAAAGATGTTCCTTATAGCACGATAACGATTTCGTATTGAAGAAAATCGGGCGACATTCCGTCGCCCGCTCTATTTCTTTTTCTATTCCATGTATCAGCATCTTGCCGTCACCGCAGCTTTTGAAGCGCGCTGACCTGCAGGAAGTTCTTCGCATCTGGATTTCTGAGGCTTTTATGCCAGGCAACAACAGCGCTGATGACGGCGTCGTCCCCTTCTATGGGCATGGACACAACATTCGGAAAATGGTAATAATAATTCAGCTCCGGCGGCAGCAGTGCCATCCCGATACCGGCGTTGACGGCCATCATAAGCGTATCCGCCCGATTGTAGAAATTGATGATGTCCGGTGTGATTCCCCTGTTGGCGCAGATGGTTTTGATCTGCCCGCTCAGGGCGAAATCCGTCTCCGGAACGGAAACAAAGTGGTACCTGTTCAGTGTCGACCAGTCGTTCATATTTATCGAATTGGCAATATCCTTGTGGACAAACAGGTGCAGATGGCTTGTCCCCGTCACGATAAATTCCACGCTGTCGTTATCCGGAATCATATAACGGTTGGCAAAATAGATGTCATAGGAATTCTTGCTGATTGCCCGCATCATTTCCGTGCCCTCTTTTATGCCCACATCCACCTGCACGCCGGGCTGCTCCCCGGAAAATTCGGACAGGCACTCCGAAAAAAGCTCCGCCCTGCTTGACAGCATGGCAATGTGGATATAACCGCGCCGGCCTTCGGCGATATTGCGGAGCCGGTTTTCAGCCTCCATCTGGATCGTCAGCATCCGGCTTGCGTACCCGACAAATTCCTCTCCCTCCGCTGTGAGTGAGACACTGTGGCTGTCCCTGTTCAAAAGCTTGACGCCGAGACTGTTCTCCAGGGATTTGATATAGTTCGACACGGTCGGCTGCGTCATGAAAAACTCGCCGGCCGTCTTTGTAAAGTTCAACGTCTGAGATACGGAAATAAATAGCTGCAGCTGCAGCGTATCCAAGTGCCCCACCCCTTTTTATTTTATCGTGTCCCTCATTATTCTACAATTTTTTTGAATACAAATGCAATGATCTTTTTTGCGGAACCCGTTGATAAGGTACAATAAATTGCGCAAATTGAAAAACGAATAAAAAAAGGACAAGTTTGCAGTCTTTTGGTAGAATAAGGTTACCACACACAAATTCACCGAAAGGAGAAACTGCAAACATGTCCGAGAAAATTGTACAGCTAAACGAGGAAATCATCAAGAGCGAACTGAAAGAACTGGTGCGCAGCAGCGTTGAGGAGACGCTGAATAATCTCTTGGAGAAAGAAGCCCAGGAACTGACCAATGCGGCACGATACGAGCGCACAGAGACCCGTCAGGGCTATCGGGCCGGACACTATGACCGAAACCTTACGACGACCTCTGGGGACGTCACGCTGAAAGTGCCGAAGCTCAAGGGCGTTCCGTTTGAGACCGCCATTATTGAGCGTTATCGCCGGCGAGAAAGCTCGGTTGAAGAAGCGTTGATTGAAATGTACTTGGCCGGCGTTTCCGTTCGC
>CAZVLO010000008.1:2224-9297 GCA_964628265.1 uncultured Papillibacter sp.
GGATATCACGGAAGCCTTATGGGGAACAAAAGTATCGCCTTCAACGATCAGCGAGCTGAACAAAAAAGCCTATGTACATATCGAAGAGTGGCGTAATCGTCCGCTGCAGGGCGGCAAATACCCATATGTTTACGTTGACGGTATCTACCTGCGCCGTAATTGGGGCGGAGAGTATGAGAATGTCAGCGTCCTTATCGCAATTGCCGTTAACGAGGACGGCTACCGTGAGGTTCTCGGCGCTGCCGAAGGCATGAAAGAGGACAAGGCTAGTTGGACAGAGTTCTTCAAGTGGCTGAAAACCAGGGGTCTTGACGGTGTCCGACTAGTTATCGGCGATAAATGCCTGGGTATGCTTGAAGCCGTCGGAGAGGTATTCCCTGAGGCCAAATATCAGCGCTGTACGGTACATTTCTACCGGAACGTATTTTCTGTTGTTCCTCGTTCAAAAGGCAAAATCGTTGCAAAAATGCTCAAGGCGATTCATGCTCAAGAGAGCAAATCGGCGGCCAGAGAGAAGGCCAAGCTGGTCATCGCTGCCCTGAAAGAGATGAAATTGAAAGAAGCAGCAGTTAAAGTGGAGGCCGGAATTGAGGAAACGCTGACCTATATGGAGTTCCCATTTGAACACTGGACAAGAATCCGCACGAACAACGTAATTGAACGCCTTAACCGCGAGATTCGACGCCGAACGCGTGTCGTCGGCACTTTCCCAGACGGCAATTCGGCGTTGATGCTGGTATGTGCTCGGCTCCGCCATGTCGCTGGATCTCAATGGGGCAACAAGAAATACATGAACATGAAGCACCTCGAGAATATCGGCTCGACGCCGGATTCAATAGCTGGCTAACCGCTTTCCATCAGGACTGTAAACTAATTTGCGCAAAACTCTTGACGGTACCAACCCGTTGAGCGAAATAACTTTTATTTAACAATTCTTCCATTCTGAGGTGCAAACATAAAAATCTTCAGGTAACCTTAACTCGGCGCAGCGCCTTAAGGTTACCTGAAGATTCTTAGCTCCTATTGAATGTTTCCGCTATTACCCTATGTCGACTTTCTCAATTGCCGTAAAGCCATCCACCGTCTCCGTCGTCAGCTGTCCATCCTGTGTCAGGTCTTCTCCTTTGCCCTGCTCGCCTATGATTTGATTGAATAGATCGATTGGGATGTCAAGATTAAATTCTAATCCATCCTTCACCCAAAAAATGCTTTTCCCCAATATTTTATCCGAGCTCGAGGGATATATTATATCGAAATAATAAAAATAGCCTTCCTCATCGAGCTGCTTTAGCCTTAAATCATTAATATCATTTTTCAGAAGCTCTGACCCATCAGCAGTTCTTACCCAAGCGAGCTTGATAGTATTCGATAATCTCTCTATTTCTGCCTCGTCTGAATCTTGCTTAACAATACTTTCTGGCAAAGTATTGTAGTAAAGACAAACATAGCTCGCTTCAATATTAATATGACTCAACACAGCCTCGGCCACTGCAGTAATGTCAGACGGAATGTAGCATTGCTTGAGATCATTTAGATTATACTTATCTTCCTTGGGATCAACAGTTTGAATTAATGCATTAAGCTCCTCAAGAGACGACACTGTCAACGGCCCATAATCAGCAAGCGGCGAAACAGCCGTGTAACTTTCCTCGGTGTCACGTTTGTCCTCTGCCACCGGAGGTTTTCTTACAAAGCAACTTGTTATAACAAGCAAAATTATGATGCTCAGCGCAATCATTATGTGTTTCATCTCAAACTATTACCCTATGTCGACTCTTTCAATTGCCGCAAAGCCATCCACCGTTTCCGTCTTTAACAGCTCACTTTGCTCCAAACCGTCACCTTTTTCCCCGCCGTCCGGTATTTTTATCCCTGTGAGCTGCTCGAATACCTCAACCGGAACATCTAACTGATAACAATAACCGTCCTGCGCCCAATAGATGCTTTTCGCAAGTATAGTATTGCGGTCGGCCATTGAGGGTATATCGCAAAAATAATATGTACCACCGTCATCTAATGGTAAAAGCTTTAATTGTTCAATTGTGTTTTTCAAAAGTAAATTGCCATCTTCGTTTCTGGTCCATACAAGTTTTATCGTATTTGACAGTACTCCGTTTTCTCTTTCATATATATCCTTAACTTTACTCTCATCGAAATCATTTATATAGTAATACAATGCGACATATCTTTCTCTGATGTAAATAGTATCAATTTTTGCGTTATACAACTCAACCAGCTCAGTTGGTACATAGTAAAACTGTAAGCTGTCCAAACCATATCCATCGTTCTTACTTGCGCCGCTGATTTTTTGTTCTAGCTCCTCGAATGATGTCACCTCTAATGGGCCGTCATCAGCTTCGGTTTGATACGTTTCCAATGGAGCACCTGAAGTATTCGCTGACGGCTTTACGTCATCCGTCATCTGCTGGCTATTATTCTGCTTGACATCGCTGTTTGAACAACCGGCAAACAAAAAGATAAAGATGATCAATATAACTAACAAAGCTTTTTCTAACTGATGCATATATATACCTCCTTAATATAGTTATCAGTGTAAGTTTGATTGAAACCTTATTGCACATGCATCACACCATATCGTATCTATGTTATAATTTGAATTGTTATCAAAACCACCATTAAAAATACAGTTTTGTCCGGGAGTACAGGAATAAGGTGGATTATTTGTATCCTCACAACTGTAGTTATGCGATATCTCATGCTGAATGAGGCGAACATTAACCAGCATGGAGCCGGTTAGCTCGACAAACGTATAATTTCCGTCAAGCTCTCCTATGCCTTTCACATTTGCATTATGGAGACCCTCTTTTATTCTGCAACAATTTTTGCCTGTCGCAGTAAGCATAAGCTCATAGCTTCCCAAGGGATAATTATTTTTAACGTATTGTAAGTTCCAGTAAATGTTTCTAAAGTGCTGAGGCAATACTGTTGGGTCATCACCATAACCATTATGACAATCGTCTGAATGATGATCGTCATCATTCAAACATATTGAGAAGCGACTACAATTACATGAATCCAAGGGGAGTTCGTATACTCTTGAAATTACCCTATCGAACGTTATGCCCCATTTTCTGAAAAACGGATTATTGATATTTGACATTGTATCAGACATTTCCAACATGTACGTATCACCATATATCTCTGTATACGCTGTATCAACCTGACACATAATTGGTACGTAATACTCGTAGCATGAAGAACATGATTCCCAATGATAAGGATCAATCGTCCCTGTTGAGTATGGCGTTCCGCAATTCAAGCAGTTTTGATAACCTCCGTGCGGATGCGTCGATGAATAGTATATTGGCCCCAAGGAATGGAACCCACCGCACGGATTGCATGTTGTGCACCCTGAATACTGTCCCGGATAATTCCCGGCCGACTGAGTTGAACCGCATGCGCATGATTGAGTTCCCGGGTGTGGGTGCTGTGATGAATATTGAGCAGTGCCCCAAGTATGCGTCCCGCAGCTCGGGCAGGTGCCGCTGCCCCACGCGCCGTTTCCGTGCGCTTTAGTGGTGTAAGTCCCTTGGTATAGGGTTGCTCCGCAGCCATCTATATCAACGCATCACTTCTATGCGTTGATATAGCCTCATCATTATTATCTGAAATACTGGGTTTTACGTTACCTCAAATCGGTACACCGTTTCCGTATGGTACCGCTCGCCTGCCCTCAGGATCGGGCTGGGGAAATGCGGATACGCCGTCGCGTTCGGCCAGAGCTGCGTTTCCAGGCAGACGCCCCCGCGCTTCCGGATCAGACAGCCCTTTTTCCCCTTGCGGGGCGTCAGGTGATTGCCGGTATAGAGCTGCATCCCCGGCTGGGTCGTATAAGCTGTCATGCGGATTCCGGACTCGGGGCTGTACAATACGGCGGCCTTCTTCAGCTGCGCCGGTTCCGCGTCGTTCTTCAAAATATAATTATGATCATAGCCGCTGCCGTAGCGCAGCTGCATATCGGGCGCTTCAATATCCCGGCCGATTTGCTTCGGCTCCCTGAAATCAAAGGGCGTTCCGGATACAGGCAGCAGCCTGCCCGTCGGCAGGCAGTTCCGGTCGTTTTCGGTGAACGCCGACGCGTTAATCAGCAGATAATGACCCAGTACGGACCCCTCCCCGTTCAGATTAAAATAGCTGTGATCTGTCAGATTAACAAGGGTATCGTCGTCGGAAACAGCGTCATAAACAATCCGCAGCGTGTTATCATCGGTGAGCAGATACGTGACCGTCACCTCCAGATTGCCCGGATAGCCCTCCTCCCCCTCCGGCGACAGGCGCGAAAGTACCAGTGTGCTTTGTCCGGCCTCGGCTTTCCAGAGCACCTTGTCAAAGCTCCTTATCCCGCCGTGCAAATGATTCTCTCCATCATTGCGGGCAAGAGGGTATGTTTTGCCGTTCAGGGTGAATTCACTTTTGCCGATACGGTTGGCGAAGCGGCCGATCACCGCCCCGGCGTATCCGCCGTTTTCCTCGTATTCCGCAACGGAATCATATCCCAGGACAACGTCTGTAAGGCCCCCCCGGGCGTTGGGCATACAAAGGGACTGGATTGTGCAGCCGTAATCCAGTACGGTTGCCGCCGCGCCCCGCGTATTTTCCAAACGCCAGGCGGTCACGCCATCGCCGTCTTTTGTATGGCCGAATATATCCTGCCGCACAGCGCCGCCGCCCTTCTCAGATTAGTGTTCTGACCGAAAAATAATATATTGAGCACTCGTTCAATATATTATTTACGCCCTTTTATGATACCAAAAAGGCTTTTTTCCCGGCGTTCTTCTCCCGCCTGGGCCTGCAGCAGTCCCATAATCTTTTTCTGTGCCGGCATACGCGCAGATTTCGGATACGATTCCCTATACCGGGCTGACAGCACGGCGGCATCCTCCGGCGTCAGATAACCGATAAGCTTTTCCGTCAGCGCGTGAACCGCCTTAAGCATCCAATATGCCAGTGAATTATTCTTGTTTTTCACAGGTACATCGTACATAAACGCCAGAACCTCCCGAACAGCCTGAGCCGTGGGCGCGTTTGCGGCCAGCAAATCAAGCTTCTGTTCAAGCTGTTCCGTAAACCGGTCATGACATGGGTGTGCGCCGAGCCCCCGGCCGATGCCCATAAGGCCTTCCGTCACCTTACGGTCCTTTTCCAGACGTTCCGTTTCGCTGATATACTCGTCGTAAAGCCGACGGATCTCTCTGATGTAATATGTATTATCCATAATATCTAAAGGGGTTTTCGGTGGGATACGGCAGCATTATGGGTTGATTATACCCGATATCGTCGACACCCAGATATTTGAACACTTCAAAAAGCGCCTTGCCGCAATGGGAAAACGCAACGGCGCCGTGGTGCGGGAAATGCTTCTGAATCAGCACATGGCGGTAGAAGCGGCCCATCTCCGGGACTGCGAACACGCCGATGCCGCCGAAGCTGTTCGATCTGACAGGCAGCACCTCACCCTGGGCGATGTAAGCCCGCAGGGCTCCCTCGCTGTCGCACTGCAGGCGGTATAAGGTAATCGGGCTTGCCGCGATATCACCCTCCAGCGTGCCCCGGGTGATGTCGGGCACGCTGCCTTCCGTCTCCAGCAAACGGTGCTGGATGAGCTGATATTTGACGGCCCGGTCGTCGCACATTTTGCAGGACGGCGTGTTCCCGCAATGGAAGCCCATAAACATATCAGTCAGCGCATACTCAAACTTCCCGGCAAAAATTTTGCCTGCAATTTCGCTGTCGTACCGGGCTTTGGGTACGCTGTTGTTGATGTCCAGCAGCGTCACCGCGTCGCCTGTGATACAAGCGCCGATGTACTCCGACAGCGCGCCGTAGATATCCACCTCACACGCTACGGGGATACCGCGGGACGCCAGGCGGCTGTTGACGTAACACGGTTCAAAACCGAACTGGGACGGGAAGGCCGGCCAGCATTTGTCCGCAAAGGCCACATACTGTCTGCTGCCGCGGTGAGTTTCGGCCCAGTCCAGAAGCGTCAGCTCAAACTGCGCCATGCGCGCGTTCAGGTCGGCGTAATACTTCCCTTCGCCCATTTCCTCTGCCATATCCGCGCAGACCCCGGGTATACGGGGATCACCCGCATGGGCCTTAAAGCTCACCAGCAGATCCAGCTCAGAGTTATCCTCAATTTCAACACCCAGCTCATACAGCCCCTTGATAGGGGCGTTGCAGGCGAAAAAATCCTGGGGGCGCGGGCCAAATGTGATGATTTTAAGGTTTCTTATACCGATCACAGCGCGGGCTATCGGTATAAACCCGGCGATCATATCGGCGATTTCAGATGCCGTTCCCACAGGATACTCCGGTATGTAAGCCGTTATACGGCGCATTCCCAGATTGTAGGAGCAGTTGAGCATCCCGCAGTAAGCGGCGCCGCGCCCGTCAATAAGGTCTCCGTCGCCCTCCGCCGCTGCGGCAAACATGCACGGGCCGTCAAAGTATTTGGCAAGCAGCGTCTCCGGTGTCTCGGGGCCGAAGTTGCCCAGAAAAACAACCAGGGCATTGCAGCCGGCCCTTTTTACTTCGTCAACGGCTGTGAGCATATCGCTTTCGTTTTCAACGGTTGTTTTCGCCTCGTGGATAGTAATGTCTTTTTGCCTGCACGCATCGACAACCGCGGCGCGCCGCCTTTCAGACAGCTGTATGGGAAAGCAGTCCCGGGACACAGCGACGATACCCAGATTTACCTCGGGAATATTCTTCAATTTCCAGCCCCCATTCCGCCGCGGAGCTGCGGCAGTATATGTTGTAAAGCTATTATATCATCTTCGCCGCTGTTTTCGATGTCCTCAGCTATATCAATATTCGGGCCTGTCAGCCCAATCCATGCGCCCAATTTCGCCTCGAAGGCGTCCGGGTGGGCCAGCAGCCATTTGTTACTGGCCCACAGCATGGCATCTTCAGGCGAGGAAGCTGTAATTTCCGGCTTTTCCGTGTTGGTCCCTCTGGGCAGAATAATAAGCACACGAAAGCCCTTCTCCGGATCAGTGTGGCAGGGCGCATAATGGAGCGTCGTGGCATACAGCTCTATCAATGTCCCG
>CAZVLO010000008.1:9342-11661 GCA_964628265.1 uncultured Papillibacter sp.
ACCTGGAAGGCTTTTACTTTTGACGTATCCAACCAGCCTTTATCGATTTCTTCGAGTTTCGCGAGAAGCAGAATAAAATCCTCCGTACCGGCGAGAAATTCACTGCTCCGGTGATATTCCATACAATTTAGTTTCGTGTTGTGCCCGTTGCACCAGCCGAACTGCACCGGTATTCCGCCGAACAGCGCCCCGCCCAGTGCCTCGGCCGCGGGCAGAACCTGAATGACCGCCTCCTCCGGCACATAATCGGTCCCCGAGGGGAGCGGTGTGGCATACGCCAGCGCCGCAAGCAGCTTGCGCACATTATAGCCTTTTAAAACCCTTCCGTAAGGCCTGAACTCAGCTTTTGTGACCTTATGGATTCTCATATCCGTTATCCCCCTCCTGATCTGTGTCGCAGGCGTTTTCGGGTATATCCATAGTGGTGGGCAGCAGCTCAGCAGCTTTCAGAGCTTTTTTGAAAAACACCGTGGCATAGACACAAAAGCCCGCTGCTGCAGCAATAAAAGCAGCACAGAACAGCCAGACAACCCATTCCGGTATCGCATCGCTGCCGGAGAGCATATTCGTCATGATTCTCCAGGCCAGATATACCAAATAGCCCGCCACGGCAATACGCAGCGCAAGCGCGGCAAAGGCCCTGCCTCTCATGACGGTGTTGTATTGTTTTTTTTGCGTCACTTTCCGCACTCTTTTTCCAAACCCTCTCTCTATTAAAAACTTTGATATATCGGCTTCAGCGCCGGATATAGCTGTCGGAATACCCGGTAGCGCGCTTCATAGCGCGCCGCAATCGCAGCGTCCGGTTTGACGACCGATGCGACCTTCACCAGTTTATCCGCAGCCTCTTTTACGGAATCAAACTCCCCGCAGGCGACAGCCGCCAGCATCGCGCCGCCGTAGCCCGGTCCCTCCTCGGTCTCCACGCACTCCAGCTCCAGATTCAGGGCATTTGCGAATATCTCTTTCCAAAGCGGGCTTTTGGCCCCGCCACCGCAGATTTTACTGCGACGGATATCGAGCCCCAGAGCCCGCGCCACCTCCAGGGAATCACGTATGCCGAAGGCGACGCCCTCCGCTACTGCCTGGGTCATATCAGCGCGGGTGGAATCCATGGACAAGCCGATAAAGGCGCCCCGGGCCGCGGGGTCGTTGTGGGGCGAGCGCTCCCCCATCAGATAGGGCAAAAAAAACACATGTCCGCGCCCCAGCTTCTCTCTTGTGATCGGCGCCTGCTCTTCATCAAATCGTGTTGTCCGCAGGATGTCCTCCATCCACCATTTGTTGCAGGCAGCGGCTGACAGCATACAGCCCATCAGGTGATACCGGCCGTCCGCGTGGGCGAAGGCGTGCAGCCCGTTGTTGCGGTACACACCGAATTTTTCGTTTGAAATAAAGAGCGTTCCTGAAGTGCCGACGGAGATGTTGCACCGACCCGCAGCTGCGCCGTCCGCGGCGCAGCTGCGGCCTACCGTCCCCGTACCTACCGCAGCTGCGGCGTTGTCGCTTGCGCCGGCGGTTATTTTTACTCCGGGGGGCAGCCCCAGCTCCTTCGCTATTTCAGGCTTCAGATTTCCCACAGCCTCATAGCTTTCAAACAGCCGCGGCATCCATTCCTCTTTGACGCCGCATATGCCCAGCATTTCCCTGCTCCAGCATTTACGCGCGACATCCAGCAGCAGTGTGCCGGACGCGTCGGAATAATCGGTGCAGTGGACGCCGGACAGCATGTAGTTGATGTAGTCCTTGGGCAGCATGATTTTTCTAATCCGGGCAAACAGCTCCGGCTCATGTTTTTTCATCCACAGGAGCTTCGGCCCGGCAAAGGTGATGTTGGCTGTGTAACCGGACAGGGCTTCTTTCCCGATCACCGAATTCAGGTAATCGGTTTCCTCTCCCGTTCGCCCGTCGTTCCACAAGATTGCCGGACGCAGGACGTGGTCGTTTACATCAAGCGCCACAAGCCCGTGCATCTGGCCGCCGACGCCGATGCCGGCGATCTGCGTTTTATCAAAGCCCTCGGTCAGCTCCCGAATCCCCGCCGCCGTCTCGCGCAGCCAATCTGACGGGTTTTGCTCCGACCATCCGGGGTGCGGGTACGAAATCGGATAACCGCGGGAGACGATATTCAGTATCCTCCCCGTCCCATCCATCAGCAGGAGCTTGACGGACGATGTGCCTAAATCAATACCGATATATTGCATCGCAGCCACCGGTTATCCCGCTTTGCCGGTTTTCTTGTTGGATACGACGTCAAAGATGACCGCGATCAGCAGAACGACGCCCTTGACAACGTACTGCCAGTTGTCGTCAAGTCCG
>CAZVLO010000008.1:11678-18957 GCA_964628265.1 uncultured Papillibacter sp.
TTCATAGGAGGCTCCGATATCGCCGTTTACGGAGCCGATGCGGGCTGCTACCAGGAGACCGGAAAAGCCGGCTAGGATACTCATGGAGCAGTAGGCGGCAAAATAGACCTTTTTTGTATCGATACCGGAGAGCTTCGTGGCTTTTTCGTTGCCGCCGACGGCATAGAAGCGGCGGCCGAACGCTGTCTTCGAGGTGATAAACGCGTAAAGGATAACAATAAGCAGGATCCACAGCAGCATGACCGGGATGCCCTTATAATGCGCCAGCATCCAGGCATACGCGATGACGAGCGCGTCAATGACGGCAACCTGCACGTATGCAGCGATCGGCGAATTCATGTCGTAACCCTTTTTGGCCTTATTCGCCCGGCTGAATATCGTATAAACGATATACCCGACAGCCACTGCAATACCTGCAATGAGCGCCGACCATCGCTTGTCTCCGTCGATACCCGGTACCGTTATGTAAGAGGAGAAGATGCCGAGGCACGTCTCGTTTGAAATTGGAACGGTTTTGGACGCCAACAGGGTGCGACCCAGGCCCCGGAACAGAAACATCCCCGCCAGCGTCGCGATAAACGGCGGGATGTGCATATGGCCGATCCAGAAGCCCTGCCATATACCGATGACAACGGCGGCAGCCAAACAGATAAGGATGGCCAGGATCGGGTTCATATGCGCCTTGTCCAGGAGCTGCGCGGCAATCGACGCCACGAGACACAGGCTGGCGCCCACCGAAAGGTCCACGTTGCCGCCCGTCAGGATGCACAGCAGCATGCCGCAGGCCATCACAAGCACATAGGCGTTCTGCAGCATAAGGTTGGAAATATTCTGCGCGTACAGCAGCTTGCCTCTTGTGAGAATCGAGAAGAAAATGAAGACCACCACAAGGGCAATCGTCATTGTGTATTTTTTAAAAAACGACGATGCTTTCAGTGTCGATGCCGCATTCGAGGCTGCTGTCGCCGAAGGTACTTTCATCTCTTTACGCCCCCTTACTCGCTTCCTTTGAATCTTTGGATTCCTTCTTGTGTGATCGGAGGATGGTTCCCATGATTTTTTCCTGGGTCGCGTCGGCTGCATCCATTTCCGCCACGATTTCGCCTTCGTTCATGACATAAATGCGGTCACACATACCGAGCAGCTCCGGCAGCTCGGAGGATATCATCACAACGGTTTTCCCCTGGGCAGCCAGATCGTTCATGATGCTGTATATCTCGTATTTCGCGCCCACATCGATACCCCGGGTCGGCTCATCCATCAGCAGAACGTCCGCGTCGGCAAACATCCATTTTGATATCAGCACCTTTTGCTGATTGCCCCCCGAGAGATTCCCCAATACCTGGGATACGGACGGTGTTTTGATCCTCATGATATTCCTGTATTTTTCGGCCACACGGTTTTCCCTGCTGACGTCAATAACGCCCCTGCTGCATACCTTTTCCAACCGCGCCAGGCTGATGTTCCGCGCAACCGTGTCCATTAAGATCAAGCCGTTTCCCTTCCGGTCCTCCGTCAGGTAGGCAATCCCTGTCTCAATCGCTTCGCGTTCGTTTTTAAGCCTGACTTCTTTACCGTCGACCTTCAGCTTCCCTGTAATCGCCGTACCGTAGCTCCTGCCGAATATCGACCTGGCCAGCTCCGTTCTCCCCGCGCCCTGAAGGCCTGAGAAGCCGACAATCTCACCTTTATGTACCTTGAAGGAAACGTGATTGACAACACATTTTTCCGTATAGATGGGGTGATTGACGCACCAGTCTTCAACCTCCAGCCCGACCTCGCGGCTGATGTTGTGCACGCGTTTCGGAAAACGGTTCGTCAGCTCACGGCCCACCATCCCTTTGATAATACGATCCTCATCCACGCTATGGTTTTCGTTGTCAATCGTTTCAATGACAGCGCCGTCCCGCATCACCGTTATTTTATCCGCCACATATGCGACTTCAGAGAGTTTGTGGGAGATCATTATGGAGGTCATTCCCTGCTTCTTGAAATCCAAAAGCATATCAAGAAGCATTTTCGCTTCCTCCTCATTTAATGAGGAGGTGGGCTCATCCAGAATCAGGAGCTTTACGTTCTTTGAAAGAGCTTTTGCGATTTCAACCAGTTGCTGCTTTCCGGTGCCGATATCCTTTATCAGCACAGTGGGCCGCTCCTTCAGCCCCACCTGCTTTAAATGCGCCGCCGCCTGGCTGTATGTTTCATCCCAGTCGATGCCCAGGCTTCCCTTTCGCTCATTGCCCAGAAACATGTTTTCGGCGATGGAGAGTTCGGGAACAAGCGCAAGCTCCTGATGGATGCAGACGATACCAAGCTTTTCGCTCTCCCGTACATTTTTAAAGCGACATTCATATCCGTCAAAAATGAAGCTGCCTTCGTAATTCCCACAGGCAACCGTGCCGCTGAGCACATTCATGAGCGTGGATTTGCCGGCGCCGTTTTCACCGACAATCGCATGGACTTCACCGCGCCCGACGCTCAGACTGACATTGTCCAGCGCCCGGACGCCGGGATAATGCTTTGTGATGTTCCTCATCTCTAAAATGATATCTGCCAAATAAACGCCCCCTTTTTGCCCATCCGAAAGCAAACAAAACCTATCAGGATTATAATTACATAAATAATGAATTTTGTAAATCGGAAAATGGGCGGGGCACCGGCCCCGCCCATAGAGGTATTATCCCTGCGTCCGGGCTGTTTCGTTGGTTATGGGTTTAACCTACTGCTTTCGGGTAACCGTCGGTACCCATCGTGTAGTAGCCGGTATCGATCAGTTCCTTCTGGATGTTGTCCTTTGTTACGATCAGCGGGTCAAGCAGATAGGAGGGAACGATGCCGCTGCCGTTGTCATATGTACTCGTGTCATAGGCGCAATCAAAGGACCAGCCGGCTTTGTCGATCAGGCTGCCGTCGGGGGTCTCACCCTTGAGCATTGCTTCGCCGAGGCTCACAGTGACGACGGCTTCATTGGCAACAGCCTTGTAAACCGTCATGGATTGCTTTCCGTCGATCATATTTTTGAGATTTGCCTCATCGCCGTCCTGGCCGGTGATGAGAACGGTATTTGTTTCGGCGTAGTCGGAGCCGATGGCCTGCGCAACACCCAGGGCTGTGGAGTCGTTGGAGCAGAGCGCTATGTCAAGCACCGTGCCGTCGGCATAATAAGAAGCGAGAATATCCTGGAAACGGTTCAGGGCTTTTTCCGTCTTCCAGCCGGCGGTACCCACCTGCTCGAATTTTGTTTGGCCGGACGGGCACTTCAGGATACCGGCATCCAGATACGGCTTCAGAGTATCCATGGCGCCGTTGAAGAAGAAGGTCGCGTTGTTGTCGGCCGGGTCGCCTGCTGTGAATTCAATGTTGTAGGACTTGGACGTGTCGTTCAGATCGAGCTTCAGTGTGTCGATGACATACTGACCCTGCAGCTTGCCGACGGTATAGTTGTCGAAGGAGACATAATAAGCTACAGCGTCGGTGTTCTTAATCAGGCGGTCATAGGCGATGACAGGAATTTTTGCCTCAACGGCGCCCTGCAGCGCTGTTGACAGCGATTCACCGTCGATGGCGACGATAACCAGAAGATCGACCTTACCGGCAATGAGGTTCTCCAGATCGCTCACCTGCTTGGCAACTTTGTCGTCAGAGTAGATCAGGTCGACGGTGTAGCCTTTGGCTTCAAATTCACGCTTCAGAAACGCACCGTCACGGTTCCAGCGCTCCAAGGTCTTCGTGGGCATCATGACGCCGATTTTACCGCCGGCGGGTACGGGGTCTGCTGATTCGGGTGCGGTGCCTGAGTCGGTGGATTCGGGTGCACTCGAGTCGGTAGCTTCGGATGCCGATGGAGATGCCGTGCTTGTACCGCTGCCGCAGGCAGCCAGAGAAGCCGCCATAATAAGTACAAGGATCAGCGCGATAATCTTTTTCATTTTTGCCCTCCTAAAATTTCGTTTAAGTCAAAATTTCCTGTTTGCTTCTTAGATAAAATTCTTTTGTAAAATTCATTTGCTAAAGTTATGGCATAATAATACATTTCCGCTTTTGAGAAGTCAACGGTTTTCTGACATTTTTACTATTTTGATGATTATATACAAATTTTAGGAATATTTTTGTAAATTAAGGGCCAGCAGTGAGCACAAGAGACAGACACCTTCATATGGGACACCCATGTTTTTTTCATTGCCGGTTGACATTTTGCAACACGGCGGATACAATAAAAAATATTCAGTAAAGTACTTTTATAAAAGTTTGAGGTATAGGGAATGGTTAAACTTGCCGAGCCCATCACTGAACGCCGCAGACAGACGCGTAACAGTATATATCAATATTTGTTCTTCTCAGACAGTTCCCATTCCAAGCAAGAAATCGCAGCCGAACTGTCCCTGAGCCTGCCGACGGTGCATCAGAACCTGACCGAGCTCATGGAGGCTGGGCTTGTACGGCGCGACGGGACGAATCAGTCTACGGGGGGACGCCGGGCCATGCGCCTGACGATAGCCGAGAACGCGTATTTTGCCGTCGGGGTATCCATCACTGAGGACAGGCTGCGCTTTGTGGCTGCGAATCTGCGGATGCAGGAGATCGCCTATAAGAGAACGCAGAAGCTGGAGCTCAACGAAATTGACGATCTTGGGAGAGTTCTGGCTGACGAGCTTGAAGCTTTCCTGGATGAATACGGCCTGAATCGCAGCAAGCTGCTGGGCGTTGGCATTGCGGTCCCTGCTGTCATAGATATGGACAGAAACGAAATCGCTCTAGCGCCGACACTGCACCTGAAAGACATCAGCTTGTCTAAGATCACCCAGTATCTGAAATACCCTTATTATGTATCGAACGATGCCACCAGCGGCGGTTATGCCGAATGGTTTACCCACCCGGCACAGACAAGTATGGCTTACCTGTTTCTAGAGATCGGCGTGGGCGGCGCGGTACTCCTGAACGGCGCACCCTACGAAGGCGATAACGGCCGCAGCGGCGAATTCGGCCATATGTGCGTGGAGCCGAAAGGCCTGCCCTGCAAGTGCGGTAAATACGGCTGCCTTGAGGCTTACTGCTCAACCGCCCGCATCAGCGACGAGCTGGGGATTTCACTGGAGGACTTTTTTGAGGGTCTGGAGGCTAAGAACGCTTCTTATCAGGCGCTATGGCGCGATGTCCTTTCTCACCTTGCCATCGGTATCAACAATATCCGAATGGCGCTGGACAGCGACGTTGTCCTGGGGGGGAATCTGACCCAGTTTATCGAGCCCTATCTGCCGGAGCTCCGGCGGCTCGCCGCGGAGCTGAACACCTTTGAAAACAATGCGGATTATATTAAGCTGTGCCGTTACCCGAAACGCGCAGGTATGCTGGGCGTGGCTCTACATTTTATCCGGGAGTTTCTGGAGAGTATCTGAATCAACGATCTTGTCCGTCCGCCAGTCCGGCGGAGCCCGCGGGGTATTGCCTTCCCCGCGGGTATTCTGACTTTGGGAGACAATTTTGAATTCGGCGAAAACGCGCTATAATAGAGTCAGATATGACGCAATTTTAACAACGCCTGATGGAGATACAGTATGATGAAACGAACGCTGATGCGTTACTTGCTGATACCGGTTGTTTTCGCCGCCGCCGCTTCTTTATCCTCATGCGGAGGAGCACCGCCCCAGGAAACGGAAAGCCCTGCCGTCACAACTGCTGTCCATGTGCCTTTACCATCTCTGTCGCCGACACCGTCACCGGCACCGTCACCGTCAGAGAGAATATCAAGAGTACCGGCAGAATGGGATGATCACGGTATTTTCTCCAATTACTATGAAAAAGCATACGAGCTGCTGGATGCGATGACGACAGAGGAAAAAATAGGGCAGATGCTTCTTGGGCATTATCCAAGGGGCGGCGACGCAGCAGCCTTAATACAGGAATACCAGCCCGGCGGATTTTTGCTGTTTGAAGAGGATTTCAGAGGCAAGACATCAGGCGAGGTTGTCGACATGATCAAAACGTGTCAGATGGTCTCAGGAATCCCGCTTGTTATGGCTGTCGACGAGGAGGGCGGATCTGTCGTCCGGGTCAGCAGGAACCCAAGCCTGTACGGGCAGGTCTTCCCTTCGCCCCAGAGGCTGTTTAACAGCGGGGGTTTCGAGGCGATAAGAAGCAATACGTTGGAAAAAGCGGCCCTCCTGAAAAAGCTGGGGTTGAATCTGAATCTCGCCCCCGTGGCCGATGTTTCCGTCAATCCCGGCGACTATATGTATCCCCGCACCTTCGGGCATCCGGCCGCCGAGACAGCTGAATATGTGGCAGTGGTTGTCTCCGCCATGGGGGAATCCGGGGTGTCCTCGGCACTGAAGCATTTTCCCGGCTACGGCAACAATGCCGATACACATACGGGCGCTGTCACAGACAACCGGCCTTATCAGTTTTTTGTCGAAAGCGACTTTCTGCCCTTTAAAGCCGGAATAGCAGCAGGGGTTGAGACCGTACTTGTATCCCACAACATTGTCGCGTGTATGGAGGCGGGGGTTCCGGCTTCGCTGTCACCACGGGTGCATCTGATCCTCCGGGAGGAGCTTGGCTTCACCGGTATTGTCATCACGGATGATTTGGGAATGGGCGCCGTGAAATTATTCGGAGGGATAACCGATTTGTATGTTCAGGCTGTGCTGGCCGGGAACGACATGCTAATGACCGCCGAGCTTGAAAACGCCCATACCGCAATTTCCGAGGCTGCGCGCTCGAGAGTAATACCCGCTGATACAATCGACCGCGCCGTTTTCCGAATCCTCTCCTGGAAGCTGTTTTCCGGCATAATGACAGGGGCCTGATGCGTCTGTGACGCATCAGGCCCCTTGGTTATTTCGTTATTTTATTTTTTCAGTCTGTCTTCCAGGGCGTCGATCTGGTCTTTGATCTCCTGGGGGAGCTTCTCCCCGAGGGTGTCGTAATAGGCCTTGATGGAGGCGGCTTCCTGGGTCCAGCGGTCCCTGTCCACCTCAAAGAGCTGCTTTAACACCGCGGGGTTGATGTCAAGGCCGTTCGTATCCATGGCGCCTGGCGCCGGCACATAGCCGATGGGTTCGGTGACGGCTTCGCCGCTGCCGGAGACGCGCTCACAAATCCATTTGATGACACGGCTGTTTTCGCCGTAGCCTGGCCACATGAACTTGCCGTCCTGCTTTCTGAACCAGTTGACCATAAAGATTTTCGGCAGCTTGTCGGGAGACGTCTTTTTGCCGATATCCAGCCAGTGCCTGATATAGTCGCACACATGGTAGCCCATGAACGGCAGCATGGCGTA
>CAZVLO010000008.1:18967-21948 GCA_964628265.1 uncultured Papillibacter sp.
AGCGGTAACCTCCGAGCCCAGAATGGAGCCCATGAAAGCGCCGTGCTCCCAACTGAGGCTCTGATGCACCAGCGGAATCGTCGAGGGGCGGCGGCCGCCGAAGAGAATCGCAGAAATCGGCACGCCCTTGGGGTCCTCCCATTCAGGGGCGATGGCGGGGCACTGGTACGCAGGGGCCGTAAAGCGGGAGTTCGGGTGGGCGGCGGGTTCCTTTGAAGCGGGCGTCCAGTCGTTACCCTTCCAGTCGATCAGATGGTCCGGGGCGTCATAGCCGATGCCTTCCCACCACACATCCCCGTCGTCGGTAAGGGCGACGTTTGTGAATATGGTGTTCTTCTCGATGCTGCGCATGGCGTTGGGGTTAGAATCCATGGAGGTGCCCGGCGCGACGCCGAAGAACCCGGCTTCGGGGTTGATGGCGTAGAGGCGGCCGTCCTCGCCAAACTTCATCCAGGCGATATCGTCACCGACGGTTTCGACCTTCCAGCCGGGAATCGTGGGGATCAGCATGGCCAGATTCGTCTTGCCCGTGGCGCTGGGGAAGGCGCCTGTGATATATTTTTTGTTGCCCTTGGGATCCGTCACGCCGAGGATGAGCATGTGCTCAGCCATCCAGCCCTCGTCCCGGGCCTGGACAGAGGCGATGCGCAGGGCAAAGCATTTCTTACCCAGCAGCGCGTTGCCGCCGTAACCGGAGCCGTAGGACCAGATCATCCGCTCCTCGGGAAAATGGCTGATATATTTCTGTTCAATGGGCGCACAGGGCCATGCGGAATCCTTCTGTCCCTTTTCCAGGGGCGCGCCGACAGAATGCAGGCATTTGACGAAATCGCCGTCGCCCAGAACGTCCAGCACTTTCTTGCCCATGCGCGTCATGATACGCATATTGACGACAACATAGGGGCTGTCGGTGATCTCGACGCCGATCTTGGACATCGGGGAACCGACCGGACCCATGGAGAAGGGCATGACATACATCGTCCGTCCCCTCATGCAGCCTGTGGATAAGGACGTCAGCGTCGCTTTGAGTTCATCGGGGTCGATCCAGTTATTTGTCGGACCGGCATCCTCTTTCCTTTTGGAAGCGATAAAGGTCCGTTCCTCCACGCGGGCGACATCAGAGGGGTGACTGCGGAACAGGTAGCAGCCCGGCCGCTTCTTTGGGTTCAACGGAATCGCCATTCCTGAATCAACCATTTCCTTCAGAAGCTTGTCATTTTCCTCCTGTGACCCGTCACACCAGTGAATCTGATCCGGCTGGCACATTTTTGCAACTTCTTCTACCCAATCCTGCAATTTTTTGTTCAACATCGCAAAATCCTCTGTTTCATCATTTTTTTTTTATGAAAATCCGACTATTCTGAATTTCACGGTTATTTGCCTTGCAGTCGGTAATAAGGGGAAGCTGTTGGTGTCCGGGCTCAGGCGTCCATCACCTTGAGGTGTTCAGAAACGAGAAGCTTCGCGTCTGTTAACGCCTGTACGTCCTCAACCTTGAGGTCCGGGGCAATCTCCGTGAGCACAATGCCGTCTTCGGTAATTTCCATCACGCCCATTTCAGTGATGATCTGTTTGACGACGCCCACGGCTGTCAGCGGATATGAGCATGTTTTCATGATCTTCGGCGAACCCTTAATGGCGTGCTCCATGGCGACGATGACTTTACGCGCGCCGACGACAAGATCCATCGCGCCGCCCATGCCGGGAACGCGTTTTCCGGGTACCATCCAGTTGGCCAGGTTTCCCTTTTCATCCACCTGAAGGGCACCGAGGACGGTAACGTCCACATGGCCGCCGCGGATGATGGCGAAAGATGTGGCACTGTCAAAGAAACTGGCGCCGGGCAATACGGTTATGGGGAAACCGCCCGCGTTGCAGATTTCACTGTCTTCCTCGCCGGGTTTGGCCTCCGGTCCGGCACCCAAAATGCCGTGTTCAGCCTGCAGCGTAATTTCAACACCTTCCGGCACATAGTTGGCAACAAGAGTCGGCAGCCCGATGCCGAGATTGACGACATCGCCGTCCTTGAGTTCCTGCGCCACCCGTTTGGCTATAAAGTTTTTTGCATCCATTTTAGCACTCATTGGTATCCTCCGATTGCACCAGCGCGTCCACAAAGATTCCTGGGAGCGTCACAAGCTCCGGGTCCAGTTCTCCCACTTCCACGATCTTTCTCGCCTCCGCGACAACATAATCTGCCGCCCTGGCCATAAGAGCGCCGAAGTTTTTTGTGGAGCCGCGCATATAGCAGTTGCCGGATTTGTCGGCCACAGTTGCTTTTACGAAGGCCACATTTCCGCGCATAGCCGTCTCAAGCAGATAATCCCGGCTATCAAACGCGCGCTTTTCTTTCCCGTCTTCTATAACCGTTCCGACGCCGACGGGCGTGTAAAAGGCGGCGATGCCGGCGCCGCCGCAGCGGATCTTTTCCGCCAGTGTCCCCTGGGGATACAGCGTGACGCTGTCAGGGTCTTCGATGAGCATCTGGCCTGTCACGGGGTTGGCGCCGATATAGGACGCGTGAACCTTGACGACGCGATTCTGCTGCATAACCTTGATCATATTCGAGTCTGCGACGCCCGTATCATTTGATACGACAGTCAGATTACGTGCCTTGCTTGTCTCCAGAAGGGCCTTTATCAAGGTCTCCGGGCTGCCCGCCATTAAAAAACCACCAACGAGGAGGGTGTCTCCGTCCTTTATCTTTTTGACGGCCTCCTCGGGGGTCGTTAGTTTTTTCAATTTGTATCTCTCCTTGCCCGAGTCTTATTTATAATCGTAAAAACCTTTGCCTGTTTTTCTCCCCAGCAGCCCGCCCCGGACCATGTTTTTAAGGAGCAGGCACGGGCGATATTTGGGATCACCTGTCTCGGCATGCAGTCTGTTCATAATATGCAGAACGACGTCATTTCCTACAAGGTCGGAAAGCGCCAGCGGTCCCATGGGGTGATTGGCACCCAACTGCATGGCCTTGTCGATGT
>CAZVLO010000008.1:22087-26376 GCA_964628265.1 uncultured Papillibacter sp.
ATGTGAAAAGGCTCCGGATGACTTCAATCAGCTTCATCACCGGTACGGGATTGAAAAAGTGCATGCCGATGAACTTGTCTTTTCTGCTGATGGCGCCCGAGAGCTCGGCAATCGACAGGGACGAAGTATTCGTGGCGAAGATCGTCTCCGGCTTGCAGATGCTGTCGAGTGTTTTATACAAATCCGTCTTGATTTTAACGTCCTCAATGATCGCTTCGATCACAAGGTCCGAATCCGCGACCAGATTGAGGTCTGTCGTAAATGTGACGCGTGCGGCTGCGGCGTCGCTGGCCGCCTGCTCCAGCTTTCCCTTTTCCACCTGGCGGGCAAGGGCTTTATTAAGCTTCGCTTTCGCGTTACCGATAATTCCGTCCGTGATATCCCGGACGATAACGTCAAAGCCCTTGAGGGCGAAAACCTGCGCGATATCGCACCCCATGGTCCCTGCGCCGATTATGCTGATTTTTTTCATAAAAGACCCCCATTTCATTCAGGCTCATACTTTGCTTATCAAATCGTTACGGATAGCTCCCTTTCCCGGGAGGTATCCGGCAGTTTACTTGTTTTTGAACGCTGTAACCTTGGTTTTGTTCACGAACGCGGTCATGGCGTCCTTTTGATCCTCCGTGGCAAAACAGACGGCAAAGGCCTGAGCCTCGTAGGACGCGCCGGTCAGCATGTCGCACTGCATGCCCTTGTTGATGGCGTCCTTGCTCTGTCTGACGGCAATTTGGGCGTTTTTCGCAATCTTTCCGGCTGTTTCAAGTGCGGCAGTCATCAGCTCCTCATCGGGTACGACCCTGCTGACAAGCCCGATGCGCAGCGCCTCATCGGCGCCGATCGTCTCGGCGGTGAAAATCAACTCCTTGGCTTTTGACGTGCCGACGATTCTGGGCAGCCGCTGTGTACCGCCGAAACCCGGGGTGATCCCCAATCCGACCTCGGGCTGTCCGAATTTTGCTTTTGTACCTGCGATTCTGATATCACACGCCATCGACAGCTCGCATCCGCCGCCCAGCGCGTAACCGTTGATGGCGGCGATGACCGGCTTTGATACCGATTCTATTTTGTAAAACACTCTGTTTCCAAAATCGCCGAAGGCTTTTGCTTCCGCTGCGCTGAAATCCTTCATCTGCGAGATGTCCGCGCCGGCGACAAATGCCTTCCCGGCGCCCGTGATGATCATGACATATACGTTTTCATCGGCTTCCGCCATCCCGACCGCCTGTTCAAGCTCTCTGAGTACATCAACATTCAGCGCATTCAGAGCTTCAGGCTTGTTGATAGTGATAACGGCGATGCGTTCTTTAACCTCATATAAGACGTTTTCCATCAGCGCGTGCTCCCTTCGTTAGTGTAATATGCCGTAGATAAGGGGCTGTCCCAAATTATATGTGAGGCAGCCCCTATTTACCCTTTACCTGTTGGGCTGATAACCGAGTTCGATGCCGGCGACAATGCCCATGTGGATGTTGGATGTGCCTTCCAGCGTCTCGAACTGCTTGGCATCCCGCAGCCACCTGCCGCAGGGATACTCGTCGGAATAACCGTATGAGCCGTAAATTTTCATAGCCAAATTGGCGCCATGAACGGCGGCGTTGCAGGCACACAGTTTTGCCATGGAGGTAGCCTGCTGGCTGGGGAGATTGTTCTCCTTGAGCCAGGCGGCCTTGTAAACGAGGTTCAGCGCTGCTTCATCTTCCAGCTTCATCTCGGCAATCTGCTGCTGAATCATCTGGAACTTGCCGATGGGCTGGCCGAATTGCGTACGCTCGTTGGCATACTGGACGGAGCCCTCCAGGCAGGCGGCCGACAGAGCGGCTGCTCCCGTGGCGCAGCCCATACGCGTGTTGTTCAGCTGCCACATGCACAGCTGGAAGCCGCGGTTCAATTGGCCCAGGAGGTTCGCCTTCGGGATCTTGGCGTCTTCGAAGACGAGCTCGGAGGTGGGCGCCGGCCACATGCCGACCTTCTTGTGGATCGGAATCCTGGTGATGCCTTCGGTCGTTTCATTATAGTCGACAATAAAGCAGGATAAACCTTTTGCGCCGGCGGACGGGTCGGTCTTGGCGTAGACGAGGCCGATGTCGCTGGTGTGGCCGCCGGAGATCCACATTTTACTGCCGTTTAAGAGCCAGTAATCGCCGCAGTCCTTGGCTGTCATCTTCATGCTGGCCACGTCGGAGCCGGAGTTCGCTTCGGTGATGGCAAAGCTGCCTGCATATTCGCCGCTGCAGAGGCCGGGGATATACTTCTGCTTCTGCTCCTCGGTGCCGTGGTGCAGGATCGTCAGGGCCGGGCCCCAGACGTTGCCGCTGATGGACAGACGCCAGGAGGTGTGGACCTTGGAGATCTCGTAAAGCGCGGCGACGGCTTCCATCCAGCCCAGGCCGTTTCCGCCGTATTCTTCGGGGATATTAAAGCCTAACAGGCCAAGTTCACCCATCTGCGAGAGAATCTCGCGGCGGTAATAATGGTTTTCTTCGTCCTCATCGACGTGGGGTGCGATTTCTTTCTCAGCAAAATCCTTTGCCAGTTCGGCGATCATTTTTTGTTCTTCCGAAAATCCGAAATCCATGGATCATATCCTCCTTATTTGTTCAGATGATTTGTATGGCATTACGCGATGGTTACGACGACCATTCCTGTTTCCAGAGCCGCGCCACTGGCAACATGTATTTTTTTAACTGTGCCGGCGACGGGGGAAACAATTTCGTTTTCCATTTTCATTGCCTCGAATATTAAAAGCACCTGACCGGCCTTGACCTGCTGTCCCTCGGTCACGGAGACGGAGAGAACCGTTCCCGGCAGGGGGGCTGTGACGTCGCCGGAGCCTGCGGCGGCTTTGGGTGCGGCAGCGGCCGGCGCGGGAGCGGCTTTCGGAGCGGGAGCGGGAGCGGGAGCGGGAACGGGAGCGGCTTTGGGAAGGGATACGGCAGCCTGGACGACGGCGCCGCCGCCGACGTCTTCAACGCCGACTTCATAGGTTTTGCCATTAATCGTAACCTTGTAGTTTTTCATATGATGTCTGTCTCCGTTTCTTTGATTTTTACTAGCAGCTGCGTATCAGGGGATTCGTCACCGGAATACCCGCGGTAACTTTATATGTGTCTCCAATGTTTCGGATCAGCGGATGTGATTCTTTCTTTTCATGGGCGCGGATAGCCGCGGTGATGACGGCAAGAGTCTCGTCACTGATGCCTGTTTCCTTCTCCAGGCGGCGCTCAAAGAAGCCCCTGGCCACCTGCGGGAAGAGCGCATAGCTCAGCACATCCTCCTCAGAGCGCGCAAGGTCCCCGATTTCTGCCTTAAGATTGTCATACTCGGGCTTCAGCAGATCAGCCGGACGGACGGTGATAATTTCGTCGTCGCCGATGATCTTTTTCTGAATATCCTGGTCCACGGGCGCGGGCAGCTGGCCGTATTCACCGCGCATGAGCGCCTTGGATTCCTTGGTGACCATCTTGTAGCGCTCGCCGCCGAGGATATTCATGACGGCCTGAGTACCCACGATCTGGCTTGTGGGGGTCACCAGCGGCGGATACCCGAATTCCTTGCGTACACGCGGAATCTCGGCGAGAACGTCATAATATCTGTCCTCTGCTTTCGCTTCCTTCAGCTGGGAGATCAGGTTCGAGAGCATGCCGCCCGGGACCTGATATATCAGTGTATTCGTATCGACCTTCAGGACCTTGGGGTCCAGATGGCCCTGGCTGATCAGCTTATCCGCCACGTCCCTGAAATGGGCGGCAGCCTCGCTGAGCTTCTCCAGGTCCAGGCCGGTATCGCGCTCGTGACCCTTCAGCGTGGCCACCAGCGGCTCTGTGGCCGGCTGAGCCGTGCCGTTGCCGAGAGGCGACAGCGCCGTATCCACAATGTCAACGCCCGCGAGCGTGGCCATAAGATAAACCATATCGCCTGTGCCGGTGGTGTTGTGGGTGTGGAGATGGATGGGCACCTTCACGCGCTTTTTCAGCTTCTCAATGAGGCTGTACGCGGCCATGGGCAAAAGGAGGTTGGCCATATCCTTGATGCAGATGACGTCCGCACCCATATCCTCCAGCCTCAGCGCCAGGTCTATGAAATACTGCTCGCTGTGGACCGGGCTGATGGTGTAAGACATGGCGGGCTCGCACACTCCGCCGTATTCCTTGACGCTCTTCATGGCGCGTGCCACGTTCCGGGTGTCGTTCAGAGCGTCAAATATCCTGACGACATCAATGCCGTTCTCAATTGATTTTTTGCAGAATCTGTCCAGAATGTCGTCCGAATAGTTCCGGTAACCGAGA
>CAZVLO010000008.1:26386-41674 GCA_964628265.1 uncultured Papillibacter sp.
GCTTCGTGTGCGGTAACGCTTTTTTCAGTGCCCGCAGGCGTTCCCACGGATCCTCGTCCAGAAACCGCATGCAGGAGTCGAACGTGGCGCCGCCCCAGCATTCCAGCGACCAGTAACCGATTTTATCAAGTACTTCACAGGCAGGCAGCATATCCTCAGTTTTCATGCGGGTGGCAGCCTGGGACTGGTGGGCGTCTCTTAAAATCGTATCGGTGATTAAAAGCGGTTTCTTTTCAAGTTTGGAGACTTTTATCTCGCTTGACATTGTTTCACCTCTCAAACTTCTCAAACTTTTATTACGCGTTCCAGGTATCCCAATCTCTGATGACGCGCGGTGTCAGCATCTGATGGAACGCGCAGAGGCCCTTCGGGTTCTGATAGGCTGCTCCGACGAAAGCGCAGATGTAGTTGCGCAGCGCGTCCATTCTGACAATCTCATCCACAAAGCCAACCTTGGCGCAGTAGCCGGGGCGGGATTTGTCGTAGTAGGCCTTGATCACCTCGTTCATCTTATCGATGGTGGGCTGGATGTCCTTGCCGGCATCCTGGTCCTTCACGAGGCGGCGGGCAGAGAGGGCCGCGGCGGCCGTCTCGCCGTGCATGACATAAATTTCAGTCGCTGCCGTGCCCAGGGAGAAGACGTTGGTGTTGTTGCCCTGGGGTCCGCCGATGACGTAGTGGGCGGCGGCGGTGCCCTTTCTGAGAGTGATCTCCATCTGGGGGATCTTGGCGTTTTCAATGCTGAAGATGAGGGACTGTCCGAGGCCAAGCAGCTCAGCCTGTTCGGCGGGGTCGCCCACATCGATGCCTGTGGTGTCCTGAATCCAGATGACCGGGATACGGTCCCTGGCGCAGAGCGTGATGAACTCGCTCATCTTGATGAGGCCTTGGCGGTACAACTTGCCGCCGACGCCGACGCTGCCCTCGCGGTATTCGGGGTAATTGGGGAACATGCCCTGGGCATTGGCCACAACGCCGCAGAGAAGACCGTTGACCTTTGCAAGACCGGCCACGATTTCGGGGCCGTAGCCTCTTTTGAATTCCATAAACTCGCTGCCGTCGAAGAGGCAGGCGAGGATCTTTTTGACGTCATAGGCGCGTTTCTGGTTGAAGGGCACATGGGTATAAATGTCCGTCCCGGGATACATCGGCTCCTTGGGGTCGTCGACGCGGAAGAAGTTTTCGTTGTAGGCGGGGATGGCATCCATATACTTCTTGATGGCCTCCAGAACACCCTCTTCCTCAGCATAAACCTCACGGAAGAAGCCTGTCTCGCCGTAATGGATCGCAACCGATCCCGGGGGATCCTCCTGCTTTGCACTTTTTGTGGCGTCGATGAGGGCCTGGGCGGTTTCCTTGTCCACATAGCCCTTGGGGTTCATGCCGCCCACAATGCCGGCGCCGCCGACGGCCATGTTGGCCTTTTCATGGGCTAAGAGGATTGTGGGGGAAATAGCGTGATATCCGCCGCCGGCTGGGTTTGTGCCGTAGATGCCGACGATAATCGGAATCCCCTGCTGCATCAGCTCGGCGTGGCGGAAGAACGGCGTGCCGCCCGTAACGCGGCCGGCGTAAACCTTCTCCTGCTCGTCCAGCTTGACGCCGCTGCAGTTGAGGACATAGACCAGGGGGATATTGAGCTGCTTGGCCATGTCGGTGGCGCGGGTCAGCTTCAGGGCCTGTCCTGCAACCCAGGCGCCGGCGAGCTTTTTATTGTCGGAAGCGATGATCACTGCCCACTTGTCATGGATTTTTCCAAGCCCTGTGATGACGCCGGTGCTGCCGTCTTCGTTGTTCTCGGGGTTGTAAAGGCTGTTCAGCGGAAACCAGGAGCCCTCGTCCACCAGGAACTTAAGGCGCTGCATAGCCGTCATTTGACCCGCTTTGTTGAGCGATTCGTCAGACCGGCCGGAAGCGAGGATGTCATCCAATTCCTTCGCCAGCTCGTCCTCGATCTTCTTCAGTTCAGCTTCATTTTCAGCGTTTGCCGTCTCTAACGGCGCACCTATAGGCGGCATCGTCTGGAAATAGCTGGGCATGGAGTAACCAAAAGTACTCATGCTTGTTCCTCCTTGTTCAAAAATATTGTGCCAATACCTTAACTATACAAAAAATCCGAAGATTTTACAACGATATTATACATGCCAGTTTAATATCGTTCCTTATAATTTTAAACCTTGGGATGATTCCAAAGTCAAGATGTTTCTATAATTTTCTCCGATTATGCCTCAATCATCCAACTGATTTAAACTTACAAAATTATTTGCGTTTTGTAAATAAGCAAATCATTATCTTCATGTAGAAGTTTATATGTAGTAGAAGCGCTGTTCTACCATATGCCGGTACATAATGCCGGGTATTCGAAAACCCCGGCTTGAAATCAGCGGCGCAAACCTTTACACTGGTAACACAGCACTGAAACAACGACAGACAGGAGAAATCTGATTTTGACGCAAAAGCGCGACAACTATGCAATCACCGCGGAAAACGCGCGGCGGCTTTTTCTGAAGGAGGATCAGGCGAAGCTGATACAGAAATTCAATTTAAAGGCTGATGACGCGTATTTATACCTGCGTTTTCTGGACATGACATGCCTGATTGACAGGAAATGCGGCCATATCAGGATGAAGGTGGACGGCGCCGACTACATGGATGACAACAGTTATCATACGGTGCTGTCTGTCTACGATTACCTGTGCGGCTCAAAGGATGACAGGCAGCTGGCCGGCAAGTGGGTTTCCATGGTGAGCCTGGGGTACTCGTTCCACACCGGACTGCTGGAGGGGGAATTCTCCATCTACGCGCAGAGCGCGAAAGCTTTCTCCGGGCACATTGAAGGGCTTGACAGTGTCTGCCGCCGGCTCGGCGGGCATAAGATGACCGTGGGCGATGTGGGGTATATACTGCCGGTATTCGACGAGCTGCCGGTCTATTTCCAGTTTTGGGAGGGGGACGACGAATTCCCTGTGAAAATCGTTTTTCTGTGGGACGCCAACACAACGCAGTATATCCAGTACGAAACAACGTACAGCGTGGCGGATATGGTCCTGCGCCGCATGAAGGAGCTGCTCCCGGGACCGTAACTGCAAATATGCCTTAAAAACACCGCAGACTGCCGCAAACAGAGCGAAAGGTCATTCTGTTCTCGGCAGCCTGTTTTATTTGCATTCTAACGCCCGTTAGATTTCCTGATTATGCCTTTCCCAGCGCTTTGAGAACCTTGTCGGGCGTAGCGGGCGGGTCGACCCAGACGCCGACGGCGTTGTGAATGGCCATGATGACGAGATGGGTGTTGGCCAGGGAGTGACTGATGCCGTTGGCTCCGTACGCGGCGTTACCGTCCCTGGTCTCGATGAATTCGCACTGCACCGGCGGCACGTCAAGGATCGTCGGCTTTTTGTATTCAACCATATTTGTGTTGAGCTTCACGCCGGTGCGCCGATCGTAGATGAAATCCTCAAGCAACTGGCAGCCCTGGCTGAAATACATGACCTGGTCAATCTGGCTTTCCAGCGATATGGGCCGCATGACCTTACCGGGGTCGGCCGCCACGCCGTACCGGAGAATTTCCACTTCGCCGGTTTCGGTGTCCACGGCCACCTCGCAGCAGGCGATGTTCATGGTATCCAGCACCTTGCCCATTTCGCCCGTCGACCATACGGACAGGGGCGGGCGGCCGGAATATGCAGCGAATAAATTCTGCGGTACGCATTGCTTCAGCGGCGCTTTTCTAGAGGGGTCGGCCTTGACGAAGACGCAGCCGCCCAAAAGGTCCAGCTCCTCCGGCGAGAGGCCCTTAAAGGGGCCGGGAGGCGGAGGGGGAGGCCCGAAGCCGCCGGGGGACGGCGGGTTCTCCGCGTAGTCAACGGCGGCTTCCAGTATGCGCTGTCTGAGGATATGCGCGCACTCCTTCATAACCCAGGCGGAGGCAGTGGTGCCGTCCGAGCCACCGCCGACGGGGGTGAATTTTTCCCGATAGTCGAAATCTATGCTGACATCTTCGTACTCCAGGCCCAGTTCCTCGGCCACCACCATGGCGTTGCATTCGGCGGCAAAGACGCCGAAGAGGGGCCCCTGGGTGGGCATATGTACAACACCGTCCCGCAGCTCCAGTTTGGCGTTATACCGCGCGCCGGAATGCCTGGGGCTCATCTGGTAGCGGAAGCTCATACCGTGCATCCGGCCGTCCGGCAGCCTTTTTGAACCGGCCCGGTGCCAGTTCCAGTCCATCATTTTACGCCCTGCCTCTACGCACCGTTCAAAGCTGGGTACGGGGTTTGGATCACTCTGAGACGTGGGACCGTGGAGATTCAGCCGGGCGATGTCGATGGGGTCTTTCCCAAGCTTTTCAGCGATAAGGTAAACCGCCATAGAGCCGGAATCCCAGTTAAACGGGCAGTGCTGGCCGCTGACGTACATCATGCCGCGGTTTGAGTCAACGATTTCCATGCGCTGCCTGATATTCTGGCACTTAAAGGTTTTATACGGCCCCTGCATCAGGTCACCCACATGGCCGAAGCTGGAGCTGCCCCAGACGCCGGCGTCGGCGATGGAAAAGTCATCAATAACGGTGATGAGCCCCTCCTTTGTAAAGCCTACCGTCATGTGCATGCAGCGCTCGTTCATAAGAAAATCGAAGGTCTCCTGGCGGGTGTTCACACAGCGGACAGGCCGCCCGGTACGCCTTGCCAGAAGCGGTGTCACCTCCTGGGACCGACGAAGGCCCCAGTCGCAGTATTTGCCACCCATGAACAGACCTTCCTGAATTGTTTTTTCCAGGGGCATACCGTACATGGCGGCGATGGCGTGCCGTTCGCGGACGGCACCCTCAATATGCAGGGTTTTGCCCTCTCCGTGATAGAATTCGTCGGACCACCAGGCCACGGAGCCGGAGGGGTTAGGCAGGTGCGCGGCGAAAGCGGGCAGGTAAAGGTCATACTCCAGCACGTGATCGGCAGCTTTGTACCCGGCTTCAATGTCGCCCTGGACGGTATTGGAATAGGCCACATTTCCTTTTTTTGGCGGGTTTTCTGATTCCCCCTGCCTTGGCCGCCCAAAGGTGGGTGTGGACCGGTCCTGGGGACGGATGACGAAGGCGTCCTCCTTTCGACCCTCCAGCAGATCCACCACATGAGGCAATACTTCCCACTCAACCTCCAGCCGGCGCAGAGCTTCCTCACAGATGTCCTCGCTTTCGGCCACAACGATAACGGCCACCTCCGCCCCCTCCTGGTCGGCGGTGTTGTCAAGCCAGGGCCGGGGCGCGCCCAGCTGTTCGCCGGAGCTTTTGAGGTTTTTGATATCGTCGTCTTCCCATGTGAGAATGTCCACGACGCCCGGCGTTCGTCGTATCAACGCTTAACACCCTGGCGTTGGCGTAGGGACTGCGCAGGAATTTGGCGTGGAGCATATCCGGCAGCACATAGTCAATACCGTATTTCGCCACCCCCGAAGCGAGGGCATAGGACAGCTTGCCGGGGAGATTCCGTTTCCCGACAACCCTGAAGCTTTCTCTGAGTCCGTTTTTACCGGCGAGATCAGCCATAAAATCAGTCTCCTGTAAAACTATATTTCATGTCTATTTTAACCAACATGTGTCTTCGATGCAAGTGTGTTGATGTGTTATTTTACCTGATACAAGCCCGGGCTCGAGATGAATGACAAAGGGGGGATGGCTCTCCGGTCAGTACCGGAGGAACCATCCCCCTCGTTTAATGCGTGGTTCTTATTGAGTTAATTAGCCGGCGTTTGCCGCGTTGTACTCCTCTACGGTCTGAATTTTCCAATCCAGCATCGGAGCGAATTCCAGATTCGGGTCGTAGTATTTGTCGATATTGTCGATGTTCACGCAGTAAGTCGGCGTGTAGGAGTTGGCCGGCAGGTCGTTATAATCGGCGCCGCCCAGGATGTCGTGGATGATATTGACGACGCCAGCGCCTGTGTAATACGGGGCGTTGGTACCGCAGGCGATGATCTTGCCCGCCTTGATGTTGTCAAGCGTGTACTTGGCAGCGTCAGCGCCGCAGCAGACCAGAATGTCCTTGCCGGGTGTCATGCCGTGCTGCGCAATCTCCTGCAGAACACCGGGGCTCAGGGAGTCGGTATCAGTCATAAGGAGGTTCATGTCGGGATGCGCCGTCAGAAGGTCAGCGGCAGCCGTCTGGCCGGAGTTGGCATCGGTGGAACCCGCGGCAGCGTAGCCAACAAGGTCGAGGATTCCCGGGACCTTGGAGGTGCCTTTGTCGCGGCATTCGGTCCAGACCGCGTAACCGTCAAGGGTGGCGTCCCACTTGGAGGCATAGGGCTTGCCGTTCAGCTCGGCATTCTTCTGCAGGTAGCCGCTGACGAAGCCGCAGGGGCGGCTATTGGAGTCGGCGTCACCGGCGCGGCTGATCACAAAGCCGACCTTAAGCTCTTTGCCGTTATAATCTTTGTTCAGTTTTTCCGCCATATACTGACCCACGACGTAGCCGGACTCAAAGCTGCCGGACAGGACGGTAGTGACAAGCGGATACTCCGCTTTCGCGGCTGTGGGGCCGACAACGATGCAGGGGATGCCCTTTTCGACGGCTTGCTGATAATAACTGGCTGTGGCGTCAATATCGACGGCGTTGACAACCAGGAAATCCACGCCCTGAGTCAGGAAGGTGTCGATCTGGGTCATCTGCGCGTTGACATCAAAGTTGGCGACCTGATAGTTCAGCTTGTAGCCGTATTCGTCGCATTTCTCTTGTGCGGATTTCAGCATCTCCGTGAAGAAGCTTGAGCCCTGGGAGGCGCTGGCCCAGCCGATGGTGATGCTGTCGCTGTTGGTCTTCTTCATGGGCAGGGCTTTGTTGATGCTGGCGCGGCTTTCCAGTTGACCCGGCTGTAAACCACCGAGGGGAAGCTTGTCCTCCATGGCCAGAAGCTTATCCAACGCGGAAAGCTCCGGTGCCGCCGATGCATCCGCCGAGGCCGCTGCGCTCGGTGCAGTGCTTGCGGGGGCTTGCGATGCGGGTGCGCTCGGGGTGGCCGTACCACCGCTGCCCGCGCAGCCTGTTAAAAGAGCGGTAAGCATCAACACGGCTAGAACCAAAGCAACGATTTTACTACTTTTCTTCATCATATTTCCTCCTAATTTTTTGTTATATATTCGGAAGGTAATCCTCCCCAATATCCTTTATCCATGTTTCTTGCTGCTCAGGCTCTTGAGCAGGACAGCCAGGATGATGACGGCCGCCTTGACGACCATCTGCGGATAGGACGCCAGATTGACGAGATTCATGATGTTCCCGATGATAGCGATAATAAAGACACCGATCACCGTCATGACCACGGTTCCTTCACCGCCTGCCAGGCTCGCGCCGCCGATGACGACGCCCGCGATGGTGGACATGTTATAGTCGACGCCCGCCGTCAGTGCCGAGGCATTTCCCGAGCGCGCCGTAATGATCACGCCGGCTGTCCCGCACAGGATGCCGGAGAGCAGATACACGAAGAACAAGTGCTTCTTTGAGTTGATACCGGCCAGCTGCACGGCCGATTCATTCGAGCCGATGGCATAGATCATACGGCCGAAGGTGGTGTATTTCATGAGGAAGAAGAATATGATCACAATGGCAAACGCGAAAATGACTGCAGTCGGGATCCCGAAAACCGTGGTACCCGTAGAAAAGCCTATTAAATCCGCGTAGCCGCCGCTCTTGGCGTCAAGCATCAGCGTATTGCCCTTTGTGATGATGTATGCGATGCCCTCGCCGGCGTACATCATTGCCAACGTGACAATAAAGGCAGGCATCCGAAGCCGCGAGATCAGCAGGCCGTTAACAGCACCGAATACCGCCCCGACGCCGACGCCGATGGCAATAGCACCCCAAGTGTCCCAACCACCATTAGCTAATCCCCATTTCGTCATGGAATATGCGACAAGGATGCTGCTCACCGCCGCGACGGAACTCACCGAAAGATCAATACCGCCGGTAATGATGACGATCAGCGCGCCCATAGCGATGATCAGATAGGGGACCTGTTGCCGCAATAGTGTAAAAATGTTCGTTTTGGAGATAAACAGCGGTGATAGGCTTGAAGCGACGATCACCAGCAGCACCAGAATGATAATGGCGTTGTAGCGTATCAAAAAGGTGCTGATCGACATCCTTTGCCCACCGGCGGCGCCCTTAACGCCGTTTGTTTCTTTTTCCTTATTCTTCAGTTTCATCCGATTTGACCCCCATCGCGTATTGAATGATGTTCAGCTCTGTCAGTTCGTCCTTTTGCAGTTCTCCCACGTTCCGCCCATCCCTGATGACGATGGCGCGGTCACACATGCCGATGATCTCCGTCATTTCAGACGACACCATGACGACGGCGTATTTTTGCGCTACAAGCTCGTTAATGATTTTGAATATTTCAATTTTTGCGCCGACATCGACACCGCGGGTCGGCTCGTCCAGAAACAGGACCTTTGAATCGGCAGCCAGCATCTTGGCTATGGCCACCTTCTGCTGATTGCCGCCGGACAGGCTGTCTACATTGTTCTGCGGTGAAGCCAGCTTGATGGCGAGCTCATCGATATATTTTTCAACGATGGGGACTTCTTTCTTTTTCTGAATAATCCCCAGCTTTGAAATAGCCTTTTGGCAGGAAATCGTAATGTTCTGGTAGATTGGCCTGCGAAGCAGAACACCTTGGTTCTTCCGATCCTCCGGCAAAAAGCCAATCCCGTGGGCATACGCTTCCTTTGTAGAACCAAGCCGGATTTTCCGGCCATTGAGAGTGACGGTACCGCCGTCCAGCTTGTCAATACCGAGTATGGCACGGATACATTCTGTACGGCCGGCGCCGACAAGTCCGCTGAGGCCAAGGACCTCCCCTTCCCGAACATCGAAGGAGATATCGTGGACGGCATTGCCCGCCCTGATGTGTTCCGCGGTCAGCACAACCCCGCCGATTTCGCAGGAGCGCGCCGGGAAAAAGCTGCTCAGATCTCGCCCGATCATCAGCGTCACGAGCTGATTTTTGTCGATGGCGTTTTTCTCCACCGTGTCCACATACCGTCCGTCCTTCAAGACGGTGATCCTGTCACAGATCTCAAAAATCTCATCCAGACGGTGGGAGACATATATGATCGAGACGCCCTTTTCCTTGAGGTTCAGGAGCAGCTTGAAAAGCTGCTTCACTTCCTTGTTCGTCATGACAGCCGTTGGCTCGTCGAGTACAAGAATGGAAGCGTTTCGCGTCAGAGCCTTGCAAATTTCAACCACCTGCTGGTACGCAACGGTGAGATCGCCGACACGGGCCGTGACGTCGATGTTGCCGAAGCCGATGTTCTCCAGCAGCTCCTTTGCTTTCTTCCGCATCGCCTTCCATTTGACAAAGCTCCTGTCACGGAAATCGTCCAGCAGAATGTTCTCCGCCACGGAGAGATGCTGCACCAGAGCGAATTCCTGATATATGACCGATACTCCGGCAAGAATTCCGTCTATCGGCCCGTTCATATGTACGACTTTACCGTCGATTTTCACCTCGCCGCTGTCGGGCTGATGTACGCCTGAGAGCACACGGATGAGCGTTGATTTACCGGCGCCATTTTCACCAACCAGCGCGTGAATCTCGCCCGGCTTTACCTGCAGCTGCATATCGGAAAGTGCTTTGATGCCTTCAAAACTTTTCGTAATGTGGCTCATTTCCAGCCGATATTCATTTTCAGCCATAAACCTCACACCCCTTTTAAGACGACGAACCAATACAAAACGCTTGGTTTCCTATAAGATTACCATCAGCTTAGAAAAACCGGTGTGCAGTAAAATTACATAAGTGTGATGTATTATATGGTCCTCGTGTCGTTTTTGTCGGATCCTCTAAATTGTCATGGTCACTTTTGGATAAGTCTAACTACTTTTGGATGCAAAAACAGTCCTTTCCAACCACCGGCGGTTGTCTGCGCCGCGAAAGAGATGTCTGTTTGATGATCCGGCTTGCAGGGTATCACCTGGATTATGTGCGGTATAGTTTTCTGTATTCCGTAGGCGAAAAGCCGACAAGCTCCTTGAACGTCCGTGAAAAATGCCTGAATTCATGGAAGCCGACTTTCTCCGAAATCTCATAGATAAACGCTTCGGTTTCCCTCAGCTGCATTTTCGCCTGCTCGATACGGTAATTGATCAGGTATTTATACACACTCATTCCCGTTTCCCGTTTAAAAACCTGGCTCAGGTATGCCTTGCTGACGAACAGGGCTTTAGATATATCCGTGATAGTGAGGTCGAGCGTATAATTTTCCGCTATATAATTCATAACCTTCAGTACAATGGAGCTGCCCATCCGCTGCGTCCTTGTCAGCCGTGACCGAAACTCACGGATTCTTAAATCAAGGATGTCATACTGCTCCTCAATGGAGGAAAACTGCAGCAGATTCGGGCTGTTATTCACAAGGGGTATAATCTCGTCCAGGGAATACTCCATCTCCGCAATAGCATTATAGATGGCGGCTGAGCTTGAATAATACAGCGTAAAGCTCATGGCCGGCTTGAGGAAGTTAAAGTACAGGGTACGCAGGTCCGTGCCCAGGGAAGGATTCATAAGGTCGTAACTCAAAAATTTTATTATTCTTTGCAGCAGGAAATTGATTTCATTCATGTCCGCATTCAGTCTGCGGGCTTCGATCAGAGACGGCCGCATGATCGTCAAATCACGGTTGAAAAAGGCAAGGGCCTTCTCCGACTGGTATCTTTCGTAGGCAACCCGCAGCCCCTTGATATCATCTGTGCGGTCGCTCAGGTACCGGCACGCGACCTTATTGGCGGTGCAGAAAGCCAGCTGGCGGATCATCTCTTCAAATCTGGCTCTTTTACCGGCTTCGCTTTTTATGTTCAGGCCGTTTAGGATAACGCACAGGAGATTTGGCGTCGCGTAAAATACTTCACCGCCGTTATATCTGTTTATGGTGTCCGCGCATTCCCGCTGAATCATCTCTCCCACAAAATAATAAACGTACTTATTTGATTCATGGTCTCTGAACTCAACGCCCATAAGCTCCCAGATGAATAGGTAGTAGCTGCTATCCTTCAGATTCAGGCGGTATTTTTCCCTGTATGACAAAAATTCATGCTGGCTGCAGCCCCGCAGAATCTCCATAAGGCCTTCATGTCTCCCGACAGTCTCCTCATTTAAACGGACATCCTCATTGAGAAGCATCGACCGAAAGCAGATTTGCCGGCAGGTGTAAAGACCTTGCAGGGCGGTCTGAAAGATTACCCCAACAGTCGCCGCCAGTGGATTTGCATCTGTTGTCGCCGCAAAGCGTATGGTGCCCGGGCCGGAGATTTCAAATAAGATATATACGGGCGGTGTGCCTGAGTTTTGCAGAGCAAACAGCAGGTCGTCCACATGCGATATGGGCTGTCTGGCCTGGAGTATGAAAATGCCGGTTTTATTCCGGAGCGACGGCTCCAGACAATCCTGATACGAAGAAGCCCGATATCCGATTGAGAAAGAGGGATATGCTGTTTTCAGGCGCTCTTCCACGGCTCTGACAATATCCTCGTCCGCAAAGATTGTGATTGTATTCGACAAAACGTCCAACTCCCGCTCAGGATTGATGCCTCAGATATTTATTCTAGAATTTGTTCTCTACCAAGTGAACATTATACAACAAAAAAGGTATTATGAAAAGGCTGCGCGCCCCGATTCCCCCGGTTCGGTTGTACCCGATCGGATATTCACTATAATGTGTAGAAAACAACATATAATGTGCCAAATCCAACGGCTATTTCTCAGCTTTCTTGATTTGGCATCGCATTTTCTCTGCTATTAGTATATAATAGACGACAACGCTTACGGCCTGTCCGGCCTGAGGCGGTCAATAAGCAATGTGGGGTGTATCGGATGACTGATAAGTTGAGTGTATTGGATAGCCTGTTCGTCAGCATTTTTGGTATTTGCGTCGTTTTTTTACTGCTGATCGGCCTGAGCTTTCTGCTTCGGTTCCAATCGGCCTTGATCGTTTGGCTGCCGAAAGCAAAAACGGCGCTGGCCGCCAGGTTTTCAAGAGCAAAGGCGAACCGAACGCCCGTTCGGGAAACGGCCAGTACAGATGCGGCGCCTGACGAGCCGGAACCCCCGACTGTATACGGCGAGCCGGACGACGCCAGCGAGATCATCATATCGCCGGTACCGGGTACGGTGCTTGAAGTGAACATTGCCGTCGGCGCAGTCGTTAAACGCGGTGATACGCTGATATTGATGGAAGCCATGAAAATGGAATACGAAATTAACGCTTCCGCAGACGGCACGGTGACGCAGATCTTCACGTCCGGCGGGGCGGCTGTCGAAGCCGGAACGCCGCTGATCGTGATACAGTAACGGAGGAGACGGAATAATGGATTTTACCGCTACATTAAAAAACCTCTGGAACAGCTCCGGGTTTCTGGGTATGGATATCCCCCACCTGATCATGATTGTCGTCGCCCTGGTGCTGATTTTCTTGGCCATCCGGTTTAAATTCGAGCCCCTGTTGCTCCTGCCCATCGCCTTCGGGATGCTGCTGGCCAATCTGCCGATCACCGGTATCATGGCCGATCCCGTATACGCTGACGGTAAACTGGTAACCCCGGGCGGGCTGCTGTATTATCTCTATCAGGGCGTCAAGCTTGGCATTTATCCCTCGCTGATCTTCCTGGGCATCGGCGCGATGACGGATTTCGGGCCGCTGATTGCCAGGCCCTCCAGCCTGTTGCTGGGCGCTGCCGCGCAGCTTGGCATTTATGTCGCCTTTACTCTGGCCATCGCCCTTGGCTTTAGCCCTGAGGCGGCGGCCTCCATTGGCATCATCGGCGGCGCGGACGGCCCGACAGCCATATTCCTCACGACCAGGCTGTACCCGAAGCTGCTGCCGGCCATCGCCATCGCGGCGTATTCCTATATGGCCCTCATTCCCATGATTCAGCCCCCCATCATGCGGGCGCTCACGACAAAAAAGGAGCGGGAAACCGAAATGAGCCAGCTCCGTGAGGTCTCGAAGCTGGAAAAGATTCTGTTTCCGATCGTCGTATCCATCGTCACGATTCTGCTGCTGCCGTCGGTGGCGCCCCTCATCGGCATGCTGATGCTGGGGAACCTGTTCAGGGAATCGGGCGTCGTGGACAGGATATCGAAAACAGCGCAGAACGAGCTGATCAATATCGTAACAATCTTTCTTGGCGTCACCGTCGGGGCGACGGCCAATGCCGACACCTTCCTGCAGCTGGAGACGCTGAAAATCATCGGCCTGGGGCTTCTGGCCTTTATCTTCAGCACAATCGGCGGACTACTGCTGGGCAAACTGATGTACAAGGTGACAGGCGGCAAGGTCAACCCGCTCATTGGGTCCGCCGGCGTGTCCGCAGTGCCGATGGCGGCCCGGGTCTCCCAGATCGAAGGACAGCGGGCCAATCCGCGCAACTGGCTTTTGATGCACGCCATGGGGCCCAACGTGGCCGGCGTCATCGGTTCGGCTGTCGCAGCGGGCTTCCTGCTGGCGCTGTTCGGGAAATAAGCTGCAGCTATGAATACGAAAGATGGCAGAATGTTGTTCTGCCATCTCTTTTGCTGTAATTGTTCGCCGCCAGGATAGGATGATCGTGTTGCAAATCAAGTAAGCACAGAAGAGATCAGCCGTTTTGTGTATTCATCCGTCGGGTGGTTGATAACCTGCGCTGTGTCGCCGTGTTCGACGATTTTACCTTTATACATCACATAGGTCCGGGAGCAGAAGCTGCTCACCGGCGCCAAATCGTGGGATATGAAGAGGACGGACATCTTTTTTCTTTTTCCCATCTCCCGCAGCAGCTCCAGTATCTGCGCCTGAATTGACACATCCAGCGCGCTGGTGGGCTCATCGTCCAGCAGGAGATCCGGGAGGAGGGCCATGGCCAGCGCGATGGCGACCCGCTGGTTCATGCCGCCGGAGAACTGCACGGGGTAGCTTTTCAATATCCGCAAAGGATCGGAGAAATCCATTTTCGACAGCAGCAGCGCCCCATCGGCAACGGCTTCTCTTTTGCTTATTTTCTTATGGGCGCGCATGGTTTCATAAAACTGTGTGCCGATTTTGCGTATGGGGTCCAGGGATGCGCCCGGCTCCTAAAAGACCATGCCGATACCCGCGCCGCGCAGCTTCCGCAGTTCCTGTACCGGCATCGTCGAAAGGTCCAGCTCCCGGAACAGGATCTCGCCGCCCGTGATATCCACCCGGCCGGGCATACGCAGAATTGCGTTCAGCAGGGTTGATTTGCCGCAGCCGCTCTCCCCGATGACACAGACGATTTCCTTTTCGTGCATATGGAGGGAACGTCATGGAGTACCTCATCGCCATATGGGTAACGGACGAATAGATGGTGAATATCCAAAAGTCCCTTATGCGCCATATCTTTCCCTCCATTCCTGTTTATGATGAAGCTTTAGCCTTTTGCCGTTGCAGCCGTGATCTGATAATAATCAACGGGGCTCTGGGACAAGCCCGTGACACTGCTCTTCATGACCATAAACATATTGAGATGGAACATATAGCAATAGGCGCTGAGCTTTGACTTTCATATGCCGATTATGTGCTAAATAAACTTTATCAGACATCGGGATTCTTACGAGCTCCGTGGGGGGGGATATGACTTGGCAACTCCGTATGCAATTGCAAAATTTCAGAAAGAATTGACCTTTTTCTTAGCTATATGCGGGTATAACGATAACAGGCGGCCAAGGGCTGATCCCGCCGGCCGCCTGAAGATATATTCAAGGCGAAATTAAAATCATGATATCAAAACACGATGACCTGAAGACACCGGCATGGTGTCTCTCGCAATGCGGCTAGCTGTTGAAGAAAATCAGGCTGAGATATGTGACGATATTGTTGCCACAGTCCAGCGTCACGCCCAGCCGGCTCGCCGTCTCCATAATCAAGATGCCGTGGCTTTCAACGGTGGACAGGCGTTCCTCGGGATACCGGCAGGGTTCGTCGGGGCATGCGCACTCGCCGCAGAGCATACAGCCTGTGGACAGGGCCAGCACCTTGCCGAAGTGCTCTTCAAACCGCTTCCTGATGTCAAACGTCATCTGCTCATGGTCCCGCCTCGCCTCCAGACAGGCATCAAAATTCATGCAGTCCGGTACCTCGGCAACACTGGTAAACAGGAACACATTTTTATACGCGCGGCATGTCTCAATGCATCGGTCAACAGCCTGAATACCCGGCGGGCAGGCCCAGGATTTCCCGTAATGCGCACACCCCTGCTCACAGATAAAACGGACCTTGTCTGAAAAGATCAGGTCGCC
>CAZVLO010000008.1:41684-42048 GCA_964628265.1 uncultured Papillibacter sp.
AGTAAAATTCACAAACCGGGTAATCGTATATAAACGCATCGACGATCTCTGTATAGCTATTTTCGTTATTCATGTGAAAGGACTCCCATAAAAATCCAAAGACGGCCAACCTGCTTCGGTTGAAGCGCGTTGATTGTATTTACTCGGCAAAAAGCGGTGTTGACAAGTATCTCTCTCCTGTGTCCGGCAGGATAACGACAATCATCCTGCCTTCGTTACCGGGGCGTTTGGCCAGCTCCGTCGCCGCCCATACCGCCGCTCCCGAGGATATACCAACCAGCAAACCTTCCGTTCGTGAAAGCTCTTTCCCGGCTGCAAAGGCGTCCTCGCTCCGGACTTTAATGACCTCATCATAAACACCGGT
>CAZVLO010000008.1:42058-53287 GCA_964628265.1 uncultured Papillibacter sp.
CCCGGGACAAAGCCCGCGCCGATCCCCTGAATCTTATGCGCGCCGGCACGCCCCTCAGACAAGACCGGGGAGTCAAAGGGTTCCACAGCGACTATCTTCAGGTTCGGATTTTTCGACTTGAGATACTCACCGGCGCCCGTAATGGTGCCGCCTGTGCCGATACCCGCTACGAAAATATCAATCTTCCCGTCGGTGTCCTCCCAGATTTCCGGCCCTGTTGTCGCTTTATGGACAGCCGGGTTCGCCGGATTTTCAAACTGACCCGGGATATACGCATTCGGAATCTCGGCAGCCAGCTCATTGGCTTTGGCAATAGCCCCCTTCATGCCCCCGGCTCCTTCCGTCAGAACAAGTTCGGCACCGTAAGCCTTCAGGAGATTCCGGCGCTCAACGCTCATTGTCTCGGGCATCGTCAGGATAATCCGGTAGCCTCTGGCCGCAGCCACGGAGGCAAGGCCGATACCGGTGTTGCCGCTGGTGGGTTCAATGATGACCGAGCCGGGCTTTAACAGGCCTCTGGCTTCCGCATCGTCGATCATTGCTTTTGCTATACGGTCCTTGATACTGCCAGCCGGATTGAAATATTCCAGTTTACCGATCAGTGTTGCTTTCAAATCCTGTTTCGCGCTATAGTTTCCCAGTTCCAGAAGCGGGGTTTTTCCGATCAGTTCGGTTAAGCTCTTATAAATTTTTACCATATGCGGAAGCCTCCGATAAATATATATTTCATATATAATTTGTATGTTTTATAATAACTCCCTTTGGCTATTTTGTCAACACATACATTATTAACAAAATTTCAACACTTATTGACAACTCCTGTTTTTTCAGATATTGTTATATTTGCCGATAGGGCATGAGAAATTGAGTTTATCTAAAGAATGGAGAAGAAGGAAATGAAATCAACAGGTATCGTGAGAAGAGTCGACGAATTGGGAAGAATAGTTCTTCCAATCGAGCTTCGTCGAACAATGAACATCGCCGAGAAGGATGCTCTGGAAATCTATGTGGACGAGTCCTCGATTATCCTTACGAAGTATGAACCCGCGTGTATTTTCTGCGGAGACGCGAAAGGCGTAGAAAACTATAAGGGCAAGAACATCTGTGGCAAATGCATTAAAGAGCTTAAGAAAAAAGCCTGAAGCGAATCGCTACATACAGAAAAAAATGCTGCCGGGCAGCTGATCTCATCAGAGCATTAAAAACCACAAGACCTTTTGTCTTGTGGTTTTTTTATGGCAATATCGGCCGCCGCAGGGAATTAATCAAATGATGAATAAAGTATATTGAATACGGGACCAAAGTCGTCGTTTTGCGATGTCTCCAGGATCTCGCAGAAGTAGCCGGAAAACACGAGGTCATAGTCCGGGTCAATGAGGAGGCACGCGCCGCCGAAACCACCGTGATTATAGCTTCGAGGGCTGCGCAAAAATCCGTGGTCGTCGGTTTTGTCGCCTTTCAAATCCCAGCCCAGACCCCAGTTTGCGCCGAACACACGCCCAAACCAATCCGACGGCGGTACTTTAGCATTGTGATTGCGGGTCATCATTTTAACAGTCGCGGGAGAGATAATCCGCCGGCCGTCAAAGGTTCCGTTCTGCAGCCACATCTGACCGAATTTCGCCATATCGTCCAGCGTTGACTTCAGCCCGCCCGACGCGCTTGTGCTGGTCATGGAATACTCGCTGTTCATCCATTTCCCGCCCTTAAGGGATTCGTCGCGAGTGACATAACGCTCGCGTTTCTCCGGAGGCAGAAACCAGTATGTATCGGTCATGCCGAGGGGGTCGAAGATTTTGCGCTTCGCGTATTGTTCAAGGGTTTCGCCCGTGATGTCTTCTATGATTGACTTGATGAGTTCATAACCGTAGCTTGAGTAGCTGAATGTTGTCCCGGGTCTTGAAGCCAGCGGTGCCCGGAGCATCGCCAGAGCGTATGCTTCTTCTGCCGCAGCTTCGCTGAAGGGTACGTCAGGCAAACCCATCTTGGCACGGGCACTGTAGAAGGCTTTAGCCCTTTCATCGTATGACACCTCGCCAATCAAACCGCTCGTATATTTTTCCTGCTCCGCGTCGTCAATACCCGAGGTGTGGCACAGCAGCTGCCACATGATCACCTCGTCCTTCATCGCACCCTTGAATTCAGGGCGGTATGTCTGCAGCTGGTTGTAGAAGTCAAATCCGCCGTCCTCCTGCAGTATCGCCGCGCAGGTGGCAAGCACGGGCTTTGATTCCGACGCCAGCGGATAAATGGCATCAGCGCGAAGCTTTTCACCGTTTGGTGTTTGCGTGCCGTACTCGCCGCTGAATATCAGCTGTCCGTGCCGCAGGATACGCAAACCAATAAAAGCGTGCTTCATCTCGTCAACGGCGCGATGACAGTATTCGTCCAGTACATTCAGGCGCTCCAGACAGATACCCAGGGAATCGGCGGCGTAGACCGCGTTTGCGGGGATTGCTTTGCAGAGCTTCATTTTTTGCACTCCTCCGTCATGATTTTTTCTGCGTTTCGCTCGGCTTGCCGGTAAATCCCATTATACTGCAATATTTCCATATTACAACACTTTCAGGACAGGCCTGTTTTTTTATTTTATGTATTGCATTTTGTGTTTAGTTATGTTTATTATATTATCAGCACATTGATTTTGTCCGTCTGCTCATGTATTGTAATGTTTAATTCCGTCTTGACTGCAAATAGATATTTACCGAAAATCTCATGAAGCGACACGGTGGATATCTCATATCAGCTCCGAGCCGTGACACCTGTCATCAACTTACGGTATTGCGGCCCGGGCGGCATTCGACAATGCCGCCCGCATGGTTTTGCCGGAAACGGCAGGGCCTTCCGTGTTTGAAAAGGAGCAATACATAACCGGCACCGACTGCAGGTCGGCGCCGTCATGATTGCTTCCGTTTCCGGGAGCAATTTATTTTTAGGGGTGCTATATGGGCCGGCTAACAAGAGACAGAAAAAACGCGCTGATCATTACCGGCCTCGGCCTGCTGCTGGCGCTCGCTGTCATTTTCTCGTTTTATTTGGGGCGATATCCGATATCGGTAAGAGAACTCATCGGCATACTCTTATCAAAGGTATTTCCCGTCGAACGTTTCTGGACGGATACGATGGAAACCGTATTGTTCAACGTCAGGCTGCCGCGGATACTGCTTTCCTGTCTCGTGGGCTGCTGCCTGTCGGCGGCGGGCGCTTCCTATCAGGGGATATTCCAGAATCCAATGGCGGCGCCAGATATCCTCGGCGCGTCGTCCGGCGCTGCTTTCGGGGCTGCTTTGGCGATACTCAACTACGCCTCTCAGAGCATGATAACCTTCAGTGCGTTCTTTTTCAGCCTCCTGACCGTTGCTCTTGTCTATGCCGTCAGCAAAAAAGCAAAAGGGTCGAAAATCCTGGGCCTTATTTTATCGGGCATCATGGTCAGCTCGCTTTTCACAGCCGGCACATCCTATATAAAGCTGGTAGCAGACCCGACTGACAGACTGCCGTTGATTACCTACTGGCTGATCGGGAGCCTTGCGGGCGTCACTAAAAGAGATGTTCTCTTCGCACTGTTTCCGATGCTCGCCGGACTTCTCCCACTGCTGCTGCTCCGGTGGCGTATAAACGTTCTCACCTTCGGCGATGATGAGGCGAGAACCATCGGAATCAGTCCGGTGAAAATCCGGCTGATTGTCGTCGTCTGCGCAACTCTTTTGACGGCGGCAAGCGTCTCCGTCAGCGGAATGATCGGGTGGGTGGGACTGGTCATACCGCACCTGACCAGAAGGCTTGTCGGCAACAATTACAGACACCTGATGCCGGCATCCATGCTTTTCGGTGCCATCTTCCTGCTGCTGATTGACAACGTCTCGCGTAATCTGCTGTCAACGGAGATCCCCATTGGTATACTCACGGCTTTAATCGGTGCGCCGTTTTTTATTTATCTGATAACGAGGGAGGAAGGAACCCGATGAGCGTTGAGGTGCGCAATCTCAGTTTCAGCTATAACAACCATGAGGTATTGTTTGACGTCTCCATGAGGGCCGAAGACGGTGAAGTGCTGGCGGTACTGGGGCCCAACGGCGTGGGGAAGAGTACGCTTTTTCAATGTATCCTCGGTCTGCTGCCCTTTGAGCGCGGGTCAATAAAAATCAATGGTGCGGATACAAGCAGCTTAAACCCGCAGGAGCTTGCAAAACGCGTGGCTTATATCCCACAATCCCATTCACCTGTTTTTAATTTCCCCGTATTCGATATCGTCCTTATGGGCACAAGCGCGCAGATATCGGCAGTCAGCATGCCCGGCAAAGCGCAGCTGGAGCTGGCAGAGCAAGCGTTGGAACGGTCGGGGATCACCCACCTGAGAAACAGGGGTTACCAGCAGATCAGCGGCGGTGAAAGGCAGCTCACCCTCATCGCGCGGGCGTTGGCCCAGAACGCGACAACTCTGGTCATGGATGAGCCGACATCCAGCCTCGACTACGGCAACCAGGTGCGGATTCTCTCCCAGATAAGGAAGCTTACAGGTGAGGGGTATACCGTTGTGTATTCGACTCATAACCCCGACCAGTCCTTTATGTTCGCGGATAAGGTCCTGGCGCTTCTGGGCGGCCACGTGGTCAGGCACGGCGCACCCCATAACGTCATCACGGCGGACCTGATCAGCAGTCTGTACGATGTGGAGGTTGAGGTTCAGAGTCTGCGTATGGATAAGGCGCGGGTGTGTCTGCCGAAATGTGTTGTATCCTGATGGGATGATCCCACAAGAATATAAGAAAGAGGTATTAACATGAAAAAAGCGATATCACTGCTTTTAGCCGTACTTCTGGCCCTGTTACTCTTTGGATGCGGCGGACAGCGAACGGCAAGCTCATCCGACGCCGCAGAGACTGTCATGTTTACAGATTCAGCCGGGCGAAAAGTAGAGGTACCCACAGAAATTACACGCATCGCAGCTTCCGGGTCTATGGCGCAGATTGTCCTGTTTGCTCTCGCGCCGGATATGCTCGTGGGGACTTCGAGCACATGGTCGGCATCAGCTGACGCTTATATTGACGCGAATTACTACAACCTCCCCGTTATCGGACAGTTTTACGGCCAGAAGGACCTGAATCTTGAGGAAATTGCTAGAATCGCTCCGCAGATTATCATCGACGTGGGTGAACCGAAGGGCACAATCGTGGAGGATATGGACGGTATCCAGGAGCAGGTAGGGATCCCGGCAGTCCATGTTACAGCGGCTATGGATTCAATGGCCGACGCGTACAGAACGCTTGGAAAGCTTTTGAGTCTCGAGGATAAGGCGGAGGAATTGGCGCAATACTGTGAAACCATCAATACGCGGACCCATGAGATCGCCGAGCAGATGGGAGACAATAAAGTCAGCCTCGCCTACTGTCTTGGCGACAACGGACTGAATGTCATCGCGGAGGGCTCCTTCCACGCGGAAATCATCAACCTGTTGTCCGACAATGTCGCGGTACTGGAGGATGCCACCTCAAAAGGCAGCGGCAGCCCCATCGATATGGAGCAGCTGCTGAACTGGAACCCGGATGTGATTCTCTTCGCCCCCGGAAGCGTTTACGCGTCAGTCGGCAGCGACGCCGCCTGGAAGAAGCTGGACGCCATTAAAAACGGTACATATTACGAGGTTCCGGAAGGCCCGTATGACTGGATGGGCTCTCCCCCTTCGGTGAACAGATACATGGGCATGATCTGGCTTGCAAAGCTCCTGTATCCCGACGCGGCAAAATACGACCTGTATGACGAAACGGCTCAGTACTATGAGCTTTTTTATCACAGCGCGCTGACGGAAGCCCAGTTTGAAGCGCTGACGGTGAACGCCACGGTAAAATAAATCGCAGTTACGTACGGCAGCGCTCATAGATTTCTTGACACGCGCCCTCGGTTGTGGTAATATCTGTACAAATAACTATTATTATGTATCTGTTGGATAAAATGGTTAATACACAAACTCTTAAAATCGGCAGGTCTCTGCGCAGACGGCAAATGATAAAGCGTTATGACATTTTATCCGCCAATCTGCGTTGAATAGACGCTGTAAATGGATATTTGCCGTCTCTGCTTTATCAGAGGCGGTTTTATTTTTATTAAGAGAGGGGCCTCGATATCATGACAGTGAAAAAGGCTGCCCTGCCCGAAGCGGTGCTTTACGGGATGGATACGCTCCGCGTCAATATTGACCGCCTGCGCTATCTTGACAGGTACCTCCAGATGCTGGTCGACAAAAACGCGCATCCCTTCATTGCCTTCCACGCGCTGCGGCGGGGTGTGAAGATATTTGGAGGCAATTACGGCGTGCAAAAGCCCGGCGGCGGTCAGCTGCGCGAGGATGCTATTTTCAGTGTAGCCTCTGTCACAAAGCCCTTTACAGCCACATGCCTGGCAATCCTGCAGGAGGATGGCCTTGTCGATTTCTGGGAGCCGGTACAGGCGTACTTTCCCGACTTTGAGGGCAAGGGCAAGGACGGGGTGTTGCTCTGGCACCTCCTGGCCCATGTCTCCGGCTGGGACGAGGACGCAGCGTACGAATGGGCAGCAGACTACATAAGAAACGAGATGGGCATCGCACTGCCGGAAGACGGCGAGGATCAGACCGCGGCGCTGATGGAGGCACGGGAGAAGCTCGGTCTGCCGGAGACATCATCCGCGTGGGACGTGTTTTTATTTCTCACCAAGAAAGCCCCGCTGAAAACCCCAACCGGTACGGCGTTCGCCTATAATAGCATCGGGTACCAAATGCTGGGTCAGCTTGTCGAAAAAATATCCGGCATGAGCCTTGAAGCCTTTGCGCGCAAGCGCATCTTCGATCCCCTCGGCATGACTGATACCCACTGGGCGTTGCCCCGAGACAAATACGACCGCTATGTATACCGCGAACCCAACTCCCGCGGCGGCAACTATCACAACACGGAGGAAGCGCTCCAGAGCACCAGCGCGGCAGGCGGCCTCAAAACCACAATACGTGACCAGCTTATATTCGGTCAGATGTTTCTGCAAAACGGCACCCTCGGCGGAAAACGCATCCTCTCCCCTTCTTCTGTCCGCCTGATGACAACCGATCAAAACGCGCAAATACCCGATTCGTACTGGCGTGAGCGTATGCTGGGGTCGAACTGGGGCTTCGGCTGGGACGTGAAGAACGGGAAAAAAGATGATTTCGGCATGCTGCGCAGCGATATATCCTACAATCACTGCGGCTTCGGCGGTGCGCGCCTGCACGTTGACCCGGAGGCGGAGCTTGTCATCGCGCTGTACATCGTCGAGCAGGAGGAGGGCGCGGCGTGTGCACATATGTCGACAGCCGCGAATATCCTCTATTCCGCATTGGGATGAAATAGCGTAAAGCCATGCATTTTGGTATGTATGATTATGTATGATATTATTATGAATTGACAGAAGACGGCTTTTGTGCTAGGCTTATATCAGTTAAATAGTTGCCGTGCCTTTCGGGCTAAGGGCGTTAGCCTATGACCGTCTGGCCTGAGCTTAAAAGCTCACGGGGTCGACATTGGAAACGATTCGGCCTTCACGTTTTGAGAAGGGAACATCTATTAGCCTTTTCGGGTTAATGTGGTATGCCGTTATGTGGCAGCCTGTTTTGATTTCTCAAAACAGGCTGCTCTTAATTTAACCGCTGCTTGTTTAATCTCGAGCGTGCACTTTTCTCTCCTTTTGCTGGGTATTCGTTATGGGGGCGAATGCCCAGCGCGCTTTTTTTAACACACGGGAGCGGTTTGTGCTCATTGGAAACAATTGACTTTCCTCTCCGGAGTATTTAAGATAATCTCAAATGTAATTGCGTCTTGGATGAGGAGGCGCCAATGAAAAAAACTGTTTCTCTGATTATAATCTCTGCTCTGGTGCTTGGCATCTTTGCACTGATCGGCTGCGCGGAAAAGGATGACGTGCTGTCTGAACAGAATATCGAGCCGGACACCGGCGGAGGAGCGCTTACATTTTCCTCCGCAGAGGAGCTTGAGGCCGCAATCCTAACGGAAAACGCCGACGAAATTAATGGCGGCAACCTTTCCGCAATAGCCCATTACTATCTCCCGACCGGCATCAGCAGTATTGCTTCCATTGTCGTTACCGATCATTCAGTCTGCGTCTACTATATTCCTGTCGTGCGCGTAGGCCTGGGCCTGAGCGCCGTGACAGAAGACGCGGCGTATAAGCTGCAAACGTCGCATACCGTTAAGCTCGAATGGATTCGGGACGAGGACGGCCCGCGTCTTCTGGAAAGCAAAATCGAAACAGCCGGCCTAGCGGAATATTCACGCGGCCTATATACCTGCGGCACTATCTTTCAGACCGCCGGCGGGACGGTGCCGGCCAAGAGCTTCTACTGGGTCGCGGATGGGTACCTGTTCAATCTCGATATCGTACAGGCACATTTTGACGCGGTTGAGGCGTCATCCAACATCGTAAGTGAGCTCACCACCCTTGAGAAGCGGCGGACGCCGTCCACGCCCGAGACAACGGAATATGTGAAGCTGCCCCCGGTGGGCGTTGACCTTGAAAACCCGTCCGCAGAGCTGACGGCATTTGCCGAGCTTGCTAAAACCTATAGCGTCCCGGAGTGTTTTGACAGCACCTTCCTGTACAGAAATCGGATGTTCCTTGACTATGCCGGCGGGCGCGCGCTTCAACCCGAGGAGTTCGTCGGGTTCAGGGATAGTGTTGCGACCGGTGATGGATACGACCGTTGGAACGCCGAGTATCTCAAAAGATTCGTGGTTGGCGAAAACGGTGAATATGTCCACTCCGAGGAGGGGGAGGGCATTTTCGAATGGGGGCCTGTGTTTGCTGATTTGAACGGCGACGGCACGGATGAGGTCTGTTATTTGCAGAATAACTACACCGGCTCGGAATTTGCTCGCCTGCTCGTGTATGAAAAAAATGAATTCGGGTATGTGCAAAAGCTCTGCTTCTGGACAGGCCGGAATACATTTTATCTCATTGAAAACGACGGGTTCGTGTGCCTTGCCAGCACCGGCCCGGACTACGGCAAAGAGGAGTATATCAAATATGACGATGACGGAATAGGCGTCTATACCTCAATTGAAATCCGGCTGCTGGCGTTCAATAAGGACTGGTCGGCAGAGGGCGTAATAATTGCCGATGGAGTAATCCAGCCACCTGCGGATACCACGATGTTCACTTATCTTATTGAGGAAGGTCATTTTGAACGGGCCATTTATAAAAAGTGCCAATGTTGAATTTTAAAGCGGACTTGTCTACCACACGTGCCGGGCTAGCCGTTAGAGCTCTTTACCCCCATTTTTCCATTGCGCGTATCGCGCTTAATATTAGCTGTAGTTTCTGATGCGATACTCGCCATATAACTGCATTATGACCAGGGCTAACTGTAAATCAAAGCTGACCTTATAATCATTCAACTCAAGCCCGATAATCTTTTCAATGCGTTTTAACCTATACTTCAGACCGCTAACCGAAAGGTTTATAGCTCTCGCCGTCTTTTCTACATTGTTGCGTAAGTACAAGTACTCCTGCAGGGTCTTAAGTAACTCTGAACCATGTTCCTTATCGTAAACCAGCAGTTTTTCCAGGTGCGCACGAGCGTAGTTATAGAGCTCGGAAGGTTTAACGGTGCTTAAAAACAACGCATGAACTGTAAATTGTTCAAGTGAACGCACTTGTCCTTCCGTGATCATATACTCTCCTATTTCAAGTGATTTTTTTGCTGAATGATATGATTTCGAGAAGTCAGACAGTTCGGTACAAACATTGCCTATGCCTATATACATCTTGATATTATATTGGAAATGTATAAAATCAATTATTTCTTCACATATGCTTTTGAGCGTGCTCAATGCACTATTCTTCTCATCAACGCGTACGAGTATAATCATTTCATCGTTACGATTCATCACCATTCCCTCTGATAGTTGATTAAGGTGGTGGTGAACGTTTTTCGCCAGCTCGCTTTTAAAGCTCTCCAAAGCGGAGGTTATATGGTTTTGGTGCTTAATAACATGTGAAAGGTCTTCGAATTCAGCTACTAAAACTCTGTGTGTCGCTGTAATGTCGTAGTTAATCGCCCGGGCACGTATTCTTATCGAGTCTTGATCTACAAAATGAGACGATACAAGGTCTTCAATAAAGTTACCTCTAAGCCGAAACTCTATATCGGCTATTTTTTTATCCTGATAGAGCTGGAGAGCAACAATTTCCATTGCTTTTTCGAATAACCGGCTTTCCGCGTCACTGAACGGCTCATCGTCACGCCCTAGTGCCAGCCGGCCCAAGTGCTGCCCTCCAGCATTGATGTTCCGCTCAATAACAAAAGTGTAGGAATCTGCATCTATCTGTTCAGCAAATGAAACACTCGAGTTGTTAATACTTTTAAAGCTAATGCATGCATTGAAATATTCGGAGATCGTCTTACTGACATCGCTGATTCCCCCACCATTTAGCATGGATTCCAGAAGAACAGACTGCAAATCTATTGAACTATTACTCATGTCACACCTCAAATAGTCATAATTCATAATATTAACCTGCACAGTTTGATCATACCACCCGAATCAGACTAAATTCAAGGCTATTTCAGCTCATTTCAAAGCATTATTAGGTCTAATACTTTGTGTTATAATTTTGGTAATACTATATAAATATTTTTCCAAGATCAATCTGTTTTCGTTGGAAGTTAATAAATATTGTTGCAATTTTGCGATTATTAACCGGAGGGCAGGCAATTGAATAATATTTCGTTGCAGCAAATTGAGATCTTTCTGACTGTTGCTGAGCAGCTCAATCTATCTGAGGCGGCAAAAGATCTGTTTATCAATCAATCTGCTGTAAGCCGATGGATTCAGCGTCTTGAAACAAGTCTTGGAACGACATTGTTTGTACGCAACAATAGGGGTGTAGATCTGACAGAACACGGAGAATTTCTGTACACCGAGCTCAAACCGTTATACGAAAAGCTTACTGAAATAACCCAAAACATAAGCAAAGTATATATAACAGAAGAGAACATCTTACGTATCGGGTGCATGGATTCATCTGAGGTCGTGGGCGCTTTAAAACCGGTGATCAGAAGGTTTGAAAAGATATACCCCGATACACTGATAAAAATTGATCTGTTAAGCTTTAAAGATTTACGCGAGTCGCTTGTGTGCGGCAAGCTTGATTTCATTGCCGCCTATTCTCTGGGCTTCGGTAAGTATTGGAACATACAAGAAAAGA
>CAZVLO010000008.1:53340-53598 GCA_964628265.1 uncultured Papillibacter sp.
CTGAATACATACATCGCGGTTTCTTCAAAAAGCCCGCTGGCCGATAGCATTGATGTTCCTGTGGAGAGCTTAAATAAGGAGACCCTGTTTCTGCTTTATGCTGCAGAAATGAGGGATGCCGAGAACAGGGCGCTGGAGAACTGCAGAAAAATCGGCTTTATGCCAAAAGAAATTGTGTACATGCCGAATTTTTTCTCACTGGAGCTGGCTATCAAGAATGGCAAGGGCTTCGCAATAAGCGGAGCAAATATTCGTGAG
>CAZVLO010000009.1:0-8343 GCA_964628265.1 uncultured Papillibacter sp.
TGATATTCTACGGCTGGGGCTTTTATTCAATGTCCGTTAATGCTGGTGCGGTACAATGACAACAGGGGGTTTTGCGCATAACACTGAAGAGTCAGACCGATGTAACGAATTTAACGGAGTAGAGGTCGCACATGACCATTGCGTGGGTGGCGGTGTCCTCAAGGACGAAGTAGCTGATGCCAACTTCCATGAGGATGCCTGTTTTATCCAGGTACATATTCTGAAAAACGAATTCCGCACGGACCCGTTTTCCGATGATACTTCTCAGATAGGCCGGCGTGTAGCCCGCCGACATGATCGTCGGGGGGCCTTCCATAAACGGGCTGGCAGCGTGTGCCTCCGTCCTTGTCAATGTCCCCTGCATACCGGCAGGCTGTCTGGATGGCTGCGGGACACCCATCATCGCCAGGTCCATCGCAGGATCACTTTGAAAAATGCCGGGGGAAAGACCGGTCTGCTCCGGGCTTTTTTGTTCGGGTTCCTGGGTCATGGGTAAAAGGCCCGTTTCGTTTGGCATGGGCGCTTGATATGTAGACGGTGATAATCCCTGCGGGGTAGGGACGCCCTCCGGGCTTTGGCCTGTGGGCTCCTCCTGAAACTGTACCGGCGCGGTATCCATAAAGGGGCGCGCCTGGGGGGCGGTCTGGCCGAGCCTGCTCTGCGTGCTGCCGGGATTAAAAACCTTGTTGTCAACCCAGCTTAAATTGTTTCTATTCATATTTGAACCACCTTTTAATTAAGTTTGTGCATATAATGCCGTGGGATTAAAAAAGCAGTGCTGGCGTACCCTGGTGAACCAGTATCCGGAACCGTTGTACGGAAACGGGTCGGGGCAGTCTGGGCTGAAAGGATTCATATACCACAACGATTCCGTGCCGACGCCGGAAAAGATTCCGCCCTGAATCGCCCAGTCCGCAATTTTATAGTGTACGGGGTCCGGCGTCATGGACCATACGTTCTGTACGTTCGGCTGACCGCCGATGATAGACTTGTAGCATGAAAACTGGCACATCTGAACAAGGACCCTGCGAAGGTTACCCTGTCCTGTCCGCAGGTACTCGCCGTATGCAACATGGACGCGGTTCATGACAACCTGCGCCACAGCCCGCATGCCGGCGTCACCCTCGCCCTCAGCTTCACATCTGATCATTCTGGCGAATAATTCTCGTGTATCCAAAAGCATCACCTCGTGGTATTAATCTATTCACCGCAGGAGAGACTTGACACATGACAGCCTGTTCAACATGCTGCAGAGCAATAAAAAAAGCAGCCGTTTGAAAAACGGCTGCGAGGACGCGTTATAATATTGATATAATCCGGAACGGGTGTCAGTTATGTGATGCGCATTTATTCTTCAAGGGATATAACAGAGACCGGGCAGCCGTCACGTGCTTCTGCCGCGCTGTCCTTAAGTTCGTCCGTCACCTCGGCGTAGGCCTCGGCCAGGCCGTCCGAATCAAAGCGGAACACTTCCGGGCAGGTCGCGACGCATAGGCCGCAGGCAATGCAGCCGGGTTCGACTTGTGCCTTCATGAATGACTCCTTCCTGCATTCGAGAGAATAACGGTTATATTGTGCCCCAAAAATGCTGAAAAATATCGGCGTCCGAAGGAGAACAGCATCCTATCACGTTTTGGCGACAATCACTTTTTCGACGATATCGGCGATATCCTCCGCACGGTCCAGCGCTTCCTCAAGTAGCTCATACAAGTCTTTCTGCTTGACAAGTTGTATAGGGTCTTTTTCGTGCGCGAAAAGACTTCTCATGCTCTCCATGAAGGTCCGGTCACCGTCTTCTTCCAGCCGGTTGACTTCTATGACGCATTCCTTGATTCTCTTGTGGTTCTTTTTGAACTGCTTCAGCTGGCACATCATCTCTTTCAGGGTTTCACAGGAAAGCACCAGACTGCTGACAAACCTGATAAGATATTCATTGGCCTGAGTAATTTGCAGCATAAAAATCCTGTTTGCCACAGCGTCGATGCTGTCGGTCAGGTTTTCTATGGCTTTGACGATTTCAACGATATCGGTGCGGTCAATCGGTGTAATAAAAGCAACGTCGATTGTCTTGATGCATTGATGTACGTGCAGGTCGCCCTCGTGTTCAATTCCCTTTATCTCCCTGAGTTCCGCCTCGTTGATAATTCCGTCTGAAAACGCCTGCTGAAGTTTTTTGGCGGATTTGAGCGCAATACTCATCCCAACGTCAAACATCTCAAAATAGTCGACATTCTTTCTGCTGATATTACTCATACCTGAACAATCCTTTCACAAATCGCTTTTGGCAATACTCTCTAGAATATCCACCTGAACAAGCTGGCCGAAACATACCCGAGTATGAGACAGGCCGGAAACGTCAGTATCCAGGCAATAATCATATCTTTGGCAATGGTCCAGTTCACGTTGCTGATGCCTTTTGAAGCACCCGAGCCCATCATGGCTGTTGCTTTCGTGTTGGTTGTGCTCAGAGGAATACCGAACAAGGTAGCGGCTATCATACTGCCGGAAGCGACCACCTCGGCTGAAAACCCTTGGTATTTTTCAAGCTTCACCATGTCAATACCGAGGGACTTTATGATTTTGTATCCGCCGACAGAGGTACCGACAGCCATGATAACAGAGCATACGAGCATGATCCATACAGGTATCGTCATAGTACCGTCCGCGTTGAAGGAATATACGCCGCCGATCGTCAGGGCCAGAAAAAAGACACCCATAAATTTCTGCCCATCCTGAGCACCGTGGGAAAATGCCATCATAGACGCACTCAAGACCTGCCCGACAGAAAAGAAATTCTCCGTTTTGCGCCTGTTCATATTCCTGCAGACAAACTCGGTGAATTTCGTGGCGAGATATCCGAGCACAAAGCCGACGAAGGAAGATATAAATAGGCCAATCAGTACCAGACGAAATGACTCCCAATTAAACGCACTCAGCCCGTTAAGCGATATACCGGCACCCATCAGACCGGCGATCAGGGCATGGCTTTCGCTGGTGGGAATACCGTATTTCCAAGCTGAAACAGCCCATATCACGATGGAGAGCTGTGCTGCGCCAAGGGTGATGAGCGCATCATGTCCCGTACCGATATTGACGACACTGGCGGTTGTGGAGGCGACGGCCGTTCCCATAAAAAAAACGCCCAGCAAATTAAACAAAGCGCCGAGGACAACGGCGACCTTGGGCTTGAGCACTCTGGTGGAGACGACGGTTGCTATTGCATTGGGCGCATCAGTCCAGCCGTTGACAAAGATAGAGGCGCAGACAAGAACAATAACAAAAATAAGCCCGAGCATTTAAAGCATCTCTCCCGGTGTGTATTGTACACGTATTATTGTACACGTATTTAATATAAATTGATTATATTAGTCTTTGAGTATTTTAACACAGGAGAATTGATTAATAAAGAAAAAAATACACAAGATTTATTAGAATAGGCAGCGCAGCTGTATATATTTCGACTTATTTTCAAGTCTGTGATTTTCTCACAGATAGTATGCGGCAATCGGTTATAATAGATTCACAGGATCATTACAAAAATATGATGAACAAAGGAGCGATTGTGATGTCGGTACTGACAATAACAAAAGAAAATTTTGAAGCTGAGGTTATTCGTTCTGATAAGCCCGTCCTGCTGGATTTCTGGGCGGCATGGTGCGGCCCCTGCAGAATGGTATCTCCTGTGGTGGACGAAGTGGCCAATGAAGTAACAACCGCAAAAGTTGGAAAAGTCAACGTTGACGAGCAGCCGGAACTGGCTCAGGCATTCAAGGTGATGAGCATACCAACGCTGGCCGTTGTCAAAGACGGCAAAGTCGTCAGTACGGCGGTTGGTGTCAGACCCAAGGCGGAAATACGCAAGATGCTGGAAGTGTAGCAGAGCAAAGTAAATGAACGGCGTTTAGAACACGTCTATTATTCCGCAAGCTTTCTGAGTTTCTTCTTATCTATCACTTTTATGCCGCCTCTTGAAAGCTCGACGACGCCCTCGGACGAAAAGTACTTCAGCATCCGGCTGACGACCTCACGGGCGCTGCCGACATCTCTGGCGACCTGCTCATGGGTCAGGTGCACCGTATCGTCATCTGTTTTCGAGATTTCATCCCACAGGAAAAGGGCGAGCCTTTTATCCATGCTCATAAACAAGATCTGCTGCATGGTCCACATGACGTCCGAAAAACGGTCGGCGATGAGTTTGTACGCGTAACACTCCACGTAAATATTACTTTCCACAAGTGACTGGAAGCAGGCGGAGCTGACGAAAATCACTTCCGAATCTTCTTCCGCGTCGATATGGACATCAAACGTAATAGCCGACAAAACGCAGGAGGCGGAAAAGATACACAAATCACCCTTGTTCAGCCTGAACAAAGTGATATCTTTTCCGCTTTCCGACAGCATGTATGTTCGGAGCAGCCCTTTTTTAACGATCATGATGCCCTTACAGTCGTTCTCGCCGTTATGTATGCATGTCCCCTTCGCATACCGCAGCAGTGACGTGTTTGCGAGCATACGCTGCTGCTCTGCGTCTGATAAATGCGGCCATGCCGAAAAATGCGTGGCTAAGATCCCGGCCTTTTCCGTCACAGTCATAAATACCACCTCCGCCGTGTGTTGATATCTCCATTGTATACGATTGGGAGCAGTTTAACAAGGGTGTGGAATATATGGAGCAGCGGCATATGATGTGGTAATAAACTGGGAGGGCGGTGTTTTATGCCGGGCGCATCAGGCATTTACGACCGTGAAATCGCTGTCAGATACGCGCATCTGTGGGCTTACGCCAGAAATCCGGCTTACTACGACTACGAAGAGTTGGGTGGGGACTGTACGAACTTCGCGTCTCAGTGCATTTTTGCCGGCGCGGGGGTTATGAATCATCATAAGACCAGGGGCTGGTACTACTACAATGCCAACAAGAAATCACCGTCATGGACCGGTGTTGCATTTCTGGGGGATTTTCTGGTTCGCAGTTGGAAAGGGCCCGGGCCGCAGGCAAAGGAAGTCGATATGGCAAAAATCATGCCGGGAGACATCGTCCAGCTGTCTTTTGACGGCAGCGGTTTTCAGCATACGCCGGTTGTCGTGGCGGCTGGTCAGCCGCCGCTACCCGAGAACATCCTGGTAGCTGCTCATTCAATCAACTGCGACAACAGGCCTCTTAATACATACACATACAGAAAGATACGCTTTTTGCATATTGTATCGGTGAGAAAATAGCGATAAGGCGGAGCCGCACAACTGCGGCTCCGCCTTCGTCATAAAGCGATATTCGTCTATGCCGACACCATATTGATAACGGCTTGGGCGATGCCGTCCAGCGGCACCTGCTTTTCAACGGCGCCGATATCAAACGCGACCTTCGGCATACCGTAAACAACTGAGGTGGACGCATCCTGACCGATTGTCCCGGCTCCTTTCTGCCGCATGGCCAGAAGACCTTTGGCGCCGTCGCTGCCCATTCCGGTGAGTATTATACCGACAGAGTCCTTACCGCAGGCGGCCGCGACGGAATTGAATAGGACGTCAACGGATGGGCAGTGCCCGTTGACCTTCTCACCGCCGGATAACTCCACTCTGAGCTTACCTCCGAATTTTTTTATACGCATATGCTTATCACCGGGGGCGATGAGGACAAGACCGTTTTCCACATAGTCGCCTGTTTTTGCTTCCCTGACCCGCTGCTTCAGTGTTTTATTGAGCCTCTCGGCAAACAGGGCGGAGAAGACAGGGGGGATGTGCTGGACGATCACGATACCCGGAGGATTGGGCGGCAGTGAGCTCAGAATGTTGAACAATGCTTCCGTACCGCCGGTGGAGGCGCCCATAGCAATGATTCTTTTTGTCGTACCCCTGCCGGACTGCAGAACACCTCCGGTTGTTTGGGGTGCTATTTTCGGTTTTGGGATGTTGGCTCCTGCTGCGATTTTGATTTTTTCGATGAGCTCGGCAAGAAACTCGGCCTGAGTCCGTCCTGATGCAATATCCGGCTTGGCGACAAAATCCACGGCGCCGGCGTTCATGGCGTCAAGTACCGTCTCACTGACGGAACTGACGACAACAACGCGAAGCGGATACTGCGGCAGAAGCCTTTTTATGAACTCGATACCGTCCATCTTCGGCATAACTACATCGCAGATCATAACATCAGGGTCAGTCTCGACGATTTTGTCTTTAGCATCAAAGGGGTCAACAGCCGTGCCGACAACAACAATACCGGGGTCGGACGATATGCCTTTTGAAACAACGCCTCTGAACAGAGCGCTGTCATCTACAATCAGAACGCGGATTTTCTTAATTTGTGGCATTATATCTCTCCTTTTATTCTTTCTTGTAGACTGCGGGCATGATGAATTTATACTTCGTCAGATCCCGGTTGAGAGATTCGGCATGGCCGATAAATAAGTAGCCGCCTTTTTCGGTTAAATCATAATACTTGCTGACAAGTTCATGCTTTGTCTCATTACTAAAATAAATCATGACATTTCGGCAGAATATCACATGGAACTTCTTTTTGAAGGAAAATGCCTGATCCATCAGATTCAGCCGCCTGAACAGGACCTCTTCCCTGATGGCGTCATTGACGGCGCTGTTTTCGTTATCGATTTTTTTGAAGTAATTATGTTTCCAGTGAGGGGGAACCGGTTCGATATCCTTGTTGCTGTAAACCCCTTTTTTCGCCTCATCCAGAGCTTTGAGGGAAATGTCGGTCGCCAGAATCTTGGTATCCCAGTACTTTTTTTCGGCACCAAAAAATTCGTCGATAATCATGGCCAGCGTATAGGGCTCCTCACCGCTGGCGCATCCGGCACACCAGATGCGCAGGTCCCTGGTTGTAACCTGCTGCCGGAGAACGGGGAGCACCTTGTCACGGAAAAAATAAAAATGCTCCGGCTCTCTCATAAAATATGTATGATTAGTGGTTATTTTATTAATGAAGGTCGTTGCCGCCTCGCCTGTTTTATCGTTGACGACATAATCAAAATATTCAGAAAAGCTCTTGAAGTCGTGCCGCGTCAGAATACTGTGCAGCCGACCCGTCACAAGAGCCATTTTTTCCTTCTTCAGCTGAATGCCGTAATTGGCCTTGACATAGTCGGCAATCTGCTGAAATTCATTTTGTGTAATCTTAATCAACAGCATCACTCCGGTGGTTGTGATTATCAGAGGGCATCATGCGCTGATTTCACCGATATCATCCGGTGTCAGGAGTTTTTCGCAATCGACGATCAGCACTATGCCGGATGACGTCTTTCCGATGGATTTGATGAATTTGTTGGTTGCGGTCACGTTGATCTCGGGCAGCGGGGATGTGTCCTCGTCCGGTATGGACAGGACTTCAAAGACGCTGTCAACAATCAGTCCGTAGGAAAAGCCGTTAATGCCCACTACAATTACGCAAGTCCTGTCGTCGTAATCTCTCGCAGCCTTGCTGAAGCGCAGCCTGATGTCAATAAGAGGAATGATTCGTCCTCTGAGGTTGATAATGCCCTTGACGTAGCTCGGCATCTCCGGCATTTCAGTGACGCTCTGTATGCCGATGATCTCCGTGACATATTTGATTTCGATACCATATGCTTCGCTTCCGATCAGAAATGCCAAATAGCGGCCTTTCTGGGCATCTTCTGTGGCTTCTGTATTATTAATATGGTCGCTCATCTGTTTTCCCCCCAAAAATTATACATCAATATTTCCCCATGTCACCGCTGGTGATGGATACTCTCTTTGCCGCCGCGGGAGCTGAGCCGCTTGCCAGCCGCTTGCTTTCAGTATTAATATTGCCGGCTTCCTTTTTCTCTCTCCTGAGCTTGAACAGGCTGATTGTTTCTTTGAGCTGCGCCGCCTGACCCGAGAGTTCCTCGCTTGCCGCGGCGCTTTCTTCGCTGGTCGCCGCGTTGGTGGAAACCACCTGCGAGACCTGTTGGATGCCATTGTTGATCTGTTCAATGGCCATCGCCTGCTCACCTGATGCCTGTGCGATGGAATTGACAAGATCGGCCGCGGCAGCGACCTGGACGGCAATTTCATTGAGGGCTTCGGCGGTGTCCTTGGCAATTTTCGTTCCCGCATCGACCTTTCTGTTCGAGCCTTCAATCAGGACTGTTGTCTCTTTGGCAGCGTTGGCGGATTTAGCCGCAAGGTTCCTAACCTCCTCGGCAACAACCGCAAAGCCCTTACCGTGCTGGCCGGCGCGCGCGGCCTCAACAGCTGCGTTGAGCGCCAGGATATTTGTCTGGAAAGCGATATCATCGATAACTTTTATGATTTTACCGATATTGGCGGATGACTCGTTTATTTCGTCCATGGCGCTGAGCATGCCTCGCATATGCTCGTTTCCGGTTG
>CAZVLO010000009.1:8353-15973 GCA_964628265.1 uncultured Papillibacter sp.
GCCTTCTGGGCCAGGTCATCTGCCTTATCGGCATTTTTGGCGTTCAGATTTGTCTGGGTGGCAATCTCTACCAGTGAAGCGGTCAGCTGTTGGATGGCGCTGGCCTGCTCCGTGGCGCCCTGGGAGAGGGCAAAGCTGGAGTCTGCTACAAGATTTGAACCTGATGCCACCTGGTCGGCTGCAGCATAAGCGCTGCTGACAACACGGTGCATATTATGGACCAGTTCCAAAAGGGCTGCGCCGAGCATGTCCTCGTCGCATTTGATGTGGATGTGGGTCGTCAGGTCGCCATCGGCAATCTGCTTCGTGTCCGCTACTTTTTCCCGGGTGGCAAAGACCAGCCTGACAAAAGCCGCGGCGAGCCTTTCCGTTTCGTCCTTACTGTCTTTGTCATAATCCCCGTCGTTGTCAAAATAAGCCAGATCACCGTTGGTGAGCTTGTCAAGCCCCATCGTCAGGCCGACGATATAGCCAACCACGTTATATTTGAAATAACGTACTGTCATATAGACAACGGTAAAGCACAGCAGTAATGAAGCGACGACGAAAATGAGGACTGTTACCCAACTGAGCTGGACAACGGGCCCGATGCCGTTGAGTGCCAGCAGGCATAATACAAGGATAAACACGCCGAGTGCGATAAAGCTGGTTGTGAGCTTCTGGTAAATACTCTTTTTTGCATACCATTTCTTCATTTTAACATCACCTTTTTCAAGTCGTTTATGATGAACACTCCAAAAAACCGTCCGGTAATTTATCTGGAAGAATATGACTTATACTATAAATCAAATGTGCTGTTTTTGTCGAAAACACAAGGGGAAACAGCTGCAGATGTGACTAAAATCCCACGCACGTAAAACGTGGGATTCTTGCTTAGCTACAGCAACATATCCATGATCAGGCCGCGTATTTCGTCAACGCGGCTTAAGTAATCCAGTCGACCGCTGTTTTCCTGCAGAATGTCTTTCGCAAGATCATCGAGTTTTCTGTCGATAATGCTGACTGTTGCGTAAACGCGCTGTCGCCCGTTTAAATCCGTAATGTGCTCTGAACTGAGGATGTATGCGTTTTTTACGGTTTCTGTGAGCAGTTCCTTCAGCCTGCCCCGGTACTGTTCGAACAGGCACATATCAATCCTGCCCGCTATAGAGTCGGCCAGTGCGGTCAGTTCATCAAACAGGCCGTCAAAATGCTTTCGGTATTCTTCTTTGAACTGGTAGCCAAGCTGCTCCCTAAAAGCCCCGCCGGCAAAGCCGCCGGAACCTTCCGAAACTGTAATGGCGCCGCGGATAGCCGTGTGATCCAGTCGCCGAACTCTGTAAACATCAATCATAATATACCTCGCCGCTGCCCGGCGGCTTATTTTTTAAAATCGACGCTGTCGCCGGGTTCGTCGGAAAAAGCTGTTCTCATGTATGCCGTGAGGTTCTTCTTGTTTCTGGCTTTAAGCGTTTCGTTTTTGTACATTTGCATTTTGCTGCCGATGTGCTTCATAACCTCCATATCTTTTTCGGAGATGTCGTTGAGAACCGAACGTGCTGACATGCGGAGCTCGTCAACATCGGGCGGCAGTGAATTACCGTAATCGTACTCCTCCACTTCATCAAGAATAATGTCGATTTTATACTCAAGGTCAATCAATGCTTCAATAATTTCTTCCCGATTGTTAATGACTTCTGTAAGTTTCTCATCGTCTTCCTTAAGTAACGTATTAAAATTCTCGTCGGAGTAATTCTTCAGGGCAATACACGTCTGAAGCGCCAGATCCATAAGGGTGCGCAGCTCTGAATGCCTCACGCTGCTGCCGCTCATCCCACATTCACCTCCCGGGTGAGGATGTAGGAGGATTTTGAAATCTTCTGCCATGTGTCACGCATTGAGCACAGGATATCAAGCACATCAGGAAGCAGTGTCAAATCCTTCTTGAGATTCATTTCGCGGATTGAGCGGAGTAAAAATTCATAAATCTCCAGGAGCCTGACCGATAATTCCATACCGGAATCCAGACAGTTTATCAGCTCCATAATAGTTTCCTGGGCAGTTATAAGATGTGTGTGCGCGCTGCTGTAGTCCTTGTTGTCCACGAGGCTGATTTCAGCCAGCTTTAAATTCTTAATGCATGACTCAAAGAGAATAACAATGAGCTCAGCCGGGCTGGCTGTCATGACGCTCTGTTTCAGGTATTCCTGTTTTAAGTTTGCTTTCCTGTAATCCATTTTGAACCTCTCATAATGAATGTATCTATATAAACAGCTGGCTGATATATGAAGCCTGAGAATTAAGCCTGGAAAGGGCAGTTTCCATTCTGGAGAATTTCGCGTAATATCGGTCGGCGAGCTTGCCGAGTTTGACCTCCAGGCTGCCGATTTCCCTGTCATATGTTTTAATCTCGTTTTTAACCGTTTCTATCGATTTTGCAGCATTACTGGCATACGCTGTCAAACTGCTCCTGAGCTTGTATATGAGCCCCTGCTCAGGCCCCTCAGCAGTACTGCTGCCGTTTGTAAACATTCTGATGACTTCGTCGGGATTGCTTTTGAGCGCTTGAGTTAATTCTTCCTCGTTCAGCACCATTTGGCCGGCGTTGCTGTCAAAATAACCAGCAGCAGCCAGGCCGATTTCCGTGGCGCTTTTTCCGACGCCGCCCAATGCGGAATAGAAAGCGCTTCTGATACCCGACAACAGGCCCACGAGATCCCTGTTCTGGCGGAGCAGGCCGCTTTTTGCCTTCTGCTCCCATGCCTTGATTTGTTCCGCTGTCATTTCAGCGCGCTGCGCGTCTGTCAGCGGTGGATACTGTGAAGAATGGTCCTCCTCGCTGACGAAAGCTTTCAGCTTTGTATAGATATTGTTATAAGCGTCTACAAATTTGGTGACGCTCGAGACGGTTGCGCTGTAATCGCGCTCCAGCGTAAATGTCATAGACTCCTCGCTGGTTCCCTGCGTAACCTTTTTCAGCTCATATGTAATACCGTCGATCGTGTATTCATTGGTGGAACGCTTTACGGTTACCCCGTTTATAACAGCCTCGGAGTCCGAGCCGCGTACGGCTGTCGCTTCAGGGATACCGAATGCGCCGCGCTGCCCGAAGGCGTTGCCGGTCAGGTTTTTTATGACGACACCCTCGCTGCCCGTGTCGGACATGATCGTGAACCCGTCTTTCGCGCTGTTGTAGAACATCGTGACGCCGGCTTCCGCATCATCGTTTACGGCAGACAGCATGTCCTGAAGCCGCGTTGTCTTATCAAACTCAAAAACCTTGCCGTTAATAGAAAAGGAAATCTTACCGCTGCTGTCGAATATCAGAGCTTTGGCAAAGCTTAATTCCGCCAGCGTTGCCGTGCCATCGGGTGAGATTCCCGTTCCGCCGACAGAAATCCCTTTGCTGGATATGGAGGTGCCGGTGCCGGAAACAGAAATGTCGCCGATGCCGAACGCGCTGTTTGTTCCGAAAGCGTTGCCCTGCAGATTTGTGATTTTGACGCTGCTGTCAGGGCCGCCGGAATCGGATGTGATTGTAAAGGTATCCGACAGGCGGCTGTACTTCATCGTGACGTTGGCGGTGTCATCATTATTAATAGTATTGATCATGTTTTGAAGCGTTGTATCTCTGGTAAAACTGAATGTCTTTCCGTTAATGTCAAAGGAAATCCTGCCGCCGGTACCGAAGGCGAGCTTTGTGGCAAGTGAAAGGCTCCCCAGCGTTGCGGTGTTGTTTGACGAGATCTCCGTGCCGCCCTTAGAAATCCTCGCTGAGCTCGAAACGGACGCATTTTTCGCGAGCTTGTTTATCTGTATTGTTATGTCACCCGTTTCCGCGCCGCCTGAGCCGGTAACAGCAGCCGCGTTCGAGGTGCTTGAGGTGCTGGACTTGTAAGCCGTGTAAGACGCGGACTTGAGCATGCTGTGCTCGCCGGCCGCACTTAAATATGTATTCAGGAATTCGTTGACATCATCTTTGACACTTGCCAAAGCTTCGTTAAACCATTCCTGCCTGGTCTGCTTTTGTTTGACAGCCTCTATTTTTGCCTGCTGGCTTGATGTCATGCTCTTGACGAGCGTATCGGTGTCAAGGCTTGAAAACATACCGCTGATGCGCGAGTTCGTTCTGTAGATAGAATTTGAACCCGACGAATTACCGGCTGCAGATTGCGAATTAACTGTATACATTGTTATCAACTCCCTGTAGCTGCCGACGAAACTGCATCTTCACAGTGATTTATCGTTCTACTTTGATTATCGTTTCAATTTCCTTAAAGTTAATACGAAGACGGAAAATTTAAAATATTCCAATTCGGCATTCCCCCGATCTACAATAAATACATAAAAAAACAAGTAGATTTTGTGCACATAGACGATACTGAATATTTGATTATGAAGTTTTTAATTAAATGCAAAAAAATAACGACATTATATATAAGACAAGACTAAATTGGAGGCAATCAATGAACGGCGATTCTAATAATATTGATGTTGAAAAAAGAGATGTGCTGAAAGAAATCGCGAATATCGGCTCCGGCCACGCAGCAACAGCCCTCGCAGCTCTTTTGGATCGTCCGATCGTCCAGTCGGTGCCGAAGGTGATGCTGTTGCCGCTGGGCGACATGCCGAGGCAGCTGGGAGGAGCCGAAAAACTTGTTGTCGCGGGAATGATTGACATAACCGGCGATATTTCGGGTTTTTTCATGGTCGTTCTGAACTTCGATCAGGCGGACAAAATCATTTCCATGATGCTGGGCAAAAAAATCAGCCCGCTGAAGCCGGGCAGCACACGAAAATTTTCAAAGGTTGAAAAATCAGTCATTACCGAAACTGTTAATATACTCGGCGGATCGTATATGACGGCAATATCAGAGATGACAAGTCTGGATGCAGCTCCCTCCACTCCCTTTTTAAGCATTGATATGGTCGGGGCGGTGCTCAGCATTGCCATTGCAGAAGCCGGCAAGACCGGAGATTTCGCGATTTTTTTTCAGTCAGAGCTGTTTAATGAAAAGGACCGCATCATCGGCAATGTTTTTTTAATCCCTGATAAAGCTTCTTGCGATAAAATTTTGGGGTCGTTAGGATATATGTAGATGAATGGTAGTTACGCTGTAGACATAGCAATGATGAAGGTAACCCGCGCACCGGATCAGCTTTATTCTCTGGGACTGGGATCCTGCGTCGGTGTCGCCATATATGACCCAGTCACGAAAATCGGCGGCCTCATACATATATTGCTCCCGACGTGCCAGGGATTTGAGAACGGGAATCATGCCAGGACGAAATTTGCCGATTCGGGTATAGAGGCATTATTGGAGGCCCTTATAAAAGCTGGAGCGTCGCGAACAAGGTTGAAAGCAAAAATGGCCGGCGGCGCTTCAATGTTTGTGACGAACGGTACCTCAAGCGTCCATGAAGTAGGGAAAAGAAACATTCAAAGCAGCAGGGACACGCTCAAAAGACTGGGGATTGAGCTGGTAGGACATGATACCGGCGGTAATAAAGGGCGGACAATTTACTTTGATATCGAGACCGGGCAGCTGACTATAAAGACCGTCGATAAAACGGTCAAAGTCATATAAACTGATAATTCACCATACAAAGTCGGAGGGTAATGTAAATGGCAAAAATAATGATCGTTGATGATGCGGCCTTCATGAGAATTACTATTAAGAATATGCTGAAGAAAAGCACCCATGAGGTTGTCGGGGAAGCCGAAAACGGAAAAGTGGCGATAGACCGGTATAAGCAGCTCACTCCGGACATCGTCACAATGGACATCACGATGCCTGAATTGGACGGGCTTCACGCACTCAGGGAAATCCTCGCGATTAATCCTTCGGCTAATGTGATTATGGTATCGGCCATGGGTCAGGAAGCCATGGTCCGCGAAGCAATCATGAGCGGTGCCAAGGGCTTCATCGTCAAGCCGTTCAAAGAGGAAGGTATTCTTTCCGCTATAGACAAGCTTGCGTAGGTGCGCGTGTAGAGGGATTAGTGAATTTCAAAAGAACAGGGGAAAAGATATGAACGTTGACGAATCAATGCTTGATGTGTATATATTCGAGACTCAGCAGCTTTTGGAATCCCTTGAAAATACACTTTTGGCCGGTGAGAGCGGCAAAAAGCTCGATGCCGATCAAATAAACGATGTTTTCCGGGTCATGCATACGATAAAGGGTTCCTCGGCCATGATGGAATTCGAAAACATGGCGAAGCTAGCGCATTCACTGGAAGATATGTTCGCTCTGATAAGAGAGAATGTTGATATGCCGTACGACTGGCAGGCAATATTCGATATCATATTCAGCGCGGTGTCTTTTTTTAACGCGGAACTGGCCAAGCTCCTGGACAAGTCGCCGTTGGACGGAAACGCGTCGCAGATTATCAACAAGCTGAAAAAAATGGTCGGCAAGATCAAGGGAGAAGTAACAAAACCGGAAACGCCGGCGGAAACACCGATGGAAACAGCACCAACAGCACCGATTAAACCAAAGGCTGAAAGCGCTGTCCCGCATCATAAAAATGAAGACGCGTTTTACAAAGTAAAGATAGTCTTTGAAGAAAACTCCCAGATGGAAAATATCAGGGCCTTCGGCGTTGTACAAAGCATTAAGAAGATCAGTGTAGCATACGCGCACATACCGGAGGATTTAAACAACACCGCAGCCTCGGAGGAAATTATTTCAAACGGCTTTTACATATTCCTGCAGTCCAGAGAGAACCCGGACAAAATAAAAGAGCTCCTCAATCAAACGCTCTTTTTGAAGTCCTGCAGTATACTGCCCATCGAGGGCGACGACGAGGAAGTGCCCGCTTCGATCCGTCAGGTCAAAGAGCACCCTGCCGCGGGGGTGCAGCAGGCGAGAAATGCCGATCAGCATACAGCTGACAGTACCTCCCTTGAAGCGGTGGCCAAACAGAATTTCATCAGTGTTAATGTCAACAAGCTCGATAACCTGCTGAACATTGTCGGTGAAATAGTCACCGCACAGTCCATGGTGATGAGCAACGCCGATTTCGGAAATCAGCCGCATGACAGCTTCGACTCGGCGGCACAGCAGCTGCACGCTCTTATTAACGAGCTTCAGGATATCGTGATGTCCATCCGTATGATCCCCGTTTCGACACTGTTTCAGAAAATGCGCAGGCTCGTGCGTGATATGAGCCGGAAGTTCGGGAAAACAATTGAACTGGAAATCATCGGTGAGGAGACCGAGGTTGACAAAAATGTCATCGATTATCTCTCCGATCCGCTTTTGCATATCATCAGAAACTCTGTTGATCATGGCATCGAGGATGCGGAAACCCGCGCAGCAAACGGCAAGCCGCCGGCGGGCAAGATCACAATGGAAGCCAGAATGACCGGAAGCGACGTTATCGTCACGGTTTCGGACGACGGCGGAGGTCTGTCGAGAGAAAAAATTCTGCAGAAGGCGTACGATAAGGGCTTGATCAGTAAAACCGATACCGAACTGACTGACAGGGAAGTTTTCGGGCTGATATTCCTGCCCGGCTTTTCCACGAAGGACGCAGTCACCGAATACTCGGGGCGCGGCGTCGGCATGGATGTTGTGAAAAAGAATATCGGCATGATCGGCGGCACAGTCACAGTGGACAGCGTTTACGGTGAGG
>CAZVLO010000009.1:15983-29813 GCA_964628265.1 uncultured Papillibacter sp.
CGACGCATACGATCCGGATTCCGCTGACGCTGACGATTGTCGACGGCATGAAATTCAACGTGGGCGAAATGAACTTCATCGTACCCACCGTTTCAGTGCGCTCAGCCGTCAAACCGGACGTAAAGGACATATTCACAGACCCGGAGGGCAATGAGATGATCATGCTTCTGGATAATGTCTACTCCCTTGTCAGGCTCAACCGGTTTTTCAATATCGACGACGGCGTAACGGATCTGGCGGATGGGATGATCATGCATATCGCATCGGAGGAGAGAGAGTTCTGTATTTTCTTTGACCATCTGGACGGGGAATACCAGGTCGTCGTCAAAAAGCTCCCGAATTTCCTCACACATTGCTCATCGCGCCTTGACGGCATCGGCGGCTGCGCGATACTGGGCGACGGCTCAATTAATCTGATAATAGATGTCAACGGCCTTTAGCCGATTGACATGACATGGAGGTGTACCGCATGGACGAACAGCTTGCAACAATCGGCGTCGAAGACGATATTCAGGAATATCTGATCTTCACCATTGATTCGATTGACTTCGGAATAGATATCGGTCTTGTCCAGGAAATCATTGAGATTCAGCCCGTTTCCAAAATACCCAACGCGCTGGATTTCTGCAGCGGCATCATCAATATCCGCGGCACGATCGTACCCGTGATTGACATGCGCAGAAAGCTTGGATTTGAACCCATCGAATACGACGACAGAGCGTGTATTATCGTCATATTGCTGGAGTCCGAACTCATCGGAGCCATTGTAGATGCGGTTCAGGATGTGATCCATATTTCGGCAAGCGACCTGACAGATTCACCTGTCATTGATGAGCACAGCTCGGACCGGAGGCACTATACATCGAAAATCGCCTGCATCGACGGTACTATTAAACAGATACTGGATGTCACAACGGTTTTTGATATCGGCGACGATTAACGGCCAAAAGCTTGAATGATCCCTCAAATGAGGCTATACGCTTCGTTTGGGGGATTTTTCGGTCGGCTGTTGCATTGCTATGCGTTGTATGCTAAATTTTTACATATCAACATGATTGGGAGGGTTTTATGAAAAGAGCCGGTATTATCGGCGGGATCGGTCCCGCCTCCACGCTGGATTATTACAGCGGGATCATCAGCGGCGTCAGGGAGAAATCGAATGGCGACGACTATCCGCTGCTCGTTATCGACAGCATAAACATGACGGAGATGATCGGATATATCGCCGATAACGACTGGGATAAGCTGGTTTGCCTCCTTGTCTCATCCATAGATCGTCTGGCCGCGGCAGGCGCCGATTTCGCCGCGATTGCTTCGAATACACCACATATTGTGTTTGACGCGACCCGAGAGCGTTCGAAACTGCCGCTCATCAGCATCGTGGACGCCACGTGCCGGTATGCCGTTGAAGCCGGCTGCCGCAGGGCTGTCGTTCTCGGGACGCTTTTTACCATGCGGAGCGGGCTTTACAGCCATACGCTCGAGCGGTACGGTATCGAAACCGTTGTGCCGGATGACAGGACGCAGAACGAGGTATGGGGGCTCATTTATCCGAACCTTGAAAACGGAATTGTTATCCCCGGGGATAAGGCAAGGCTTGTGGAGATCGCGCAAAAGCTGCTGGACACGTCTCAGGCCGACGCGCTGGTGCTGGGCTGCACCGAGCTGCCGCTGGCGATCAAGCCCGGAGATATTGATACGGTGCTGGTAGACACGATGCGGATACATATCGATGAAATTACCAGGGAGATACTTGCCTGAAGTCGAGCAGCAAGCCGGAGGCACGGTCAGGACCGTTCGCTGCAGCAAAGGGGAGCTATCTCCGCGCCTTGCGTTGGCTATGGCTTTTTTGCTTACGTACAGGTATAATGAGCTATAAACGTACAGGGGGTGACACTTAACATGAAAACACTTATCTTTATCGGTTCGCCCAGGAAGAAAGGGAATACGGAAGCACTTGTGGCTGAGCTTCTTAAGCGGCTCAAAGGCGAGACGAAAATCGTACGGGCCTATGGCTGCGATGTTCGGGCCTGCATCGACTGCCGCTACTGCTGGAAGAATACGGGCTGCTCAATTAAGGACGGGATGCAGGAGATATATGACGATATTCAGGAGGCCGACAACATTGTCATCGCGTCACCCATGTACTTTTCCGAGCTGTCGGGTCAGCTGCTGGCAGTGTTGAGCCGGCTCCAGACGTACTGGTGCGCCAAATACTTCCGGCAGGAGGAGCCTGTGCCGAAGAAGAAAAAGGGCGGTGTCATAATCGTGCGGGGTGGCGATGGCGAGCTGAAAAAGGCTGAAGGCACAGCGAAAACACTGCTGAGCCATATGAACGCCAAACCGGCAGGCATCGTTTTTTCCGACAATTCGGATACGGTTGCCAGCGTCGATAACAGGGACGCCATGGCGGAGCTGGAAAACCTGGCGGAGGAATTGAACAAACAGGATTAACTTTGCAGGGGCGGACCTAATGTCTGCCCCGTGTTGTTATGCAGCGTACTCCGGGAGGGCAGGCGCAAAAGCTGCCCCTACATCAAAAATACACATCGTTTTGGGGCGGATATGGAATCCGCCCCTACTTGTCTTTGACGTAACGGGCACCGGCTGAATACTATGGTATGGACACTGATGTATGGGAGAGTTCAACATGAGTATTAGCTTGGCGCTAAACAGCGTTTCGGATCAGGAGCGGAGCGGGATTCTTTCTGATTTCGACAGGGAGATCGTTTATACGGCCGTCCAGCTTAACGAAATACGGGAGATGCTGGCCGATACGGGCTACGAGTATGACCCACGCCAGGACATTTTTTATTCGACGCTAAATCCCTGGCAAAGAAAACTGGGCTACTGCAGCCTTTACGATGAAATGGCAATTCCTCTGGGCTTGGTCTTTGACTGTGAGCCGGTGCGCTTTGAGTACGGCGGAAAAAAGTGGCTGATCGAGCTGTGGAAAGGCCAATACGGCATTACCGCCGGCGGCGAGATCGGCATTTACACGACAACGGGGCCGCATCTGGATATCCCCGGCATTTTTAACGGCACATTTTACAGCTGTGCCGATGAGAGCGACCATCTGAGCATGACATTTACCCTCCTGAAGGACGACAAGGTGATGTTCTCAAGGGCGGCCAGGCATTGGTGGCTGACGGGTTTCAGGCTCGGAGAGTATGCGGACCCGTCGGACCTGATAATGGAGGCCTCCATCACTTTCAGGAATTCGGGGATGCGCGACGCGTTTCTCGCGGCGCTGTATGATCTGGGGTACAAGAATAACGCGGTTCGAACCGGCGGCAACACCGTGCTGATTCTGTTTAATAAGCCGTGTTCAAAGCAGCCGTTCACCCGCGGCGGCATCATCAGCCGACCGACACTCCGGATGCTTCAAACCAACGTGGAGACTTACAGGAGCCTCATGGGCGGCTTAAACAACGTTTATGACATTTTAATGGCGCTGAAGCAGACGCCGCAGATGCTGGATCTTGTTTTGAACATGGGCCGGAACAAGGAGATTGCCGGCATTTATGAAGCAATCGCTCAGTACCTCTAGGCTCGACAAGGCGTACCGTTCGTCCCCGATTATAAAGCTCGGCGAGCAATCGAAATTCGTAATTATGAGCGATTGCCACAGGGGTCTCGGGAGCTGGGCGGACGATTTCGCTAAAAACCAGCTCACCACACTGGCGGCACTGAAACACTACTTTTATCAGGATTTCACGTATATCGAACTCGGCGACGGCGATGAGCTCTGGGAAAACAAGAGCTTTCATGACATTACGGCAATCCACAGCGATATCTTCGCGCTGCTGGCGCGGTTTTACAGTGACAACAGGCTTTATATGATTTACGGCAACCATGACCTGGAAAAGAAGCACAAGCCCGGTCTTCTTGGTACATATGAGAATGTACACAGGAAGGTAAGTCTGCCGCTATTTCCGGGGATAAGCGTCTATCCGGGTATCCGGCTGCATTACGGCCCGGAGGCACTGGAATTGTTTCTGGTGCACGGACACCAGACGGATTTTTTCAACAGCAGCCTATGGCGTTTAACGCGCTTTCTCGTGCGATATTTTTGGAAGCCGCTGCAGATGATCGGGTACCAGAATCCGACGAGCGCCGCGCAAAACAACATGGTTAAGGAGAAAACAGAGCTTCGCCTGATAAAATGGGCAGACGACAACAGCGTTCCTCTCATCGCCGGACACACCCACCGCGCTGTTTTTCCAAACCCGGGAGACGGCCGGTACTTCAACGACGGCAGCTGCGTCAGCCCCTGGAGCATCACCGCCCTCGAAATATCGTCGGGTGAAATTGCCCTTGTCAAATGGGGTGAGAAAACAAAAGAGGACGGCACCGTTTATATCGGCAGAAACATCATCGGCGGACCCGGGAGAATCGAGGATTACTACCTGTCCGATAAGCGGGCGGATATGGAATCCGCCCCTGCGTGACCGATGCGGCGGGCGGATACAATATCCGCTCCATCTGCTAAAAACAGGTATCGTTTTTTGGGGCGGATATGAAATCCGCCCCTACATCTAGATTATTTGGGAAATGAATAATATTCAAAACACAAGATGTAGTGAAAGTTTACATAACAACAATAATGGAAGGAAATGGGTGGTTTTTTGCGCTTCCAAACACAAAAAGAGAACAGCCCGGTTGCCCGGACTGTTCACTATGAGAAGAAGAGGAGTAGGTAGAATTAGCCGCCGATGAGGGAGAGAACGTTCTGAGGCAGAGCGTTGGCCTGAGCCAGCATCGCCGTAGCGGCCTGCTGCAGAATGTTGGCGTTTGTAAAGTTCGTCATCTCCTTGGCCATATCCACGTCGCGGATCTGGCTCTCGGCGGATGTCAGGTTCTCTGCGGAGGTGCTGAGGTTGTCGATCTTGTAATCCAGACGGTTTTGGATGGCACCAAGATAAGCACGCTGTGCGGAAACCTGGTTGATAGCAGAATCCACGGTCGTCATGGCCGCGGCAGCCGCTTCCTGCGTGGAGACCTTGGCAGAGGTGATGCCCAGGTATTCGGCGTCCATACGGTCGATGTTAATCGTCATGGCGTCGCCTTCGTTGGCGCCTACCTGGAAGGTCAGGCCGGCGTTCTTGGTGTTGGCAACATTGAAGGTAGTATCAGTTGTTATCGTAGTATCAGCAGTTGCACCTAATTTTCCCTTGAGGCCTGCTGAAAGATTAGCCGCTCCTGCATTATCCACTGTTGCGACATCAGTTGCCGTGAGCTTATCGAAGCTGACCGTGACGCCGTTGTCGAAGGAAACGGAGGTGTCACCGGCCTGCAGCTTGACGGACGAGCCGCCGGTGATGTTGGCGTATACGCCATATGTCGCGGCAACTTCATCAACGCCGCCGTCAATTGACACGGTCACATCATCAATGGCTGCGGCAAATGCTTCAAGGCCATTGACGGAACTGGAGATTACTTCCGTTGTTGTGAGGGCTACATCGAAGCCGTCATCTACGGCTTCACCTGATTCGAAGGTGAGAGTTAATGTACCCGCTGCATTCGCAAGACCGCCAGTTGATCCATCATCAATAGTATCGGCATCGACAACAGCGGTAAAGGTCTTACCGTTGGTACCTTTTGCAGCGACAGTCAGTGTTCCGTCATCGTTGACTGTTGTAGACAGCGAATAGTCGCCGTTGTAAAGGGCGGTCTCGACTGTTGTTGAAGCGGTTACGGTCGGTGCTGTGCCGTCAAAAACCGTGGCGGCTTTGGTGCCCAGTGAAGCACTGCCTGTGCCCAACGCGCCTGAGATTTCGGCACTCTCCTGTTTCACACTGACGGTGAAGGTGTAAGCGCCTGCGGAAGCGTTGCCGACAGAGATGGCGACGCTGCTGTTGGCAAGCACTGCATCCGTGACGGATTTCGAATTGGTTGCCAGAGAACCGTCAAGAAGGTTCTTCTTGTTGAAGGTGGCATTTTTCGCAATTTCGTTGAGCTCGCTCTGCAGCTGCTTGAACTCGTCCTGAAGAGCGTCACGGTCAATGGCGTCGTTGTTTGTGTCACTTGAAGCCTGGACGGCGATTTCGCGCATCCTCTGGAGGATCTCCGTGGAGCTGCCGAGGGCGCCTTCAGCGGTCTGCACCAGTGAAATAGCGTCCTGCGCGTTGGCGGAGGCCTTGTTCAGGCCGCGGATCTGGGCGCGCATTTTTTCTGAGATGGCGAGGCCTGCGGCGTTGTCGGCCGCCGTGTTGATGGCATAGCCTGAGGAGAGCTTTGCGACTGAGCCTGCGATTTTGCTGTTGTTTGCGGTGTACTTGGAATAAGTGTTCAGTGCTGTAAGGTTTGTGTTGATACGCATGGTATAATTCCTCCTTGATTTTGCCCGGCAGCATCCTTGCCGCTCGGTTTTCTTAACGGAAATCCGTTTCAAACGGTTGAGATTTTTCCGCATTATGTTTTATCGGCAGATTTTAGCTAAACTTTAGTAAATTCGAAAAAAAGAAAAAAATGAGTAATATTTCAAAAATTTTCATTAATGTTGTCGCTTCGATTGAGCAACAACAGGACAGAATCCATAATAAAATTTATATCGTCACAATTTAAAAATACTTTAACGTCATTTTAGACAAAAATTTATGCGAAATTTGTTAAATAAGCAAAAAGAAACGTGTAAAAAAGCGAAACTATGCACACAATACACATAAAAAGGGGCCGAATATCGCCAATAGAAAGCAAAATACACGAAAGGTGGCTTAGTGTATTTTTTAGAATATTGTTGCTTTTTAGCAGAAAATATAGTAATCTTAACCTTGGAAAGCAAAAAAAGATAATTTCGGAACTATGTAAACTGTTTTTTTATAAGGTTGGAACAAACAGACAAATAGTGAATAAATACACGGGGGATGAATAATTATACATAAGTTGGGCCAAAAAAATGACAGACATTGACGAAAAATTTCGCAGGGAATTATGAGAAGACTGATTTGAAGGATGGGGCGATAAAATTGGCTGCTTCTATGAAATCGATTTTGAAACGGACCGGTGAGTATTTTCAGAATCTCGAAAAAAAGAAGTTAATAATGCTCATTATACTAGCGGCGGTGATCGTCACCGCGGGCATAATCGGCGCCGTCCTTTTGAACAGGGTGAAATTCACAGTATTGTATTCGAGTCTGGACGCGGAGGAAGCAGGTACGATAAAAACTATTCTGGACGAAAAGGGTGTTCAGTCACAGGTTAGGGGGACAAGCACCATACTCGTGCCGGAGGAGCAGGCCGACGAGCTCCGCATTCAGCTGGCTTCTGAGGGTTATCCCAGCACAGGACTCAATTACGAAATTTTCTCCGGCTCATCGGCGCTCGGTTCCACCGACCTTGAGAGGCGGACATATTTACAGTATCAGCTACAGGAGAACATCCGTACGACACTCAGCCACATGGACAAAGTACAGAGCGCCATCGTGCTGGTTAATCTCGCATCGGAGTCCTCCTTTGTTATTTCCGACAACCAGAGGGACGCAAGCGTCGGCGTTTACCTGGAGCTGCGCGGAGGAGACCCCCTTTCGAATTCGGAGGCGAGAACCATCGGCGAGTTTGTCAAAAGCTGTGTACCCGGTCTGAAGCCGGAAAACGTGAGCATTGTCGACTCAAAGATGAACTACTATGACATTGTGACCAAAGAAGGGGAGTACACCGCAGAATACTCCGTCACTCAGCTGCAGATGACGGAGCAGATGAAGGATACGCTGAAAAAGCAGGTGCTGGCCGTGCTTGACCCGGCCTTCGGCAAGGAGAATGTGGCCGTTTCCGTCAACCTGAGCCTGGATTTTGACCAGCAGACCGTCAGCAAGGTGGAATTTGCGCCCCCTGTGGAAGGTGAATCTGACGGGCTCGCCCGCAGCTTCGAGGAGATTTACAATGTCACAGGCGCAGCCGTGGCCGCTGACGGTGCGGTGGGCACCGACCCCAACGGCAACGGCATACCGGCGTATGTGGCCGGTGACCTGCCCGAGGGCACCGACATCAGCTCCACGAAAACGTATAATTTCGAGCTCAATGAGATACAGACGCAGATTAAGAAGGCGCAGGGCACCGTTGAGGAATTGTCGGTTGCCGTCCTTGTCAACAGCAACATAGAGGGTGTGTCCGAGGCTCTTGACAAGGTGCAAAACCTCGTGGCCAAGTCGATCGGCGTCAAACCGGATTACATATCCATTGAGACGATGCCGTTCGCCGACAGCAACAGCATCAGTGATGCCTTTAACAAGAGTCTGAAGGCTGCCGATAAGGAAAGCCAGAGGAATATGATTGTCACGATTATCGAAGTCGTCGTGATTGCCGTCGCTGTCATGTTTATCGTTCGGCTTCTCCTGACAAAGCGGAGACATCAGGTTTCCCCGTCGCTGGCAGCGGCGGGAATCGACGGCGGTATCGTCGAGTTTACGGAAGGTGAAGAGGACGTTACACAGGAGCATGAGGCATACGAGTTGTCTGACCTGGTGCTCAAAAAGTCCTCGGAGGCTGAAAAGATAGAAGAGCTGATGGACAGATATCCTGAGACGGTGGCTCAGATATTGAGAATGTGGCTTGCGGAGGATAATTAGCAATGGCTGGAAGAGCTGATGCAAAATTAACACGGCGGGAAAAAGCTGCGATTCTCCTGATTGCCATTGGGAAAAATCAGGCTGCTCAGCTATTCAAATATTTGTCAGAGGAAGAGATCGCGACACTGACGCTGGCCATAACGACGACGCAGAAAGTCACAAAGGAAGAGAGCGAAAGCGTTTTAACAGAATTCCTGGAGACATGCCTGGCACAGAAATATATCTCCGAGGGCGGCCTGGATTACGCGCGCGGCGTTTTAAACAGAGCGCTGGGCGAAGAAAAAGCCGGTGAGATACTTGATAAGCTGACGGAGACGCTGCAGGTGCGCCCCTTTGAATTCGTGCGAAAAGCGGATGTGATGCAGATCGTCCATCTGGTCGCCAATGAAAACCCCCAGACGATTGCACTTTTGCTGTCATATCTGGAGCCAAAGAAAGCGTCAGGCGTTCTGGCGTCGCTGCCGGGCGAGCTGCAGGTCGAGGTTGTCACCCGAATGGCGAATATGGAGAGCGTGATTCCCGAGTATATCAGAGAAGCCGAAATGATACTGGAGCAGCGCCTGGCGAAAATGGGCATGAGTGATCAGACGATGGTGGGCGGTCTCGACGCGGTTGTCAAAATTATAAACAGTGTTGATAATGGGACCAATGCGGGTGAAAGACGTCGAGGACGCGCAGCAGCGAATCGTCAACGCCGTCAGATCACTGGAGGAAAACGGAGAGATCATTGTGTCAAGGGGGGACGACAGCGATGTCCTCATTTACACAGGAAATGGCAGATATGATTTCGGCATACAGATCATACGAGGCCAATGTCACGGCCTTTAACGCCTATAAGGATATGGCAGTCAAAGCACTTGAAATCGGCAGATAACGTCTGAGTTAACCGGAAGGAGTTTTCAAATGGTCAACATCGGAGCGAATCTTATCAGCAATTTAGGCAAGGTTGCCGACACCTACACCGTCAAACAGGCGCAGGAGGAACAAAGCGGCGGCCTGGATTTCAAGGAAGTTTTGAATGAGGCAATAGAACGGTTCGAGAGCGTCAGTGATGAAAACGCCCTTTCGACTTTGGAGCTGCTGACCGGTAACACGGATGATTTGGCCAACACGATGATAGCAGCGCAGAAATCGGAGATTGCCATCAACCTCACCGTTGCCATCCGCAACAAGGTAGTCGAGGCTTATAAAGAAATCATGAACATGCAAGTGTAATAAATCGAACGGGGGTACTCCTGTGTTAGGTTTTTGGGATTATATTCAAGCGATTGTTATCATAGGCGCTGTGATATTGGCGGCTTATTATGTGACAAAGCTTGTGGTAAAATCGGGCGGCGGAGGATTCCGTAAAAACACCGGCATCAAACTGGTCGCATCGCACCCTCTGGGCAGGGACAAATCCGTCGCGATCGTGGAGATTGGCGAGTTCGACTATATTCTCGGTGTCAGCGCCCAGCGCGTCGAGCTGCTGGACAAGCTTCCCAAGTCAGAACTCAGCCTGAAGAAAGAGGAAACGGGGGGCACGCCGCCGAGCTTTGGCGTGAGTTTCAGGGAGGAGTTGAACAAACGGTTCAACCGCCCAAATAAAAACGACTGAACACGGAAATGTGGTGGGCTTACGAAAACAAGTATTATAGCGCCCAAGCTGCCGGGGCCCGAATCAAATGATTCATTCAAGAGAAAGTTCGTTAAAACGGCAAAAATCTGCACTGTTACAAGCCTGGCTTTCGTGCTGTGCATCGTGCTTCTCGCTGCGGTATCAAGCAGCGCGTCGGCAGCGCCTTTCGACAGCCTGAAGTCACTTTTGGAAAATGACGAGCAGTCCCTGCAGATCATCATGATCCTGACGGCGATAACGTTGATTCCCACAATGCTCATCATGCTCACCGGCTTTACAAGGATTATTATTGTGCTCTCAATCGTGCGGAATGCCATAGGACTTCAGAATATGCCGCCGAACACGGTGCTCATCGGGCTTGCGATTTTTATTACGTATTTCGTGATGAGTCCCGTGCTGACCCAGATCAATGATACGGCTTACCAGCCCTACATAGACAATAAAATTGAATTCGCCGAATTCACCGAAAATGCGATGGAGCCGATCCGCGATTTCATGCTTCAAGAGACATACGAATCGGACCTCAGCTTCTTTGCCGGGCTATCGGATATTGACCCGTCAACGGATGTCAAGGATATGCCGGACCGCGTCGTCATAGCCGCCTTTGTCACAAGTGAGCTGAAGCACGCCTTTGCTATCGGGTTTTTTATATATATCCCATTTATTGTTATCGACATGATCGTGGCGAGCACACTGATGGCGATGGGGATGATGATGCTGCCGCCGGCTATGATCTCCATGCCGTTTAAGATACTGCTGTTTGTACTGGTAGACGGATGGCGGCTCACAATCGGGTCGATCATCAACAGTTTTTAGAGAGTGATGGTAGATTATGTTATCACAACCGGAAATTCTGACTGTTATCAAGGATGCTGTATATGTTGTTCTGCTGGCATCGCTCCCCATGCTGGGCGCTGCGCTTGTCATCGGAGTCATCGTTTCAATCTTTCAGGCGACGACGCAGATCAATGAACAGACGCTTGCCTTCGTCCCCAAAATCATCGGGATCCTGTTTGCATTTTTGATCTTCGGCGGGTGGATCATCAGCAAGGTTACGGATTTTACTACCGAGGTATTCGCTGCCATCGGCACGATGCTGCAATAGATGAGTATCATGCCGCAGCTCGCTGCCATCAGAGACCATATGGAGTATGTATTCCTGCTTTTCATCCGCGTCAGCGGGCTGTTGATATCAAGCCCGATATTCGGCAGGAAGAATATACCGAACATTGCAAAGATCGGCTTCTGCGCCGTGTTGACCGTTGTTTTTATGGCGGCGCTGCCAGAACCGGCCGTTTATCCGGTTTATAACAGTCTGCCCGCATACGTGCTTACCGTCATCAGAGAGCTGGCGTTCGGTGTTGCCATGGGCTTTGTGCTGACGGCGATATTCAACCTGACGATGACGGCGGGCGCTATCATGGATTATCAGATCGGCTACAGCATGGCCAGTATTTACGATTATCAGAACAATTCCCAGACACCGATCTCGGGCAGCCTTTTCAATATCATGATGCTCATTCTCTTTTTGATGTATGACGGGCACCTGAAGCTCATCGAAATCATTTTCAAGACCATTACGGCAATTCCAATCGGGACGGTCATGGTTCCGCCGGATATTCTGCTGGTGGCGGCAGAGGTTATGACGCGGGCATTTATTTTGTCCGTCATGGTGGCGATGCCCGTGCTGGCCGCGGGACTCATGCTGGAGATAGCACTGGGCGCGATGATTAAGACGGTACCTCAGATGAACATGTTCGTTGTCGGAATACCGATCAAAATCATCATAGGTCTCCTCGTCATGCTGATGACATTTTCGCTCTTTGTGAATTTCACAAAAGATATATTTAATGCCATGTTCAACTACATCGGTGCGCTGTTTGACCGGTTCGCCGGCGCGGTGGGCTGACCGATTTCAATTAAAGCCGAGGTGAATCAGGCGGATGGCGCAGGGCAGCGGCGAAAAAACCGAAAAAGCTTCGCCAAAAAAGCGAAAAGATACGCGAAAAAAGGGCGAAGTACATAAAAGTGCCGATTTGTGCTCAGGTGTTATGCTGTTCATCATGTTCGGGGCGCTTAAGATCGGATATGAAGGCTTTCTCCGTTCGATGAGAGGGATATCCGCTTCTCTGCTGTCTGAGGGCGTCATTGTCCGCAACGCCGCCGATGTTACAGGGGCGTCTGTTGTTGCGTACTATAAAAACATATTGTTTACTGTCCTGCCGGTAATGCTGCCGATCCTGCTTGTGTCCGTGATTGGCGGTGCCGCCGTGCATGTGCTCCAGACCGGCCCGATGCTCGTCACGGAAAAGCTGAAGCCGGACCTTAAAAGAATCAATCCCCTGAATGGTTTCAAGCGCATTTTTTCGATGTCCTCGCTGGTGGAACTCTTCAAGTCAATTGCCAAAATCGTTATTCTCGGCTGGATTGCCTACAGCTATATAAAACCCGCTGTCGGAGAATTCGTCGGTCTTATCTACGTCGATGTGGGGGCGGCTATCTCAAGAGTATTATCCGTCAGTTTTTCCATGGGGTTGATAATCGGTATGGCGCTTGTCGCCTTCGCGGCAATCGACGTCTTATACCAGTGGTGGAAATTCGAGAAAGATATCCGCATGACGAAGCAGGAAGTCAGGGAGGAGAACAAGCAGCTGGAAGGCGACCCGCAAATAAAGGGCAAGATCAGGCAGAAGCAGCGGATAATGAGTGCGCAGCGCATGATGCAGCGCATTGACGATGCGACAGTTGTCATCACAAACCCGGAGCATTTTGCGGTTGCACTGAGATACAGGGAAAACATTGACAGGGCACCTGTGGTCATCGCAAAAGGCCAGGATTTTCTGGCGCAGCGGATCAAACAGAAGGCTGCGGAACAGGGCATAGTGATTGTTGAGGACAAGCCGGTGGCGCGCGCCCTGTACGCTGCCTGTGAGATTGACGATGAAATACCGCCCGAACTGTATCAGGCCATAGCCGACATTCTGATTTATGTGTATAAATCGATAGAAAAATAAACCACTCCACGGCATACGCTTAATTCTTACCGAAAGGTGATGACCAATGAAAAAAGCTGATATCATGACAAGTGCCATCGTACTCGCTGTCATCATGATCATCATCATTCCGATTCCAAGCTGGCTTCTCGACGCGCTTCTCATAATGAACATCATGATATCGCTGTTCATTATGTTCACCACGCTTTTCGTCAAGGATGCACTGGAATTTTCAGTCCTGCCGACACTGCTCCTGATTACGACGCTTTTCCGCCTCTCGCTGAACGTAGCGTCAACCAAGCTGATTCTCAGCAACGCCGGGGACGCGGGCGAGGTGATCAGGACATTCGGAACCTTCGTTATCCGGGGCAATCTCGTCGTCGGTCTTGTGGCCTTTCTCATTATCGTCGCCATTCAGTTTATTGTGATTACAAAGGGCTCGGAGCGTGTATCCGAGGTTGCCGCCCGCTTTACCCTGGACGCCATGCCGGGTAAGCAGATGGCTATCGATGCCGATCTGAACACCGGCGCTATCGATGAAACGACCGCGAGGAAGCGCCGGTCCGAAATCCAGCGGGAGGCGGACTTCTACGGCGCTATGGACGGCGCCAGCAAGTTCATCAAGGGCGACGCCATCATATCAATTATTGTC
>CAZVLO010000009.1:29823-53309 GCA_964628265.1 uncultured Papillibacter sp.
GGGCGCGGTGGCCGACATCGAGAAGGCCGGCAACATCGAAGAGATGCAGGAGCTGCTGCGGGCCTGCGAGGACGACGCCCGCCGCCTGTTGCGGGATTTCCTGGCGCAGATGGAGATCGGCGAAGCGATCAATGTCTTTGTGCTGGCAACCGTCGGTGACGGTCTCGTCAGCCAGATTCCGGCGCTGCTGATTTCCACAGCCACGGGTATCATCGTCACACGCTCGGCATCGGAGGGGAGCTTCGGCGCCGATCTGACGAAGCAACTCCTTTCCAATCCGAATACCATGCTGATCTGCGGCGCCATACTTGTTTTAATGTGTCTGATCCCGGGGTTTCCGGTGGGCCAGATGCTCTTTATTGCGGCAATTCTTATCGGCTTCGGGCTGTATATGCGGCGGAGCGTTAAAAAGAAAGATGAAACGCCTGATGTTATCGAAGACGAGGCAAAAGAAAACGCCGACGAAAAGCGCAGACCCGAAAACGTACTGAACCTCCTTCAGGTAGAGCAGCTGGAGCTGGAATTCGGTTATGGTATCGTGCCGATGGTGGACATGAGCCTCGGTGGAGACCTGTTGGACCGTATCATCATGATACGCCGGCAGTGTGCCATTGATCTCGGCATCATCCTTCCGTCGATCCGAATGCGAGACAATGTTCGGCTGAATACAAACGAATATAAAATTATGATTAAGGGCATCGAGGTGGCCAGGGGTGAAGTCATGCCGGACCATTACCTGGCAATTAACTCCGACGGTGTGGATGAAACAATTACCGGAGTTGAGACGATCGAGCCGACCTTCGGGCTGCCGGCGCTGTGGATTACTAAAAAACAGCGTGAAAAAGCCGAGCTGCTGGGCTATACAACAATTGACCCACCCTCCGTCATAACGACGCATCTGATGGAGGTTATTAAAGCCCATGCAAGCGAGCTGATAAACCGCCAGCAGGTTCAGATGCTCATGGAGAATCTGGCGCAGCAGCAGCCGGCGCTTGTAGAAGAAGTCGTTCCTAAAATGTTTACATACGGAGACATTCAAAAAATACTTGTCCGCCTTCTGCGCGAAAACATCCCAATTAAGAACCTCGCGACGATTATCGAGACACTGGCAGAGTACGGCAGCGTGACGAAAAACCCTGACGACCTGACGGAATATGTCCGGCAGAATCTGGCCAGGTTGATTACAAGCAGGTTCCTGACCGGGGACGATGTTGCTGTCCTGGCTCTGGATTCTAAGGTCGAGCAGCTGATCGCGGAGAAGACAAAACGCACCGAAGCCGGTATCGTGACGGTACTTGAGCCGGCTCAGCTGCAGAGCTTATTTCAGAATACGAAGGACAATATCGACAAGGTGGCCATCCAGGGCAAAAAGGCTGTGGCGCTGACGGCGCCGGCGATTCGGCCGAGATTCAAAAAACTCATAGAACAGATCGCGCCGAATCTGACCGTTCTGTCTTACGCGGAGATTGAGCAGAATATGGAGCTTCATATAGATGGTATTATTAAGCTGACATAGCACGCACCGAAAAGCAGCATATTCTATGTATCGGGGTGTATAGCGATGAAACTGGAAATAATCCTAAAAACAGGGGACGAGGTCCGCCTCAAAGGTGAAACGGACACATACATCACGACGGTGGACGAAGTCACCGGAGAAGATACGTTTACCATTATCGCGCCTTACAAGCGTGGGAACCAGGTTCTCCTCAGGCACAGTGAAGCTTTGTCGATATCCTGTGTAACCGAGAGAGGACTGTATATGCTCGAAGCGCGCGTGACTGATATAAATAACACATCCGGCGTTGCCATCATCCATCTAAGAAAGACGAGCGAGGTCCGGCGCATCCAGAGAAGGCAGGCGTTCCGTGTCAAAGAGAGTGTGCCGGTCAACGCGCGGAAAAAATCGAACGATTTGAGTCCCGATGGCAAATGGGTGAAAACCAGCACTATAGATATTGCCGAGCACGGCATGCTGCTGAGGTTTAACGAGAGCTGTGAGACAGGTCAGGAGATGGAGCTGAGCATACGCCTGAACATGTTCGGAATTAATGAGGTCCTTTCCAAGATAAAGGGCAGTGTGATACGGTGTATTCCCGCGAAGAACAAGGATTTTGGCTTTCTTCTTGGTATCCAGTTTGTGGATTTGCCCGAAAAAGCCAGAGACACACTCATTAAACTCGTTGTGATGAGCCAGCGGAATAAGCTGTCATACAGGAATCTCAATTAAGCTGCTTGGTGCAGTTTTAAGATAGTGATTGTTCTACAGAGATTATCGCCGGAATATTCAAGCGGATTGGGGCTGGGGCTGGATATGAATACAGAGGAATTCGATAATATTGATGACCTTTGGGATCAGTACAATAAAACTGGTGACGCGGAAACCAAGAACAAGATCATCTCTCATTACCTTTATATTGTAGCGATTGTCGTCAAGCGGCTGATGCCGCAGTACAAGGATTACAGCGAGAAGGACGAATTGATGAGCTGCGGCGTCCTCGGGCTGATTGATGCGGTCAATAAGTTTGACCGATCCTTCGGGGTGAAGTTCCAGACATACGCCACCGTCAGAATCCGCGGTGAAATCATTGACTACATGCGGAAGCAGGACTGGGCGCCGTCAAGCCTCCGAAAGAAAATCAGCAGCATACAGCAGGCGTATGAAACGCTGGAAAGCATGCTTAGCAGGAAACCGACCGAGCTGGAAATCGCAGATTATCTGGGCGTCAAGGAGAGCGTAGTCCAAAAGGTTATGCAAAAAACCCACATGTTCAATCTTGTGTATTTTGAATCAATGCTGTACGAGAAGGAAAATGAAGAGTTTCTCGAGCCGGCAAAGAACGATCCTTATCAAAAAATAGAAAACGAAGTTATGACCGAGGCGTTAAAAAAGCTTGTAGATACGCTGCCGGAAAGAGAAAAAATGGTGATCACCCTCCACTATTACGAAGGGCTGACCATGAAGAGCATTGCTAAAATATTGCAGATATCAGAATCGCGTGTGTCGCAAATCCACTCCAGGATTCTGTTGGAAATGAGAATGGCCCTGGAAGAATGAAAGCAAAATGGAATAATAAGGTATCGGAAAACTACAAAAAGTGCCTATATATTTAAGCCACGATTGTAAATAGTTACGAAATACGCGAAATATCCGGTTGGGGGTTATATTAACACAAAAAATAACGATATGTATGATGTGGGTTTATGATATAATCGGCCGCTGCGGCTGATCCTTATTGACCACCGTCATACCGGGAGGTATTATTATGGTGCGCGGTCTTTATACTGCAGCTACTGGCATGAATGTCCAGAGAAGCAAAATGGATGTTTTGACAAACAACATTGTCAACGCCGAAACAACAGGATACAAGACGGACAGCCTCATTACATCCACGTTTGACGAAGTGATGCTCCACAGGATCAATGATCCCGGCATCAGCATGCTGGGCTCAAATGCGGTCGGCGGGTATTCCTACGGTACGCATATGGAAGAGCTTGTCACGGACTTCACCACCGGCCCGCTTGAACAGACCGACAAGAATACAGACCTTGCGCTGGTCGGAGACGGTTTTTTCACAATCGAAACGGCTGGCGGTCAGATCCGGTATACAAAGAGCGGGAATTTTAACGCAAATACCGAGGGGTATCTTGTGACACAGGGCGGCGGCTATGTTCTCGGGCAAAACGGCAGGATATATGTCGGTTCATCCGAATTCTCCGTATCAGCTGCCGGCGAGGTAACGGGCGGTACGGCAGTGCCGGACACTCTGAATATCGTGGCGTTCGACGATACGGGCGTCCTTCGCAAGACGGGGGATAATCTGTACTCCATATACGGCGACGCTGTCCCGGAACAGTCGCTCAATACGACTGTCAGACAGGGGATGCTGGAGAGCTCCAATGTCGACATAGCCGATGAAATGGTCGATATGATATCCGTCTACAGGAAATATGAAGCAAGCCAGAGAATTGTCAACATGACTGACAAGACGCTTGAAAAAGCAGTCAGCCTGGGAAGAATCGGAGGTTAGTGTTATGCAATCACTTTTTACGGCGGCCTCCGGCCTCTCAGGGCAGCAGAAACGCCTGGACACTCTGGCTGTCAATATTGCAAACGCGAGTACACCGGGTTATAAATCAACACGGGTCGATTTCAAAGATTCCTTATACACCGTTATGGATAACCCGGTTCTCGACAACGACTTGGAAAACAACCTGCTGGGCGGAAGCGGCGTCACACTGGATGCGACGAATATTGATTTCAGGCAGGGCGTCAGCCTTGATACAGGCATACCGCTGGATTTCTTCATTGATGGCGAGGGGTTTTTCCAGGTCCGGAAGGAAAACACCGAGGTGGTGTATACGCGGAACGGCAGCTTCAGCATAGCCGTCATTGACGATGTCGGATACCTCGTAACGTCCCAGGGATATTTCGTTCTCGACGGTGAAGGCAACAGGATTATGATGCCGGAAACCGATACGGAATTCTCCGTGTCGGAGAACGGTATTATCAGCACAGCAGAGGGCGAGTACGGCACAATCGGCCTCTTCCGTTTTTCAAATCCCAACGGACTTGCGGCTTCAGGAGATACGTGCTTTATGGAAACAGCAGCCTCAGGCGCTCCCGAAAATGATGAGAGTTCTGTTATAATGCAGGGAAAGCTGGAAAACGCCAATGTTGATCTTGCGCAGGAACTCACCATTCTCATACGGTCTCAGAGAGCATATTCCCTGGCGAGCCGGGCGCTGACGACATCGGATGATATGATGGGGCTGGCAAATAATATGCACTAGATTGACGGCTCGTAAATTTGGAGGTGCGGCATGGCAATCAGTTCATGTGAAATCTGCGGCAAACCCTATAATGACGCGCTGGGTAAAATCTGCGCCGTGTGCTCAAAAAATGTAGATGTGACATACACAACAGTAAGAAGATATATGTATAAGAACCCGGAAAACTGTGATTTTATCAGTATTATTGAGGATACCGGGGTGTCGGAAAAAGAGCTGAACTATCTCATAAAAAAAGGCAGAATTGAAGTTGCCAATAAACCGGGAGGCACCGCGAAATGCCGCGCCTGCGGAAAGGAAACCACGGGCAGTTCTGTCTGCCAGCGGTGCATGGCCAGGATCGTGGCGGAAAAACTGACAGCCCGGAAAGATGCAAAGCTGCAAAGCGAACAAAAACCCGACAGTGCAGGTACACCGAAATCATACCACGAGCTTACTTAATACACAGTGAAAGTGAAAGGATGATGAGAAATGAGGATAAATGCTGTATCCCAGAACGATGCGATATCCAAGTATATTAACAACGTCAACAACAAACCCGTCCAAAGCCCTGTGAAAGCAGACATCAAGGACAGCGTCGAGCTCTCGGAGGGCGCGCAAAAGTACGCTTCGCTCTTGAAAGCCGCCAAGGATTCCATGGAGAATTTGGGCAAGACGGAAGAGGCTAAGGTTGCCGACATCATGGCAAAAATGAACAACAATTCTTATAAGGTATCCACCGGCGATGTTGTCAGTGGGATTATAAGCGGCATACCGACCCACATCTGAGGCGGGGGAGAGACCTGAATGCAAACAGTACAATTTGCTGCGGACGAGCTCTGCGCAAATATAATGAAGGCATTGGGCCTGCTCGGCAAGCTCACGGAAATTTCCGCGGAGAAGGAAGCGTTGTTGACAGCCGGTGATATTGAGGGGCTGCGCAGCGCGGCTGAAAACGAGGAGGAGATCATAGCTGCCTTCAATCAGACAGAGAAAGATAGAATGAACTGTGCCGATGCTCTGTCACAAGCCATCGGCATTTTTAACAGCGATATTACACTGACGGAGCTTATTGAAAAGCTGCCAGACCATACAATGAGGGAGCGCCTCTCGGAGCTGAGAACAAGACTCCTCAACGCAGCGGATAATTTGTTTCGGCAGAACGACAGGCTGGGACAGCTTCTTCAGATACAGATCGGCTTTACGGACTATATGATCAATCTGCTTTATGCACCTAAAACGAGGAATCATTCTTATGACACACAAGGGAGTAAAAAAGACGAGGCAGGCGATCTGAGCCTGCTGGATCTGCATATATAGAGAAGCTGCTGCGCACTTTACGGCAAGCAGCTTTAAGTTGAACGTACCGTATCATCGTATTTTTACATGTGATGATAATGGGACGTGTCATGGACACCGGCTGCTGTACAGCGGCGGAATGGACGAACGATATGACTTCAACATTCGGTATTTTTGAATCTGCAAAATCAGGACTCTCCGTGGCGATGCAGCAGCTCAACGTTACAGAGCAGAATATCGCCAACGTCAATACCGCTGGCTATACGCGCCAGAGGCTGCTGACGTCGGCCAAGGAGCCCGCAATATCGTCATATCTGATCGCGCAGCTCAGCAAGACGGCTGTGGGGCAGGGCGTCGAGGCCATCGGTATACAGCAGCTCAGAAGCGAATATCTGGACCAGCAGTACCGAACCCTGAACTCGGGCTACAGTCATATGGCCAATCGCAGCGAATCTCTGTCATATCTGACAGGCGTTTTTAACGAACTCAATGATGACAGCAGCCTTACGACATCTATCAGTAAATTCTTTTCAGCGCTTAACACATTTGCGGGAGATACATCCAGCAAGGAATTCAGAACGAATGTTCAGCAGCAGGCACTGAGCATGACGCAGAGCTTTAATAATGTCTATGAGGAGATGCAAAGTCTCTGGCATGAGCAGAATGACAGCATCGATACGGTTACCCGGAAAATCAATTCCATTGCGCAGAAGATTGCTCAGCTCAATGACGCCATTGCCGGCTCCGTACAGACGGGCGGTGTGGCAAATGACCTGAACGACGAGCGCAATCTCCTGCTTGACCAGCTGTCCGGCTATGTCAATATTACATACAGCTGGAACGCAGACAATGACGACATGGTCGATGTGCAAATCGGCGGCTTGACGCTGGTTGAGGGCAAGACGACCTATGAGATAGAGGTCGGAAGCGCGGCTGACCATACGGCTCAGATTAATGCTCTTTTGACGGAGATAGCAGCGGTCAACCAAAATACGGAGTGGAGTTACACCGAAAAAGCAACAGAAATCGATAATATCATCAACAGGGTCACACCGCCAGGACTTGCGAGTTATCTACCGGCCGACTTGGATATCGAATTGCAGTCCAACGAAGATTATTCCGATTTGGTTGATGTCATGTTTGGTAATGCAGTTATCGTCAGCGGTACAGCGACAACTCCGACACCGGTTGAAGAAGCCGTTTTAGGGGATCTGGACGCCTGGATAGCCTTTAATCGCAACAACCTGACACTTAACGGGGATGAGCTCAGCATAGAAAGCGGCGATATTACGGGGGGGCAGCTTTATTCCAATATCGAAATGATTACGAACAAGAGCACCATGAGTCCGGGGATTCCCCATTACATGGATCAGCTCAATTCCTTCGTCAGGGAAATGGCAGTGAATCTGAATGCAATTAATGAAAGCGGCTGGACATATCCGGACGGTACGGAAGTGAGCACGCACGGCGTCAGTTTCTTTAACGTCCCGACGACGGCCGGCAACTTTACATTAAGTGATGCTGTGCTCCATAGCGTATATAACATCGCCGGTTCATCCGGGGAAGTCATTTTAGACGGCAATCCGACCAATACCGGTAATAACGAAATCGCCCTCCAGCTCTTCAATGATCTGGCCGACAGCGGGTATTACGACAAGCTCAACAGCATTGTTATAAACCTGGCAATCGCTGCCAATACAAGCGGAGGCATCACGGACACCAAGCAGTCGCTACTTGCCAGCGTAGACACCCAGAGGAATTCGCTCTCATCGGTATCCCTTGACGAGGAGACGACGAATCTCATCATATTTCAACAAGCTTATAACGCATCGGCAAGAGTCATAACAACGATAGACGAAATGCTCAACACCATGATTAATAATATGGGTATTGTCGGCAGGTAGAAAACAAAAGCGTGAAAACAGTATTTTGCGAAGGAGGGGTTTGACCTGAGAATCACAAATTCTATGATGACAAGCAAGTTCCTGTCGGAAGCCAACAGAGCCCTCAACCGGGTCGACAAATATCAATCTCAGGTAAACTCTACAAAACGCCTGAGCGGGATTGCCGACGACCCGCAGGGCACGCTGCTGGCTCTTAAAGCGAGAAACAAGCTGTCCAACCTTGAACTGTACCAGAGCACCATCAAGACGGCGTCAAGCTATCTGAAGGAAGCCGAATCGGCGACCGACACAATAAACCGGCTTCTCCAGTCGGCTTATGAAGACATGATAACCGCCCAGGGCGCCAGAACGCCGGAGGACTTGAAAACCCTTGCAGAAGATATAAAAAACCTTCAGGATGAAGTGCTCTCTATATCGAAAACCACTCTGGGAACAAGCTATATATTCGGAGGATATAATTTTACAGGCAGCATTCCCGCCGGTGAGAAAAAGCCGCCGTTCGAAGCCGAAGAATTCACCGGGGATCTGTATTACAACGGTATTAACCTCTCGCAGATATCCTGGAAGGACGACTACGGCAGCGCCGCCGGACAAATGGCGAAGCTTTCCGAGGAGCTTTTCAAAATCGCGGACTCCTATCCCGCCTCGGATATTGGCGGGTATGCCAAGGATCGGGCGCAAAACGCCGCTAATGCGCTCAATCGCCTCGTTAAAAGCGGTAGGGAAGCACTGCACGCCGCCCGCAAGCTAGGGGTGGAAAGCGTACCGGACGCCGGCTCGCAGACAGCCGAGGAGTTTGCGGCTTCCACCGCCTATTCAGAGCTTGAACAGTTTCTTTTCGGCTATCCGAGTACGCTGGACCCGGACATTCACATGCCCGGTATCGCCGATATTGCGGAGAGGCTCAACAACGAGATGTCCAAGGAACTGGCCGGTGACTATATACTGGATACCAATCCGGGCATTGAAAAAAACGGTGACGGCTCCATCAACTACGAGTATTATCAGGAGAAGGGGATCAGTGTCTTCACGCTGGAAGAGCTTGATAATAAATTTGGCGTGTCTGTCCTGACAGGTACGGTAACAACGGATGTCGTGAGCGGTATTCTGACGAATGCCGTCGATTTCCTGTCGGACAATCCTGCCGCTCTTGGACCTAATAAACTCACGGCGGAGACATTAGCGCTCGATACGGCGATGACCGATCTGTTCGGTCTTGACGATGTGATAAGCGTGCAGATCCCGGGGGAATCGGAAAGCAGAATGAAAATGCAAATCGGGACATCTCAGACGGTTGACGTGACCATTACCGGCCTTGATCTTTTGGGTGTCGGAGGGGATAATATCTATCATATACTCGGGAAGGCTGTTTCCATGCTGAGCAGCGGCGAAGCCGATCCGGAAGATATATCAAAAATGATCACCTCGCTCCAGAACGCACAGTCCAATGTCCTTATGATACAGACAAAAATAGGTGCCACACAGAACAGGATGACGCTCATGAGCGGCCGGTACGATTCCAGTGAGCTCAACTACACGGAGATGCGGTCAGACGCGGAGGATGTGGACATGGCGCAAGCCATTATTAACCTGACGGAAGCGCAGACTGTTTACAACGCAGCGCTGGCGGGTGGCGCTGAAATACTGAGAACTTCACTGATAGATTTTTTGAGATAGTCATTTGAGATCATTGCAGAAAAGGGAGAGTGCCGTTCGGACTGCAGTCCCGTGAGGATTTGTATGAAAATACGAAGACTTCAAATTGAATCACAGCAATTAGCGCGGCTCAGCATCCAGATGCAAATGGCGGGGCTTTCAATCAAAACGCCAATACGCAGGATCAATACCGTGCAGCAGCAGCGCGCCCGGATGAAGGTCAACCGTGAATATCCCAGGATGAAAGTGGATATGGAAAGCCTTCGCAATAATACAGGCCTTCAAGATATTTGGACGATGACAAAGGAGATAGCCGCCCAATCGTTTAATCATGCAAGGCAAGCCGTCCGGAATATTGAAAACAACGGTGATTATGTTGCAGAACCCCACCACAAAGACAATCCAATCGCCGAAATAGCCAGAAGGGCAATGCTCAGGATAAAAGTGCCCTCCACGTCGGGAAGGGCGGTGGACCCGACCGTGGATGTAAAAAGCGATCCCGGCTCACTCAGTATTAACTGGTCGCTTCACGATGTTTTGATCACGTGGGACGATTATCAGGCACCGATTATCACTGTTGAGCCGAAGCCCTCCATCGACATAACACTCGCTCAGGAACCACATATTAAATTTAAGATCGTTGAGTATACATATCCTCCGGAATCTGGCCGGGAAGTAGACGAAGCGATTTAGCGTAACCGCGCTGCGGAATATTTTGGCCAAGGTATGGTGAACGATCATGTTAATACCCACCGCGCACTTCGGAGAAGTCGAAATTGACGAAAAAAAAATACTGACCTTTGAAAAAGGGCTGCCCGGTCTGGAGGAAGACAAGAGATATGCGCTTCTTTCCAATGAGGACAGCCGACCGGTCAGTTGGCTGCAGTCGCTAGACCATCGGGAGATATCGCTGCCGGTCATGGATCCGTTCCTCGTCTGTCCCGACTACTCTTTTGATATCTCCCAGAATGATGTGGAGGCCCTTTCGATTGAGGAGATCAAGGATGTATATGTGCTGAGCATATTGGTGATACCAAAGAATGTAAACGCCATGACAATCAACCTTTCGGCGCCGATTATCATCAATGTCCGCAACAGCAAGGGCTGCCAGATTGTACTGGACGACAGGAAATATCGGGTTCGCGTGCCTGTATCGGAGCTGCTCAAAAAGGCAGGCAAGGATGGTATTGAATTATGTTAGTACTGACACGTAAACAAAACGAGGGCGTTCTAATCGGAAATGACATCGTGATTACCGTTATCAATATTGAAGGTGATAAGGTCAGACTGGGCATCGAAGCGCCCAAAAACATCAGAGTCATCCGAGAGGAGCTCCTCAAGGAGATCGGTCAGGAAAACATGATGGCTGCGCATTCCGAATACCAACCGATCCGCAAGCAAATAGGAGAGGCGGAAAAAACGGAATAACCTCGAGCTGATTATGCTATAAAGTGAAAGATTCTTCGAACACCCGAAGAATCTTTTTGTTTCGTGATTTTTTACTGCAGCGTTAATGCCCGCATCGGGCAGAAGCTAACGCATTTACCGCACTTTATGCATTTTTCCTGTAAGTTTCAAAATAAAGAAAGCTGGTTCGCCGCGCCTTTGTCCTCGAATGTACGCAGGTATTCGAATATCTGCGCATTGTCACAAAGTATGCCGTTTCTGCTGCAGATTTCACGGAAAACGCGCATGAGGGCGTCGTTATTGTCGCTCCGGACTTCGTAGGTATTCCCGAATTTTTTTATGTATTTTTCTTTCAAGCCCGGGAAATGCTCGTCCAGCTTTTTATAAAAATATTCCCTGTCCCCCTCCCGCAGCGTCACGCCGAATCCGAAGCAGATAATGCCGCAGACACCGGCCTCGACGCAGTATCCCAAGAGACCGCGCAGGTTATCCTCCGTGTCGTTTATGAACGGCAGGATCGGGCTCAGCCAGACAACCGTCGGTATACCGTTTTCCTTTAATATACGGAGGACCTCGACCCGGCGTCCGGTGGTACAGACCTTCGGTTCTATGATTTTGCATAAAGCCTCATCATATGTCGTCAGCGTCATCTGGACGACACATTTTGTCTTCCCGTTGATCCTTTTAAGCAGGTCGAGGTCTCTCAAAACAAGATCGGATTTTGTGATCATGGAAAGGCCGAAGCCATACCGGTCTATCAGCTCAAAGCACGTTTTCGTCAGTTCAAGCTCACGCTCCAGCTGCTGATAGGGATCGCACATTGAGCCGGTGCCGATCATGCATTTGTTCCGCTTTCTTTTCAACGCCTCCTCCAGAAGGGAAGGGGCGTTGATTTTGACTTCAATATCCTCAAAGTCGTGCTGCATATTATAGCACAGGCTTCTGGAATCGCAGTAGATGCAGCCGTGTGAGCAGCCCCGGTATATATTCATGCCGTTGCGGGCAGACAGGATAGACTTTGCGTTCTTACAGTGCACAGACGGCCACCTGCCTTCCGTCAGCGTTCGGATAATTTAACAGGGGGCAATGAATTGCCCCCTGATGTGCCGCGAAGATTCTGTTATCTGTTATATATCCGCATAGTCGGTGTACTCATTGCTGTGAAAAAGCATTGACTTTTTTTGATCGACTTTATTTTTCACATCCGCCAAAAGTTCCAGTATTTCATCTTTAAAATATACGATTGCTGTAATTGCTGCCGCTACCGCGACTAACGCTGCAACGGCGATGAATATCAACTTGCACAATTTCATATGAAACAGCCTCCTGAACTATTTGTACATGTATATCTCTCTATGATATTTTACACTATTTTCATGCGAATAACAATACAAATTTTACTAAGGGTTATTATGAAAAATGTCAAGTGGCCAATACACAGCGCCGCTTGAAACCGCAGTCATTAAATGTTGCAAATGTGATTAGGATATGTTATCATCAGACAATAATAAGAGTACCCGCACCAGAGACAAGAAACCAATTAAGGGGGTTTACTTTATGGCGCTCGGAGACATTAATCTTTTCAGCTGGAAAAGCAAAGCGCAGCAAGAAAGGGAACAGGCGGAGTATGAGAAATGGGCATTTCCTTTCGGACAGCCGCAGAGGGAAAAGCTTGTCAAGCTGATGCTGGAGGTGTTCCCGAAGGAAAGTGAACCGACGGTCCTCATCCCTTTTTTAACCTGCAAGGAGCTTTTCTTCAAGATAGCGAAAACACCAGACCTTTACGATTATGCCATTAAAAAACTGCTTACGGATATTAAAAAATATAAGAGGATTATCAGAAAGCAGGATATGCCAATATATGTAGCCCTCGTCGTGGCGGATTCCAAGGTCGATGAGGCTTTGGGATATCCCTCAGTTCAGCAGATAAAAGATATGGCTCAAGGATTTCTCGTTACGAAAACCTGATGATATAAATGCATTTGACCCGCCGGATTTTTTCCGGCGGGTCTTGTTTTTCTTTGTGAACTGCCGACAAGCGGGTTGCCTATTCGGCTGATATCAGGAAATAATAGACCGGCTGTCCGCCGTAGACGACAGAGGTCTCGGCGTCCGGAATGGCGGAGGTCAGGCGTTTAAGCACCTCGCTTGTTGTGTTTTCATCAATATCCGCTCCGGAAAACACGGTGATAAATTCCGGGTTATATTTTGCCAGAGACAGCGCAACAGTGTCTACAAGCGCGACGGTTTCACTGCCCGTGGCCACAAGAGAATCTTCCAGAAGCGCGATGTAATCGCCTGACTTGATTGAATGCCCGTCAAATTCCGAATCGCGTGCGGCAAACGTTATCTGTGCTGTGTGAACACGGCTGATCGCCTCACACATGAGTTCCATGTTCTCCTCGATGGTCGCTGCCGCATCAAGGGCGATCATGGCGGATATGCCCTGGGGCATGGATTTGGACGGTATGACAATGACCTTTTTTTCAGTCAGCCGCGCGCATTGCTGTGCAGCCATAATTATGTTTTTATTATTCGGCAGGACAAATACGGCTTCGGCGTTTATGGCCTCGATTTTCGTCAGAATATCCTCCGTGGAGGGATTCATCGTCTGACCGCCGACAATAATCTGATCGACGCCGAGGTCACGGAACACATTGCACATCCCGTCGCCGGCACATACAGCGACAACGCCGAGCTTCTTTGGCGGCTCGCTGACAGCGTCGGGACCCGGCTGTTCGCTCTCTGCCGGCAGTCCAGCTGCCGCTTCGGCATCCGGCGCGCCGCTTTGAGGCTGCGGGCTTGAATCAGTTTCTATATTCTGCTCGGAGCGGCGTGTTTCGGCCTGGCTCTCCACAAGCTTGCCGGAATGCTGCTCGCGCATATTTTCAATCTTAACCGCTATGAGCGGCCCGTAGGTCAGCGCCTCGGTGATGATAACACCCGGTTCGTTTGAATGGACGTGGACCTTTATCAACTCATCGTCATCGACGACGACAATACTGTCCCCGCGGATATCCAGGTAATCACGCAGATTATTGACGTCTTTCTGATTTTTCCTGCTGACGATAAATTCCGTACAATAGGCAAATTTAATGTCTTGTGTATCAAAGCTTGAGAAATCAGCTCTTTCGCCGCCTTCCCGTGACGGAGCGGCGTCAGCACTGACATCGGCGCTGCGGCTGATGATTTCACCTCTCAGGGACTTCAGCATTCCCTCAAGGATATAGAGATAACCCTTTCCACCGGCATCTACGACGCCTGCCTTCTTTAAGACGGGGTTCTGATTGATGGTATTGTCCAGCGCTTCTTGTCCGACGCTGATTGAGGTATCAATAACGGCTTCTATATCGCTCTTGCTTTCCGCAGCGGTGACGGCTGCTTCAGCGGCAAGGCGCGATACAGTCAGAATTGTGCCCTCAGTCGGTTTCATCACTGCCTTATATGCCGCCTCAACACCACTTGTAAGCGCACGCGAAAAATCAAGAGCATCCGCAGTATCCATATCCTTCAAATGACGTGCGATGCCGCGGAAGAATAGGGACAGGATAACGCCGGAGTTGCCCCTGGCGCCGCGAAGAAGCGCGCCGGCGGTAATTTCGGCTGCTCTGCCGACCGTACCCGGCGATGAATCAGCGAGCGCCGCAGCGCCGGCGCCCATTGTCAGGCTCATATTAGTACCCGTATCTCCGTCTGGTACGGGAAAAACATTCAGTTCATTGATTTCGCCTTTATGGTTATCAATTGCGGCAGCGCCGTTGATAATCATCGCTTTGAATAAGGCGCCGTTAATCTGATGTGTCAAACAGCTTCCCCCTTGCTAGCCAATATACATCGAGTCAACAAAGACATCAACGCTTTTGATCACGACGCCGGTGGCCGAGGTCACCTTATAGCGGACTTCTTCGATAATACTGCTGCATAGGACCGGTATGTTAACACCCTGGTCGACGGCAATATGAAGCTCGATAGATATGGTGCCGTTATCATTATATGTGATATGGACGCCCTTGCCCATAGACTCGCGTTTTAGCAGATGAACAAGACCGTCTGTTACGGACCGTACCGTCATGCCCTTGACGCCGAAACAATTCGTTGCTGCGATACCGGTAAGGATTGTAAATACTTCGCTGGCAATACGGATAAATCCGTGTTCCGTCTGGACCGTTACCATAAATCCAACTCCGTTCTGTGTGTAAGATGACACGCTCTGTGGTTTCAGTGCAGCTTCGTAATTATATTACATTGTTGATAAAACTACAAGCACTAAAAGTGCGCCGGCGTCTTATACGGCTTTATAAAGCAGGCGGGTTGTCATTGACGAAGGCAAGTCCTTATGCTAAAATGGCGGCACCCTGCGGATTGAAAACAAACGGGATCGGGTGTTTTATACACATACATAGCACCCGGATATTATTTTGAGATACAGAGGCCTAACATGTCGATAGAGATGGCGAGAGCTTATTTCCGAAGCCTTGGGATTGAAGACAGAATACTGGAGTTTGAAGAATCAAGCGCGACCGTTGAGTTGGCGGCGCAGGCGCTCAGCGTAAGCCCCGCCAGAATAACAAAGACACTGTCCTTTAAAACAGATAATGGCTGCATGCTGATCGCTTGCGCCGGCGACGCGCGCGTTGACAATCGTAAATTCAAAGACCTTTTTAATTTTAAGGCCAAGATGCTGTCACCCGAGGAGACCAGTGAAATGGTCGGGCACGACATCGGAGGCGTCTGCCCATTCGGAATCAAGGACGGGATACCCGTCTATCTCGACGAGTCGATGCTTCGCTTCGATACTGTTTTCCCCGCGGCAGGGAGCAGCAACAGCGCCATTGAAATGACGATTGACGAGCTTTTCAAATATTCACATGCAAAGGGCTGGGTCGACGTCTGCAAAGTGCCCGAAGATGCAGTCGCCGGCACCTGAAAAAGCCGGACGACGTTTTTTTGTGGAAATTGTGCTTTAGTCTTGACAAAGAGCGATTACCTGTGTTAACATGACTAACGCGCCACAAAAGAATATGGGGGTATAGCTCAGCTGGGAGAGCGCTTGAATGGCATTCAAGAGGTCAGCGGTTCGATCCCGCTTATCTCCACCAACACAGAATCTTGTAATCACAATGGTTACAAGGTTCTTTGTTTTTGCCTGTTTCTGACTTCTTGCGTTCTGTTCTAACAGCTTTTCTAACACTCAAGGAGCTTGTGTTGTCAGCTGATTTGCAAACATATCGGCCATACTCCTTTTTCGAGCTACATCAAGATGTGAATAGAGATTTGCTGTCATCTTTATGTCCGAGTGCCCAAGCCATTCCTGCACGTCTTTCAAGTTAAATCCTTTTGCCACGAGCAGACTAGCGCAGCTGTGACGTAATTCATGAAAACGGATATGCGGAAAACCGTAATGATTCAGCAGCCAATCGAATTTGTAGGAAACAAAGTCCGGCGAATAAGGGCACCCATCATCCCATTTGAAAATGTAGTCGTTAAGGGCGTATTCTTTACCGAGCAGCTTCCTGTTTTCGTTCTCCTGACGTTTGATATCAAGCAGCATCTTGCGTATCTCAGGCAGCAAAGGGAAGCTGCGGCGGCTTGATGCGTTCTTTGTCTTGTCCTTTTCGACCGTCTGACTGACTTTAGATACCGTGTGCTTAATTGTGACAATCCCTGCATCAAAATCGATACTATCCCACTTCAAGCCGAGAACTTCACTTCGTCGCAGACCATATACAGATGTAATCATGATAAGCGGATATATTGGTTCGTCTTTAATGGCATCAAGCAACGCGTTCAGCTGATCGGCAGTATAAAACTTGGATTCATAACGCTGCATTTGCGGTAGGGTGACATATTCACAGGGATTTGACAAGATCAACTCGTTCAATACGGCGTCCTTCAGCGTCTGATACAACACATTCTTGTGTAGCCTTAGACTGGCAGGGGATAATCCCCCTTTTCCGTCTGTGCGTCCGTTGCGGTACTTCTCGTCAAAGTATTTTTGCAGTACATGACGGTCAACCTCTATCAGCTTGATTTGCAGATCATCGAAGTAGGGGAGTATATGCACCTTCGCCAATGCTTCATATCCTTGCAGTGTGACAGCATCAACACGAATTGCGGAATCATTCAGCCATTGACGGACGGCATCACTAAACAGCATATCCGACTTTATGAGCTTTTCGCGTTCCTCATATTCCCGCAGGGTGTCACGGAGCATTTTCTCAACGCGTTTCTTGTTTCCCTTTTCGGTTAACCCCGTCGATATCCATTTGGGTTTACGGTTTCCATGAGCGTCATATGTATTTAGAACGATATAGTATTTATCTTTTTTAATTTGCAGGCTTCCTGTCATTTACAAAATCTCCTTCCGACAGTTAGACTAGCCCACCATTACAGACTAATATTGTAGCGCGAGGATTCGAGATAATCAACCAAGCAAGCCTTGGGTATTATAATCTTACGACCTATTCGCTTGTAGCCAATTACATGACGGTTAACCAGTTCATATGCTTTATTAATGCCGATGCGGAGTATTTCGGCAAGCTGCTGGACAGTGAGGACATCAGGGTATTTATTCAGCATAATTTTTCCTCCTCGTATTGAGGATCATCCACCCAGGCGGTTAAGCCCTTATTGTCATTCGGCAGCATCCGATAATTCCTTTTAATACGGCGCAAGAATGCTGCCCATGATTTAGGGCTGATTTGCTGTATAGTTTGATATTGTTGTTCTATCGGGATGTTGGAAATGATGAATACCTTTGTATAACATGCTTGCTTATCATTATAGCGGCATCGTAATCTGACGGGATAAATATCAAGATACATGAGCATTTCGGAAAACGGTATTTTGCTGTGAAATTCATCGAATACAATGACATCCTCGCCCTCATAACCATCAAAAGGATTGTCATAGTTGGTAACTCGATAAACCTTATCATCACCATACTCGTCCATAACTTTGCGTGTTTTTCCGACACCTGTGTCACCCCAGATATAGGTTACATCAACGGAACGGCGTAGTTTTTTATTCACCTCTGCTCTGATTGTCTGCCGAGCGCGATCTAACTTATCAATCCTATTCATAGCATTCGGATATTTCTCAAGGATTTCGTAGTTACTTGCACCATTCTTAATCATCTCGTATATTTCAACCGTTTCTTTTTTTGCATCTTCTCTGTCAGGCGGCATTTCGCCTGATTCATCAAATGTGTCAATCAGGTTTGTACCGCGCTTTTCGTCCTCTAACCATTTTCCCTCTTTACGGATATAATCGCGGTTTTCTTTATTACTTCCTCTTGCTGATTCGATATGAGCACCATAAAAACGCTTTTGCAGGGTTGTGAACATGACCGCACTGGTGAATACGGTATATATATGGGTATGCGGCGTGCCCTCTGCACCTATCTCATCACACAAACACCAATATTCAATGCCTGAATGAGCATTCAATATATTCTTTATAGTGTCATGAGTAAAACCGTGCTCCAAGGGGTTGTTAATTGTAATCTGATATTTCCTGCTTGCTGTACTCCTTGCCATATGAATACTCCTTTCAGTGTTGTACACAGTACACATACAAAGCGGTAATACTAACGCTTTGCTATTAGTTTCTAAGGATTACAATTAGAATGTAACATCGAAGGAGTTAAATGTCAAGGATAATTATTATTAGTTAAGAATTATCTTTACAAATTAATGAATGCGTGCTATTCTTCTTTATGGGGAGATGATCATATGCCAAAACAAAACAATGATGAAATAAAAGGTGCCCTAAAAAAAAGCAAAGATGACATACTAAATGCAGCTAGACAATCATCTGATTTGATTCGAGAAACTAAAGAATCAAGGCATGCAATAGCAGAAAGATTACGTGCAGTACGAATGCAACACGGATACTCTCAGAAAGAAATTGCTGATCTTGCAGATATAAACCCAACAACATACTCAGGATATGAGAACAAAATAAGTCTACCGCATATAAACATCTTAATTAGGCTTGCAGATGCATATCAAATATCTCTCGATTACCTTGTGGGTAGATCAGAAAAATATACTCAATCAAGCGAGAAAACTGACGATTTAGCAAAACGCCTAGCTGCGATCGAAGAAGAGATTAAGTCAATAAAAGAGAATAAATAACATAGGCCGCACCAACATTGTTATTGGTGCGGCCTTATTCTTTAACTGGATATGGAGAATGGGGGAACGGTCGCTCGCCGCTGGGCAGGGGTTCTTGCCACGGGGGACGGCAAGCACCCGCCCAGTGAGTATAGCGACTGGGAGCGTTGTCAACGTGTACGGGTTGTATTTTCGGCGGGACAGGCACCGCCGAAAATCTCCACCCCGCACCGCGCCCGTTGACAAGAGGGGTGCATATATTACCTTATACTACGATGGCAAATAACTGTAACAATAATTCTATTTGAGGAATATTATCTCTATTCCGAGGATTAAACTAATAAGTCAATATTCTTTGAGATAAGATTCTTTCTTTATTCGATACTCATCATCATTTATTAGACCCAAATCATAAGCCTTATTTAAATCCGTTAATTTATCAAATAAAGAACCTTTTTCAGGATACTGGTGAACCACTTGTACAGGTAAAGGTGATAGTCTATCTGTAATTAGTAATGAAACGACCAAAGCTATTAAAAAGAAAAATAAACCAAAGAAAAGAAATCCAACAAAACTGTATCCCTTCTTTGCTGCTATATATGCAGGGATTTGAGCAAGTGATAACTTAATGATAAGTACTACAAGAAGTATAAAGAACCAAAAACGTCCTATTATATCTAGGTTTCTAAAAATATCGATTATATTATTCATTAAAAACATACTCCACCTTATACATTCTCAGTTATTATGTATACCAATATCTTCAAGTAAATGTTATCATCTTATATGATTTCAATCAATACAAATCATAGAAAATACAGGCAGATTATTACTCTGCCTGTATTTTGCTTATCTTGTAATGGTGGGCTTGTTCTAACACTGTTCTAACAATTTTCCGTATATTCGATCAAAATCGAAGGTTTAGACCGTACAAGGGATAAATGCATTTTGTGTATCGACGTGCGCTCAATGCCTAGAAAATACAAGGGATTTGCCGTGACAAGACGTGACCAGAAATGAGCCGTTAAAACATAATCCCTAGCAATGGCATTCAAGAGGTCAGCGGTTCGATCCCGCTTATCTCCACCAAACGTATGAAACTCGTTTCTATAAGGAAACGAGTTTCTTGCTATAAGATGCACCGGGGGACGGTTCCCCTGTGTTCTAAAATGTTGACAATACTCCCTAATCCGTGCTAATTTTGATTGTGGCATATAACATATGCCATCTATAAGTCTCTCGATACGACAGAATGCAATACTGACGAGTTTCAGGGGAGTAAGTTTGGAATAGCGCACAAGAGAGCCGTCCCCTTATGATAATTTTGAAAGGTAGAAGTTCAAATGGAATTTAGAAGCAGAGATGAAATCAATGAAGAATATAAGTGGGACTTAAGCCGGATTTTTAAAAGTTTAGAGGATTGGGATAAAGCTTACGCTGAGGCAAAAAAGACTGCCGCTGCGGTAGAAGATGTCGCCGGCACTCTCAGCCAATCAGCTGAGAGCATGAAAACGGGATTAGATCAAATTTTTACCGCTTTACGGAAGGTGGAGCTTGTTTATACCTATGCTTCGCTCCTTAAAAGCGGTGACAACGGCGACAGCAAGTATCAGGAAATGTCCGAAAGGGCCACGAACCTTTATGTAGCACTTAATACCTCCATTGCTTTTGTTGAACCTGAAATTCTAGCCGTTCCTGAGAGGAAGCTCAAGGATTACCTTGAAAGTGATGTGCTCAAAGGTTATCGCCATATTATCGAAAATATTGATCGTTCGAGAACCCATACACTCGACGAAAAAGGCGAAATAATGCTGGCTAAGCTGGGCGATGTGGCACAAACTCCCGATAAATGCTTTACAATGCTTGAGAGCGTTGATATGCAGTTTCCGAACATTAAAGACGAAAACGGAAATGAGCAACAGTTGACCCACGGCAATTTTGCCGTTTTCCGTGAAAGCTCCTCCGCAGACGTCCGCCGAGAGTCATTTGAGAAATATTTCGGCGAGTTTAAGAAATATATCAATACTTGGGCAGCGATGTATGCCGGCAGTGTAAAAATGGACTGCTATTATGCCGATGTCCGCAGCTTTGCCAGTGCCTGCGAGCGCTCTCTGTTCATGGGCAATGTACCCGTTTCTGTGTATGACAGCCTTGTTGAGTCCGTCCACGGCAGCCTGCCCATCATGGAGCGTTATCTTAAGCTACGGAAAAAACTCCTCGGCCTTGACGAGCTTAATATGTATGATCTTTACTGTCCCATAGTCGACGATATCAAGTGGGAGATGAGCCTTGAAGAAGCTAAGGTGCTCGTCAAGAAGGCTACTGCACCTCTCGGAGAGAATTATGTTAAGTTGCTTGACCGAGCCTTTGATGAGCGCTGGATGGATATTTACGAAAACAAAGGTAAAACGACAGGCGCCTTCTCGTGCGGCGTTTATGGCGTTCATCCCTATGTCCTGCTTAACTTTTCAAACCGTCTTGACGACGCCTTCACAATGGCACATGAGCTTGGTCATTCGATGCATTCCTTCCTGTCTGACGAAAATCAGGACTATGCGAACCACGACTACAGCATCATGGTGGCCGAGGTTGCCTCCACTGTAAACGAAGTTTTGCTGACGAAGTATCTGTTGAAAAGCGAAACTGATAAAAAACGCCGTGCCTTTGTCCTGAATCACTTTCTTGAAGGATTCCGCACCACGGTGTTCCGCCAGACGTTGTTTGCCGAGTTTGAGCGCGAGGCGCATGATATGTATCAGCGTGGAAATGCGCTGACAGCTGAGACCCTTTCGAAGGCGTATCACAGACTGAATGAGAGATACTATGTTGGTGCAAAGATCAATGATTTGCAGGATTGCGAGTGGGCACGTATACCCCACTTCTATAATGCGTTCTATGTCTATCAGTACGCAACGGGATTCTGTTCCGCAGTTGCCATTGCTGATTATATTTTGAAAACGGGTGATGCAAGTAAATATCTTAAATTCCTGACAACAGGTGGGAGTATGTATCCGTTGGATGAGCTTAAAGCTGCAGGTATTGACTTAACCATGCCTGATACAGTTGAAAATGCTATCAGAGTTTTCGGAGAAAGCCTCGATGAATTTGAAAAGCTGATGTGCGAATAAAAAGCCAAGGGGACGGTTTATGGTGCGCCCCTGATGGTGTTCTGGATTTAGTATAATCTCGTTAGGTAGTAAACCGGATGATATGGGAGAGCACTTGAATGGCATTCAAGAGGTCAGGAGCTCGATCCTCCTTATCTCCACCAAAAAACCATGAGAAATTAAGGATTTCTCATGGTTTTTGTTGTATGAGGATTGTAATTTAGCTTTCAACCATTTCCCATTCTTTGTCACAACAAAACGAATATAGACATTATGAACAAAAAGGTGTACAATATTCCCACAATTAAGTGCGCAATCACCAATAAATGTATTAAAAGTGCTAAAATCCCTTAGCTCTGTTACGTTCAATATGATTTCAGCAAACGGGAAATTTATTAATGTATTTTGAATTATTTTTGCAAGGATAATCATTGTTGAGTCGTGTTAATATAGATAACTACTTTTCTATGTTGCGAGGGATATTTAATGTCTAAATTACGCCTCATGCAAGTATCATCTACCGGCAGATGTAAGGAAATAGCTTATAACGATAACATAGAAGATTTAAAATCCATCTGTGGCCAGGTAATGAAAAGCTCCCCTGACATGGACTATGGTATTGTTGATGATAGTGGGTATTTTGTTTGGCCTGAGAAATTTATAGAAAAGCAGCCACTACGCGCAAAATAAACCCTAGTATTATTTGAATGGTTATATAACTCAATTTTTATTACAGGAGGTCACAATATGGGCGATCTGAAGGAAAAACTAGGGAAAATTTTCGGAGATGTCAAGGATAAGGCGGAGGATGTATTCGATGATGTCAAGGACAAAGCCGGCGATATTATTGATGATGTCAAGGACAAAGCCGAAGACCTGAAAGAAAAAATCGAGGACAAAGTAGAAGATCTTAAGGGCGATGATAAGGAATAGGACCAGTAAGCAAAACATAGCATCCTATAGTTACTTGCTGATGGAGGCAGCCGCGGGGTTAGCCTAGAACAGAGCAGGCGAGAAACTCACCACCTAGTCGGATAAGCGCGTTTACTCACGATAGCACGATGAGTCAGCCATATATATTGAGAAAACTGAATTGATAGCTTTACAAATGAGCTGGTCCATTGCTGTTAAAATAGGAGGCCCAGGCTCCAGTGCTACACGCTTGATACTTCGTGAGAGCGCTTGAATGGCATTCAAGAGGTCAGCGGTTCGATCCCGCTTATCTCCAC